>DPOH01000032.1 GCA_003539755.1 Clostridium sp.
AGATATTACATTATGTTAAAATTGTGATGCTTATGAAGATATTTTCAAAGCTTATGCGGCTGTATTTATAAATGATAATGAAATTCCTCATAAAAGATTTATAATTAATGCTAAAGAAAAGAAATATACCTTATTTGAAGCCAAAGATATTCAAACTGTAAAAGTAAAGTTTATAAAAATGTCAGAATCTGCATTTGCTAAACTCGGTATAAAAAGTATACAAATCTATGATTTTAAAGAAATAAAAAAAGTTGAAAATAGTAAAAGAAGAATTGAATTTATAGGTGATTCCATAACATGTGGATACGGAAATGAAGGTAAATTAGATGTTGATCAATTTAATACTACTCAAGAAAATCCTTGGATGGCCTATGCTTCAAAAACTGCAAGAAAACTTGCTGCTGACTATAATCTTGTGAGTTGGAGTGGAATTGGAATAATTTCATCTTACACCGAAGAAAATGTTCCAAACGACGAACTACTTATGCCAAAACTTTACAAATATACAGATATGGATTTAGATAAAATATTAGGAATTCCTGAAACTCAATATAACATATGGGATAATTCAAAATTTATTCCTGACTTAATTGTAATAAACTTAGGCACTAATGATTTCAGTTATACTAAAGATATTAACGAAAGAATTAACTACTTTGAAAAAGGATATTTAAACTTCTTAAGACAAGTAAGACAAGCTAATCCTTCATCAACAATATTATGCATTTTAGGGGTTATGGGAGATAATTTATACCCTTCTGTAGAAAAATGTGTTTCATGCTTTTCAAATGAATTTCATGATAATAATATTTTTTCAATGCATTTAACCCCACAAAATGAAGCTGATAGTATAGGTACAGATTCTCATCCAAGCCTTATTACTCATGATAAACTATCAATAGCTCTTTCAGATAAAATAAAAGAAATAATGAACTGGCAAGAACTATGACACCCATTATCCAATCCTAATGTTCAAATACAAATACAATCAAATCAGTAAATTATGTTAGCCTATATATAAATATAAAGCTAAATTAACATCTAATAAAAAAATTGAACTGATACATTTAATTTATGTATCAGTTCTAAATATTAAATTAATCTAATGATCTAATAACTTCCACTCGTGTTATTTCATGATTTTTCATCTTTGCTATTTTCAGTGCAAAATCTGAGTAATAAATACATACTCCTGTTCCTAATTTAATATTTCTCTTTTCTACTTCTTTCAATATAACGTCTTCAAGCGTTTCATTCCCTTCAAAAGGAATATCCACATGTTCAAGAAGATTAATTTTCTTAACTCTTTCACTTCCTCTATATATACACTTTTCAGTTACATTCTCAAAATTGTGGAACAGATATTTTCTTGTTGCAAATAATATTCCTATAGATAATATACCTATTAAATTTTCTACAGTGGAACCATGTTCTACTATAAGCTTTCTTGCTATTGCAAATAATAATACTTCAATTACAGTATCAGGACTATGCTTACAAAGCATCTTGATAAACTCTATTCCTATTACAAGATTAAATGCAGATGACAATAATGTATTAAAAAATTCTGTATTAGTAGGATTTAATATAAGAACTTTTAAATCTCCAAATAAGAATATAACTAATATTGCTATGCTGAAAGCAAGCAATATTCCAATAATCGTTTCTAATATATCAGCAAACCTCAATATATACCTTTTTATTCTACTACTCATCTTTTGTTCCCCTTTACTTAATAGTTATTTAATTGTACACTAATATTTGCTATTTTTACAATATTTAATTTAAGGCATAATAAATATTGCCCTTTCCATAATCACAGTTTTTTCTATAGATATAAAAAGAGCAATAAATTTATTAACTTACCTATGTATTTATACTAACTACTATCTTACACAATTATGCATACAAAAAATTATTTATTTGTCATATTACTTCCTGTATACCCCATTACACCTCCAGAAACATTTACAACATCATAACCTTCTTCTCTAAGCTGCATACATGCCATTGCACTTCTAGATCCAGAACGGCATAATAAGTAATACTGTTTATCTATATCCATATACTCATCTGGATTCATTAATAATTCTCTCATAGGAATATTCTTTGCAGTTTTTATGCTGCCTTCATTATATTCATCCTCTTCTCTTATATCTATTAGTTCAATATTACCTAATAATTTATCAATATCATTTACATTTATACTCTCTTTATCTGTTTTATATAATCCGTTCATAATCTTTCCTCCTAATGTTTAAAAAGTATCAAATAAAAATATTCATAGTTCTATTACATTAATATTTTTTCTTAATCTATTCATACTAATTATATAGGAATTATAGTTTTTTTTCTACAATAAAAACTAAGACTTAATTTTTAATATATAATTAAGCCCTAATTTCAAACTAATTATTACTATCAAATGTTACAACATAGGTATCAGTATAATTTTGACCATCTTCCTTAGATGTATATTTATAAGTATAAAATAATGATGTTCCACTTTTACCCCATGCTATTTTCCCAAATCTAGGCCCAGGCATTCTTTTTGTTGATTGAACTCTTTCAAAATTAACTCCACTGACATTATAAAAATGCTCGTCTTTATTTTCATCAAACAAATCAGAAATTTTTCCAATTTCTTTTATATTTCCATCAGATAAATTTAATAATTTAATACTATTATTTAATACATCATCCGTGTTACGATTTTCAGCCAATGCATCAATCTCATCAAAAATATTCCCTTTGTTCCATTTGCTTCCCCGTTATTATAAAAACTATTTATAGCTATATTCTTTCCCTTTTTATCACTCTCAAATGAATGTTCATATTTACAAATCAATTCCTCTTTTGATGAATTAATATCAGTAGAATAAATGTTTATACCCAGATTGCCATCAGAGCCCATAAAATCTTTAGTATAATATAATTTCCCATTACACTCATCACCCAAATCCTTAATATCATTTATACCTGTAAGAGATGCATATGAACTATAACAATTATCAAAATTAAAATATCCCCTTTTTAATGATTTTCCTTCTTTGTTAAGAATATCCCATTCTCCTCCATAATTAACAAATATCTTATCATCACTTATCCATCTATAATCTGCCGAACAATTATTAATAGTTTTATCAAATTCTTCGAGTATTTCTCCAGTTTTAAGATCTAAAATATCATATTTTTCATGAAATAATTCTTGTGAATCACATGCTTTTTTCCATTCTTCACTTTCAATTTCAGGAATATATCTAGGTTCTCCATATAATACATATCTTCCACTTGGTGAAACACTATAAAAACAATGTGCATCCATAGTCATATTATTAAAGTCTTTATATGTTTTAGTATCTAAATTGTATATACTTACATATGCCATATCTATATCCGAATCAAAATTATGATAATTACCATTATCCTTTAAAATCAATACATTATCATCGTCTATCCAGTCATAAGCATCTAAATTTTCATACTTTGTTGTCTGATATCCGCTTTCATTAATTTGAGCTGGCTCTTTATAGCTGACTACATTAATTTTTTCTGAATATGCTTTGGTACAATAATATGTACCTATTACCAACAACATTGTTACTACCACTGAACCTACAGCAATAAATCTTTTATTCACTTTATCCCTCCTTCCATGTAATTATGGTAACAAACTATTTTCACAATTTTATAAAGCATATGTCACAGTAAGGTTTTCTTCATCTATTTTAATAACTATATCATCTAAGTCATATTTTAATGTTAGATTATTTCTTATTATTCTGCTTTTCATTCTCTCACATATTTCTACAAGAACTTCACTTAGATTTACTTCCTTTTTTTCTATTTCAAAATCACATTTTTCCAATACAGAAAGCCTAAGAACATTTTCAACAAGACTTGACAACCTATCACATTCCTTAGAAATTTAAAACTTTTTCTTTCAAAAAAAACCTCCATCATTTATTCATCTGAATCAAATAATATTTTACATTTAATTAATTAATTTCCTAATTACAATTATATCAACTTTTCAAATTTTTCATATCCAAGCAAACCACTTTACAAAATTCTTATTTTACAATATAAAAAATGAACCTATGAATTCTCATTATTCATAAGTTCATCTTGTATTAATAGCAAAGCTAAATATTGCACTTAGCTTGATAATTAATTTTAAATTTCATACTGTTAACTTTTTACTAATAATATTATAGTAATATATCTAAAATATCCTTTGGTTCTTTAGCAATATAATCCGCTCTAGCTTGAGTTAGTTCAACTACATCTCCAAAGCCATAAAGAACTCCTATGGTTTTTAAATTATTTTCTTTTCCTCCGATTATATCGTGTTCTCTGTCACCAACCATGATTACTTTTGAAAAATCATTAATGCCAGCTTCCTTCAAAGCATATTTTATTACATCACCTTTTTTTACTCTTGTCTCTTCTAAATCAGCTCCACCTATAAAATCAAAATATTTAGCTAATCCAAAATGTTCAAGTATTATCTTTGCATGAACTTCTGGCTTTGAAGTAGCCACTATAAGTTCCTTGCCATTCTCTTTAAGAGTTTTTAATACTTCTTCAATTCCATCGTAAACTTTATTTTCAAACAACCCTTTATCTTCGTAATATTCTCTAAACTTCACTAAGCCTTCTTGAGCCTTATTATCATCAAATCCATAAAATCTTTTATAAGAATCTTTTAATGGTGGACCAATAAACTTATTTAAATCTGCAATATTAGGAACATCTATTCCAAAATATTTTAATGCATATTGTACTGCTTTTGTTATTCCCTCTCCTGAATCTGTAAGTGTTCCATCTAAATCAAATAAAATGTACTGAAAATCTTTATTCAAGCCTAGTACCTCCATTTATAAAATTTCTGTAGTTTAATATTTTTTATTATACCATGACTTTCATATTCGATACATAAATTTAACTTTAAACTTTCTCAATATAAGTCTCTCTGTTTCAATGGTTACAGTATCATTCATTCAAAAAGTACATATAAATCCACATAAAATACTTTAATATTTCTTACAATAAATTTAACATGACACTATCATGTCATATTATTCATGGTAAAATTAAACATATATATTAAGGAGGTATTAAAATGACAAAAGAAATTGAAGGCAAGATTCTTCTTTCAAAAAATAAATACCCTTCAAGTTGGTTTGGATGCAAATATTTATTTAATATTTACAGAGGATGTGAACATAAATGCATCTACTGTGATTCCAGAAGTTTATGCTATAGAATAGAAAATTTCGATGATTTAAATATAAAAATCAATGCTCCTTCCTTACTTGAAAAAGAATTAAATAACAGGCGAAAAAAAGGAACTATAGGTACAGGTTCCATGAGTGATCCTTACACTTTATCAGAGAAAAAATATATGCTTACAAGAAAATGTCTTGAGATTATTTCAAAATATAATAATCCTATTCACATAACTACCAAAAGCAATCTAATATTAAGAGATATAGATATTATATCAGAAATAAACAAAATATATGCCTCTGTTGCTATGACCATAACAACATATGATGATAAACTCGCAAAAATAATTGAGCCAGCTGCACCACCATCTTCCGATAGATTTAAAGCCCTTGGAATATTATCTTCAGCAGGAATATGTACCTGCATTACACTAATGCCAGTTCTTCCTTTCATTGAAGATAATGAAAAAAATATATTAGAAATAGTAGATAGAGCAAATTATTACGGCGTAAAATATATAGTTCCATTCTTAGGAATGACTATGCGTGATAGGCAAAAAGCATATTTTTATAAAAAACTTGATGAAAACTTTCCTGGAATAAGATGTAAATATGAAATGAAATTTAAAGATAAATATAAATGTTATGACAATAATATAAAAAAATTAGCAAATACTCTTTTAGAAGCAAGTAATAAATATAATATTTCTTTAAAAATGCCATCCTACGATGAAAAAATCACTAATGTTCAACTAAGCTTTTTACAATAATAAATAA
This sequence comes from Clostridium sp., assembly GCA_003539755.1. Lineage (GTDB taxonomy): Bacteria > Bacillota > Clostridia > Clostridiales > Clostridiaceae > Clostridium. The sequence goes on from DPOH01000032.1 coordinate 6,009, forward strand.
GCTTTTTTATCTTTGATACAGTACTTTATGCCTATAAAATATAAGTTATTTTTTCTATATAATACGAATAATATTAATTGACAAGTATATTATCAGGAGGATTTTTTATGGCATTACGCCTTCTTTCAGTAGGATTTAATCTTTTAGTCGTTTGCTGCTGTCTATGCTTTCTTTTATTATATTTTAAAAGAGGCCTTTTATTGCATAAGGTGTATGTGTTTATTCCCATTATTTTTTTCTCCTTGCTACTTGCTTATCTTAATTATAATTATCAGCCCTATAATTTCTTTCTTCAGAAATATCTTTCAATATGTTGGGGGTTTTGTGCTATTGCTGCACTCTTTTTAAAACCAATAAAAAAAGTGAAACTTAACACCATACGATTTTTAATCTTTTTATCACTTTTTGGTACTCTCCTTCAGCTAATTATATAACCATATATTAATAAAAGAGCATTTAAAATAGCTGGATTTTAAATACTCTTCTTTATTTTTACTTTTATTTATTAACTAAAGGTAATACTACTTTTTAAACATGTATCAACATAGTATTAATCATATCTAAATCTATGTTTTTTAATTTATACTACCCCTATTGTTTTTGTAATATACTTATTTTTATAAAATTAATATCTAATTTGTTATTGATTATTTATAAATTCTTTTATTACTTGCCCTAATATTTTAATTCCCTCAACTATTCTTTCTTCTGGCATATTTGAATAGTTAATTCTAAAGTAGTTTTCATGTCCTCCATTAGGGAAGAAAGGTCCTCCTGGCACAAATGCAACATTCTTTTCAATACACTTTGTCAATAACTCTCTTGCATTTATATATTCTGGAAGTTTAATCCATGTAAATAATCCTCCATCAGGTTTATTAAATTCAACACAGTCTGGAAATTCTTCTTCCATAGTCTTTATTGCAAGGCTACATCTTTTTTTATACAATCGTCTTATTTTCTTAATATGCTCATCAATATCATTTAATTCTAAATATTTAGCAATATCCATTTGTGCAATTGTATTACATTGTAAATCAGTACTCTGTTTAATTATAACAAGTTTCTCAATTATATCTTTATGTGCTGCAACCCATGCAATTCTATATCCTGGGCAGAATATCTTAGAAAATGTTCCAAGACATACAATATTCCCAGTTGTATCAAATGATTTTAATGATGAAAGATTTTCACCATTAAATCTAAGTTCTCCATATGGATTATCTTCAATTACAACTTTATTATATTTTCCTGTAATATCTGCTATTGCTTTTCTTCTTTCTAAAGTCCATGTTATTCCTGTTGGATTTTGAAATGTTGGAATAGTATATATTAATTTAACGTTTTTCACACTATTTAATATCTTTTCAAGTTCTTCTGGTATCATACCTTCTTTATCTGTAGGTACTTCTATAAACTCACACTCATATGATTTAAATGCACTTATTGCTGCAAGATAAGTTGGACTTTCACACAAAACAACATCGCCTTTATTTAAAAATATTTTTCCCAATAAATCAAGCCCCTGCTGAGATCCATGAGTTATTTGTATGTTTGAAATTTCAAAAGATGTACCTAATGTTGCATTCATTCTATCTGCTATCCATTCTCGTAACGGATTAAAGCCTTCAGTAGTGGAATACTGTAATGCCTTCATTCCATTTTCCTCAAGTACAATTCTATTTGCCTCTTCTATTTCTTTTATTGGAAACATTTCTGGTGCAGGAAGCCCCCCTGCAAATGAAATTATTTCAGGTCTTTGCGTAACCTTTAAAATTTCTCTTATTTCTGATGCACTTAATTTAGACATCCTTTCTGCAAATTCAAAATTCATAATATCCCCCTCTTTTTTGCTTATTTTGTATACTTTTCTTATTAATAATTTTAATCCTATTATTTTATGACTTCAACAATAAAAATAAATTCATATTTTATTTATCATCTAAAAGCAAATAAAGTATCAAATTTACTTACACTCAAATTTAATACTTTTATTTATATTATGACTCTATATTATTTTGGCTATTTCAGCTAATTTTTTTGAGTTTGCTTCTAATTCTTGAATACTTGCCAGTATTTCTTCTAATGCTGCTGATTGATTTTGAGAAACATCATTTGCCGAATCAATCCCACAATAAATACTTGATATGAAACATGATATATTTTTTATAATCTCATCAATTTTATCTATTGATTCTTTTGATGTAACTGATAATTTACGTATTTCTTCTGCAACTACTGAGAACCCTCTTCCATACTCTCCTGCTCTTGCTGCTTCTATTGAAGCATTTAAGCCAAGAAGATTAGTTGCTGATGAGATATCTTGAATAATTCCTACTATAGAATTACTGTTTTTAGCTTCTTCTTTTGCCTTATGTGTTTCATTTAAAAGATTTGAGTTAGTATCAGCTAATTCTTGAACCCCTTGAGTTATATTACTTATTCCTGAATATATATTTGTAATAGATTCTGATAAATTTCTAGTTATATTCTCAACCATCTTTTTATTCTTTAATGATATAGCTAAAGCTAACACTCCTACCACGTTATTATCTTCTTTAATAGGAAATATATATCCTTTAAATTCTACTCCAAATATCTTAATAAGATGTTCTCCGCTAACCTCATTTATCATAGGTCGTCCACTTTTAAAAACATTAAAAATTTCTTTATTCTCAGATATAGATTCTCCTAATGGCCTATTTATTCTAATATCCTTTGCTGGTTGATAAAAAATACTTTTTTCTGAATCACATAATGTTATTGATATATCATTATTAAATAATGCATTTAATAATGGTATTACATTATTGTATATAGTGTTTATGGCATTATTATCCGAAATACTTTTATTCATGTCAATCCCCTCAATTTATGTAAATTTATTCTTTATATATATATTTTATACTCTAATACGATTATTTTCAACTTTATTTTACATAATTTATCTAAAATTGATTTCTATATCCAGATATTAATAGTTTAACTATACCATTATAACTATGTATTCCATTTTCCTGACCAACCATCTTTAAAAGCTTGTCATAAATAAAATTATATACACTAGATACAACTCCCCTATATGGTTTCCAAAACTCATTATCTTGCATAAGCTCTCTTTTTACACCACCACACGTATCTTTGCTTATTTCAATAAATGCATCCTTATCTGCATAATATAAATCATCCATACAATATACATATGCCATTATATATCCACTATATTGATAATTATAATCTTCAGAATTTATACATGATAAAAAACTTATATAATTTGCTTCATCTTCATTATTAAATCCTCTTATATGACTAAGCTCATGACATATGGTACTAGGTATATTATGTTCTGGCATATCATTATTATAATTTGCTTCTATTGTAAAAGTACTTTCCCCTTGAAGAAGCTGATATGACATTAAACTTGAAAAAATATATTCCTTGGGATTAGGATAAAATCCTTTTAGACAATCATATTTATTAGAAAGATTATACATATTTTTTCTTCCTATTTCTTTATAATCACTCTTAAGCGCAAACAATCCATTTTCATCTTTATTAATCTTTTTATCTAGCTCATTTAAATTATCCTTTAAGTATATACATAATTCCTTTAAATTTTCTTTATCAACTTCTTTTCTTTCAAGATTTGTAATTACTGCAAAACTAGATTTAAAGCAGTTTACACCTTGCGTTACCATATTCAAGAATACAAATATAGATATATATAAAAGAAGTGATGAAACTCCTCTAATTAATATATCTTTCATTCTTAATTTTCTTTTAATCAATAGATAAAGAGTTTTTGCTATACAGTATAATACATAAAGTACAAATAAATACAATAAAACTTCATACAATGAGAATGGTATTATAGAAATCATTCTACATATTGTATTTACTAAACAAGGATATATATATTTATTATACCAATCTCCAAAGCTATAAATATTCTGGCACATAATAAGAAGTATTAAACTTATTACTCCAAAAATAAAACTCAACATTAATTTTTTCTTTGTCCCCATCTTATTTATGGATTTTAAACATCTATTTTCCCCCATAGTTTTTCACTATTCCTTTTCATTTATTTCTAATTTTATTTTATCACATCATTCAACATATAAATATTTACATTTTGATTTTATCATCCATTTTCTTATTAACTTCAAATTTTTATACTAATATTTTTTAATAAAAAGGTAATACTAAACACAAGGTTGTTTTTACCTAATAATATTTTTAATGGAGGAATTATAATGAAACGTTTTATTTGTACTATATGTGGTTATATTCACGAAGGGGATACCCCACCTGAAATATGCCCTATTTGTAAGGCACCTGCAGATAAATTCAAGGAAATGGATGATAATCTTCAGTTTGCTGATGAACATAGAGTTGGTATAGCAGAAGGTCTTGATGATGAATTATTAGAAGCATTAAGAGCTAATTTTATGGGCGAATGTACTGAAGTAGGTATGTATATTGCAATGTCCCGCCAAGCCGACCGTGAAGGATATCCAGAAGTTGGTGAAGCATATAAGAGAATAGCATATGAAGAAGCAGATCATGCTTCAAAATTTGCTGAAATATTAGGCGAAGTTGTTATGCCATGTACAAAATCTAATTTAAGTGCACGTGTTGAAGCTGAATTTGGTGCATGTCAAGGAAAAAAAGACTTAGCTGATCTTGCTAAGAAGAATAATTTAGATGCAATTCACGATACTGTTCACGAAATGTGTAAAGATGAAGCAAGACATGGAAGAGCTTTCAAAGGATTGCTAGATAGATATTTCAATAAATAATTTAGATATTCTGAATAGTTTTTAAATAAAAACCATATAAAGGAGTGTTTTTTATGCAAAAAATTAATTGTGATGTACTTAACTGTTCACATAATGAAAATAGCGCTTGTTATTCTAACACAGTAAACATTGGAGGTATAAGAGCATCTAGCAACAGCGGAACATGCTGTGGCTCTTTCCTAATCAGATCACTCTATGGTGATTTAACTTCTAATACAAATAGCTCTGGCCCATGTGATGTATTAATATGTAATGTAGAAACTTGTGTTCATAACAATAATACATTATGTGATCTTGAATCAATAAATGTATCAGGTGATAATCCTCAAATATATTCTGAAACAGAATGTTCAAGTTTTGAAAAACAATAATATTACTATATTATTTTAAAGCTGATTAATTGTAATCTGTTATACTATTATCCAAGTCAATTAAACACAATTAATTTGGATAGTATAAAAAGTTACAATTAATCAGTCTTTATCTTTACTCTTAGATAAATTTCTTAATATAATAAATAATATATTTTGCTCTCCTGCTCATATGCACATACATTATTTTATCTGTTTATAATACTATCTAATTCATAACTCGTAGTAAATTCGCCATTTCTATTGCAGATACAGCACATTCATATCCTTTATTTCCAGCCTTGCTTCCCGCTCTTTCAATAGCCTGCTCAATATTATTTGTAGTAAGCACACCAAATAATACGGGTTTTTCAGTTTCCAATGATACTGACGCTATTCCTTTTGATACTTCACTACATACATAATCATAGTGAGATGTTGCTCCTTTAATTACAGCTCCTAAACATATTACAGCATCATATTTATCTTTTTTAGCCATCTTCTTTGCTATAAGTGGAATTTCAAATGCTCCTGGCACCCAAGCCACATCAATATCGTCATCCTTTACACCATGTCTTTTTAACCCATCAAGTGCTCCTTCTAAAAGTTTTCCTCCTACAAATTCATTAAATCTTCCTACTATAATTCCTACTTTTAAGCCTTCAGCTACTAACTTACCTTCAAATTTATTCATTATTATCTCCTCCAAAAATCTATATATATATTGTAATTGCGAATATATTAATTAAATATTTTTACTTTTATATATTAAGCAAATGATTCATTCTTTCTTTTTTAGTTTTCAAATAAAATATATCGTATTTATTACTTTTCATTTCTATTGGAATTCTTTCCACTACCTCTACTCCATATTTTGTTATTCCTTCTATCTTAGCTGGATTATTTGTAATAAGCTTTATTTTATTTATTCCAAAACTCTTTAACATATCTGCACTAGCCCTGTAATCTCTTAAATCTTCTTCAAGGCCCAATGCAAGATTAGCATCTACTGTATCAAGTCCTGTATCCTGAAGTGCATATGCTTTAAGTTTGTTTAAAATTCCTATGCCTCTTCCTTCCTGCCTCATATATAAGAGTATCCCACATCTCTCTTCAGCTATCATTTTCATAGCTTTATCATACTGTTCACCACAATCACATTTTCTAGAACCCAATGCATCTCCAGTAAGACATTCTGAATGTATTCTTACTAAAATTGGTTCATTTTCTTCTTTTATATCTCCTTTAACCAAAGCCAAGTGACATTTATCACCATTCTTTTCTTTAAATGCAAACACCCTAAATTCACCATACTTTGTAGGAAGTTTTGCTTCAGCTTCATTGGATACAATACTTTCGTTTTTGAGCCTGTAACTTACCAAGTCAGCTATTGTAACAATTTTTAAATCATATTTTTCTGCGAACTCAAATAAATCATCTCTTCGTGCCATAGTTCCATCATTTTTTATTATTTCACATATAGCAGCTGCACCTTTATATCCTGCTAATTTAGCTAAATCAACAGCTGCTTCTGTATGACCTGTTCTTTCAAATACACCATTTTTCTTTGCTACAAGTGGAAATATATGTCCAGGCCTTCTAAAATCCAATGGATTAACACTTTCCGCAAGCATTTTTATTGTTTCTGCTCTTTCAAATGCTGATATACCTGTTGTAGTATCTTTATAATCAACAGAAACAGTAAATGCTGTTTCATGATTATCTGTATTTTTTTCTACCATAGGCTTTAAACCAAGCTTTTCTGCTAGTTCCATATCCATAGGTGCACATAAAAGTCCCTTAGCATGAGTTATCATAAAATTAATATTTTCACCAGTTGCCGCTTCTGCTGGAATAACAAGATCCCCTTCATTTTCACGTCCTTCGTCATCAACAACTATAATCATCTTTCCACTTTTTAAATCATTTATAGCTTCTTCTATGCTTGAAAATTTCATATATTTTTCCTCCCTTGACCTAAAAACCATGCTCACTTAAAAATTCCATAGTTATATTACTTTCTTTATTACAGATTTTTATATCATCCTGTCTCAATAAAAGTTTTTCAACATATTTTCCAATAAGGTCACACTCTATATTTACAAAATCATTTACTTTTCTATAGTTCAATATTGTATTTTCCAATGTATGTGGTATAACAGAAACCTTAAATATATTTTCATCTACATATGCCACAGTAAGGCTTATTCCATTTATTGTAATAGAGCCTTTTAAAATTATATATTTTAGTATGTCCTCTGATGCTTGTACAGAAAGCCATGTTCCATCTATCTTTTTATCAATATCAACAATTCTACCTTTTCCATCTACATGCCCAGTTACTACATGTCCTCCAAGTCTATCAGACAAACTAAGTGCTCTTTCTAAATTTACTTTATCTCCACCAGTCAAAACTCCAAGATTTGTTCTAGCCATAGTTTCTCCCATAACATCAGCTATAAAATGATTTTCATAAAGCTTATTAACAGTAAGGCACACCCCATTAACACAAATACTATCACCTAATTTTGTTCCTTCTAATACTTTCTGGCATTGAATATCAATCTTATAAAATCCCCTATCATATTGGATTTTTTCTACTTTTCCTAGTTCCTCAACAATCCCAGTAAACATATACTCACCTTCTTATTATTAAAACTCAGCTAATTTACCATTTAACTAACATATCCTTTAATCACAAAATCCTTATCTATTTTTTCAAACTGCACATTTTTTAGCTCCACAGATTCATCAAGCTTTAAAAATCCACTTCCCTCAATACTGCTTTTAGATTTCTCACCACCTATTATTTTAGGAGCCATATAAAACCTAACCTTATCTACAATTCCCTCTTCTAATGCAGAAAAATTAATATTTCCTCCTCCTTCAATAAGTATAGAATCTATACCTTCTTCACCTAGTTTCCTAATCAGTTCTGTTAAATTGACTTTTCCACCATTAGGCTCTGTTTCAATTACCTTAATTCCCATACTTTCCAGTTTATTTTTCTTTTCTTCATTACACCCTTTTATAGTCCCTATAGTTGTACTCTCCCCATCATTTATTACCTCTGAATTCATAGGAATCCTTAAATTACTATCTACAATTATTCTTATAGGATTCCTAGCTTCTCTTTTTCCAAATTTCAACTCAAGTCCATCTGCCACTGATAAATTATATTGTTTAATATATCCAAATAAATCACTATCATCATTAAGTTCCTCTTCATCTATTCTACAGTTAAGCCTTGGATTATCTTGAATTACAGTATTTATTCCAACTAAAATCCCCATATATTTATTTCTAAGTTTATGTCCATCTTTTCTAGATTCACTAGATGTAATCCACTTAGATTCCCCATTTGCAGTTGCTATCTTTCCATCTAATGATATAGCGCTCTTCAAAACTACAAATGGAAGCTTCTTTGTTATATACTTAATAAATACCTCATTAAGCTTTCTACATTCTTCTTCTTTAATTCCAACTGTAACTTGAATATTATTATCCTGTAACTTTTTTATGCTTTTTCCTGCTACCAATGGATTTGGATCAAGCATTCCAATCACTACTCTTTTAACTTTCTTTTCAATTATAAAATCTACACAAGGTGGAGTTTTTCCATAATGAGCACATGGTTCCAGTGTTACATATATAGTACTCCCCTCAACATCCTCAACTGAATTCTTAATTGCATTTCTTTCTGCATGATTTTCACCATACTTCTCATGGTATCCCATTCCTATAATTCTATTATTTTTTACAATAACAGCCCCTACAAAAGGGTTAGGACTCACACTGCCCTCCCCTTTTTCAGCCAACATTAATGCCAACTGCATATAAATTTTATCCACTAATTAATCCACTTCCCTTATTAGTTATTAATTTAACAATTTTCAGTATTTTTGTTTTTCATACATAAAGGAAAGCCCCTGAAGTTTTATCTTCAGGGGCTTCTGCCAAATTATTTAGTCTACTTATATTTATTACCAAAGTTCACTATTAAAAATATGATTTAATAAATACTTATATCTCTACATTTCAAACTTTACATATTCATATATTTATTAAATCTAATTATTCTCTACTTAATTATTATATATTCTAATACGCTTAGTTTAATAAAAAAATCCTGAACAAAAGTTCAGGATAAATATGCTAACATATTAAATCATAATTAATACACTTGCCTTATTAAACTATATAAATATCTAGCAAATATATAATAAATCATAATAAATATATACTCTTCCTTTTATCCAGACTATACTGTTGACTTCGGAATTTCACCGAACCTGCTTTTAAAAACTAAAAAGCCCACGGGCTATAACCGCCAGTTGAGAATTACACTCTATCCTGAAGAATTATTAAATTTTACAAGAATATATTATCATATATGCTCAATTTTGTAAATACTTATCTAAAATTTAATATTTCAAAATTCTTATTCATATCTTTAAGCCATGTTCTTATTTCAGAATCATTCCATACTTTTAATCCTAATTCTGAATATGCAGCTGCTTCATCTTCGCTTCCTATTCTTGAACCATGGTGTGCTGATTTTACAGTCTTCTTCTTTAATAAGTAATCAATAACAAATTTATTTTGTCTATATGCTCTTCTTAATGCACTCTCAGCTTCTTTTTTCTTTCCAGTTTTAAATAATAATGCTGCTCTATTATAGCATGTAGCCGCTAAATAATCATGAATACATCTATCTAAAAGTTCATATGCTTCATCATATCTTTCTTCTATCAATAACCAACTTGATAGAACTCTTCTTACTAATAAGTCATCTGTAGTATTATATCTGATTATTTCTGAAGCTTCTTTAATAGCCTCATCTCTCTCTCCTTCTCTCCATAAATGTTGAGCAAAAACATACTTAGCTCCAAAAAGAGGTTGAGCTATTTCTAATTTAAATATTCTTTTATCTGCATTTTCTAGTTTATCAATCTTTAATGTATTTTGTGCAGCTTTTACAGCTCTTCTTAATATTTCAGTCTTTTCATTCATGCTTAATTTTGCATCATTAGATAAAATTATATATGCATCCGAACAATCTTCATAAATATTTAAAGCTTCTCTTGCGTACTTAGCTTTACTATTATAATTTTTTTCTCTCCATGCTCTATTTACAATTCTTTGAGCTTCAACATACTTATTGCTTATTATTAATTTATCAGCATTATTTTCTTGATTTACAGCTGTTGTTGCTGATTCATTTTCCATTGGTGATTCATTAGAATCCTTTTCATTAACTGACGATAATATCCATTTTTTATTATCTTCATTTATTCCTAATAATGATTTTACTTCTTTAGACTTATTTGAACCTGTACTACTGCTTACACCAAATTCTTTATACAAATCTAACGCTTTTATATAAGGTTCTTCTTTTGAATCAAATAATCCGTTTACACTTCCTATAGCATGCACTATACCAGCTGCCCATGAATCACTTTTGCCTTTTTTCACAATTGTTTCATTATTTAAAAATAATAACTTGGTAGCTTCTATACAAATATCATTATATTCTTTATTTAAATGTTCATTTGAAAAGCTATTAATTTTTCCAATTACCTCTTCATACTTGTCAGCTAATATCTTCGATATTTCTTGCATTATTTCCGATAGCTCCTTTATATAATCTTAAGTAAATTTGATTTTCCATTAAAGTATTATTATTTTTCACCCACTTTATCAAATTCATACTTTTATTATAGTACAATATCTCATATTGTAAAATTTTTAATCACCTTGCAATTATAACACATTATTTATATGTGTTTCTACTTATATTAACATTATTTTTGTCTTATTACTTATCTAGCCTAACTATCGTAATAATTATATTATCTGCAAAAACACCTAAATTATTTTTCAAATATATATTATAAATTTATTTTATAAGTCTTAATTCTAATGAAATGCAGTATATTTTATTAGAATTAAATTATTAAGGTTGATATAATATGCTTTCAGATTATTTATATAATTTATGCAGATTCATTACTTCAAATTTTCAACATATAAATACAAAAAACATTAGTCCATTTTCATCCTTTATGGATTTTAATTTGTACGAAAATATACTTACAAAAAATAATTTCAATTATATTTGGATGGAAAAACTACATCATAAACACACTAATTCCACCTTTAAATATAAGTATGAAATATTAGAACAACACTATGATTTATTAAAGATTAAATTGACTATCTCAAATTCTTTTCTTATTAACTTTAATGATAAAAGTATAAAATCTAGCTCTATAGATGAATATCTCTTAATAATTGAATATACAAAAAGTTCCCTTTTAAACGCTCTTATATTAATCTCACGTGAAGAAAACGAACTTAATTATGATAATTATCTTAATAAAAATTTATCCTCTGTTTCAAATTTAGATTTAAGAATATTGACTTATGATAATATAACTTTATGGAATGGTAAAATTAAAAATATAAATGAACTTTATGACTGCTTTATTAATAAATCCTCATACAATAGATTTTCTACTTCAAAATTTAATATAAATAATGCCTGTAAATATGCAGAAAAATATGCTTTAACGCCAAATGATAATTATAGAAATTTTAATGATTCTGGTGGTGACTGTACAAACTTTATTTCACAAATAATTCATGCTGGAGGGATCCCACTTACTAACACATGGAAACCATATACCAGTTCATGGATCCGAGTTAATGAATTATATAAATATATTACAAAAAATAATATTGGCAAGAAACTTCCCGATGATTCTCCTTATATAAAAGGATCTATAATACAATTCTATACTCCTCAAAAAGGATATTATTTTCATTCAGGATTTATAACTTATGTACTTCCATTCAATCAAGCATTATACTGCTGCCATAGTTATAACAAATTGAATTATCCACTAAGTGAAATATATCCTGTTATATATCCTGTTATACGTTGCATTACTTTAAATTAATAAAAAAGACATATTGAGTAGTTTATATTAATACTACCCAGCATGTCTTTTAAAAATAATATATCCGTATATTTTTACTTAGATTTTCTATATTAAACTGTTATTTCACTTTCAATACCTAAAGCTTCTTTATTATCATTAATAATTGGTTCAACATATTCATCAATAAATTCTGTAACTTGACTAGGAGCTCTACCTACGAATTTAGCTGGATCTATTACGCCTAATATTTCTTCCTTAGTAAGACCAAATGAACCATCATTGATTATTCTATCGATAAGGTCATTATCTAAACCTTCACCCTTAACCCTTTGTGCAGCAGCCATTGAGTGAACTCTAATTTTTTCATGTAATTCTTGTCTGTCCTTACCTCTCTTTACAGCTTCCATCATAATATTTTCTGTTGCCATAAATGGTAATTCTCTTTGTACATGAGCAGCTATAACTTTATCATATACAACCATATTTTCAGCTATATTAATATATAAATTTAATACTCCATCTAAAGCTAAGAATGCTTCTGCAACAGATAATCTCTTATTAGCCGAATCATCTAACGTTCTTTCAAACCATTGAGTTCCTGCTGTTATTGCTGGATTTAATGAATCTACTATTACATATCTTGCAAGAGCACTTATTCTTTCACTTCTCATAGGATTTCTCTTATATGCCATTGCTGATGATCCTATTTGATTCTTTTCGAATGGTTCTTCCATTTCTTTCATATGTTGAAGTAATCTTAAATCATTACTAAATTTATATGCACTTTGTGCTATTTCTGATAAAGTATTTAAAACTATTGAATCAAGTTTTCTTGGATAAGTCTGTCCAGTAACACCAAAACTTTTTTCAAATCCCATTTTTTCTGCTACTATCTTATCTAAAGCTTTTACTTTACTTTCATCTCCATTAAATAACTCCATGAAACTTGCTTGAGTTCCTGTAGTACCTTTAACACCTCTTAATTTTAATTTTGATAACAAGAAATCAATATTTTCTATATCTAAAACTAAATCCTGCATCCAAAGTGTTGCTCTCTTACCCACAGTTGTTAATTGTGCAGGTTGAAAATGTGTAAAGCCAAGAGTTGGCATATCTTTATATTCTATTGCAAAATTCTTCAAATGATTTAATACAGTAACGATTTTGCTCTTAATTAATTTTAAAGCATCTCTCATTATTATAATATCTGTATTATCACCAACATAACAAGATGTTGCTCCTAAATGAATTATGCCTTTTGCAGATGGACATTGTAATCCATATGCATATACATGGCTCATTACATCATGTCTTACTTCTTTTTCTCTTTCTATTGCTTCATCATAATTAATATCATTTATATGTTCTTTTAATTCTTTTATCTGTTCATCAGTTATGTTTAATCCTAACTCCTTTTCACCTTCTGCTAATGCAACCCATAGTTTTCTCCAAGTTGTAAATTTCATATCATCTGAAAAAATAAAACTCATTTCCTTAGATGCATATCTTGAATTTAATGGTGTACTATATAAATTTCTCATTCAAAAACCTCCACACGAATATATTCTCTCTTTTTAGTTTCATCATTCGTATTATAACACACTTTTTTACCTTTTGTTATGATTTTTTTATTTTTCTATTACTTTTTTCATTAGAATATTCATATAAATTTGCATTTAAAATATAGGTATTTATATATGGGCTACTTATTAAATATACTTTGATATTAATAACTATTTAATAACTATTTTGATAAACTTTAATTTAACTTTTTGTTATTATTGTCTTTTTAACTCATATATATATATTAATGATTTAGTTATTAAGGAGTGATATGCCGTGTGTAAGCTAAACATATTTGATAAACTATCACTAATTTTAGTATTTATAGGATCTGTAAATTGGGGATTAATAGGATTATTTGGTTTTAATCTTGTAAACTTCATTTCACTTGGAGTACCAATAATAGAGCGCTGTATTTATGTATTAGTATTTGTTGCAGCACTAAATTTAGCATCACTTCCATTTAGATGTGATTTAATTGATTCAGACTCTTATAAATAAAAACGAAGTCGTTATCATAACGACTTCGTTTTTTAATTTATGTAAACACGAAAGGGTTTCATATTTTAAATATGAAACCCATCTTAGAATATTAGTCTTCTAAACCTTCAACTAATTTTACAATTTCGTCAACTGCTAAAGCTTCGTCATCTCCAGATGCTACAACTTTAATAGTTGCATCTTTAGTTACTGCTAAAGATAAAACTCCAATTAAGCTCTTAACATTTGCTTTCTTTCCATTATATTCTATGCTAATGTCAGATTTAAATGATGAAGCTTTCTTAACTAATAATGTAGCTGGTCTAGCGTGAAGACCTGATCCATTTTTTACAACAACTTCTTTTGCTATCATTAATATACACCTCTTTACAAAAAAATTAATAAATATAGCATTTAACTCTTATAGTATAAACGTTTTTATTGAAAATTTCAACTCAAAATTTTTCATTATTATCCAAAATATATTATCTTGGTTGAACTATTAACTTTATTGCTGTTCTCTCTTCCCCATCTATTTCTATGTCTGTAAAAGCTGGTACACATACTATATCCTTTCCACTAGGTGCAACAAATCCTCTTGCTATTGCAATTGCTTTTACTGCCTGATTTATTGCTCCTGCTCCAACAGCTTGAATCTCAGCTATGTTTTTGTCTTTTATTATTGCAGCTAACGCACCTGCTACTGAATTCGGATTTGATTTAGTTGATACTTTTAATACTTCCATTTTTGTTATCCCTCCTAGAAATGTTTCTGCTAATCGTTTACATTAAATATATTCTATAATCTAATGAAAAATCCTCTTTTTTCTATATATGTTATTATAAATTCTTTAAATGTTCATAAAATATAGGCCATTATATTATAAAAGATGAAGCATATTAAAAATACACTTCATCTCTATATTCCTATTTAGCAAAATCAACCGCTCTAGTTTCTCTTATAACGTTAATTTTAATTTGTCCTGGATATTCAAGTTGCTCTTCGACACTCTTAACTAAATTATGTGCTAATTCAATTGTTCCAATGTCATCAACTTTATCTGGTTTAACCATAATTCTAATCTCTCTACCAGCTTGAATGGCATATGACTTTTCTACACCTTCATACGAATTCGCAATTTCTTCTAATTTTTCCAATCTCTTAATATATGCTTCTAATGTCTCTCTTCTAGCTCCTGGTCTAGCTGCTGATATAGCATCAGCTGCTTGAACTAACACAGCTTCTAAAGATTGCATTTCAACATCTGAATGATGGGCTGCTATTGCATTGACTACTAATGGCGATTCGTGATATTTCTTAGCAAGATCTCCTCCAATTAAGGCATGAGGACCTTCTTGTTCCTGATCAACAGCTTTACCAATATCATGTAATAATCCTGCTCTTTTAGCTAGAGTAACATCTAAACCTAGCTCTGAAGCCATTAAACCAGCTAAGTATGAAACTTCTATAGAATGTTTTAAAACATTCTGTCCATAACTAGTTCTATACTTTAATCTACCAAGAAGCTTGATAATTTCTGGATGTAATCCATGTATACTAGTTTCTAGGGCCGCTTGTTCCCCTTCTTCTTTGATACTGTTTTCAACATCCTTTGTTGCTCTTTCAACCATCTCTTCAATTCTAGCTGGATGTATTCTGCCATCCACTATTAACTTTTCTAAAGCTATTCTAGCAATTTCTCTTCTTATCGGATCGAAACTTGATAAAATAACTGCTTCTGGAGTATCATCTATAATTAAATCTACTCCTGTTAATGTTTCTAGGGTTCTAATGTTTCTACCTTCTCTACCTATAATTCTACCTTTCATTTCATCATTAGGTAGTGTAACAACGTGTACAGTTGTCTCTGACACATGATCTGCTGCACATCTTTGGATTGCAGTTGTAATTATTTCTCTTGCTCTCTTATCTGCTTCATCCTTTGCTTTACCTTCGATATCTTTTATCATTAAGGCTGCATCATGCGTTATTTCTTTTCTAATTTCATCTAAAAGAATTTCTCTAGCTTCTTCACTAGATAATGCTGATATTTTTTCCAACTCAGCTCTTCTTTCATTCTGAAGCTCCTGTACCTTTGCTTCTGCATGTTCTACTTCAATCATTCTTTCATTGATTGTTTGTTCTTTTTTCTCAAGAATTTCATTCTTCTTATCAATTGCTTCTTCTCTTTGAATTACTCTTCTCTCAAGCCTTTGAACCTCATTTCTTCTTTCACGAGATTCCTTATCAAAATCATTTCTTAATTTGTGAACTTCTTCTTTAGCTTCTAGAATTGCTTCCTTTTTAGTAGCTTCTGAATCTCTCTTTGCTTTTTCAAGAACATCCTCAGCTTCTTTTTCTAACAATTCTATCTTTCTCTTCGAAGTATTTTGAATCGTTTTATAAACTGCTATTCCTAATATTAAAAGAGCTACTATATCTCCTAATATCATTGCTATTATTCCCATATAAACACCTCCTAATTTATTTTTTCTCATTTATATAATAAGAAAGTAAGTAGGTGTCATATTCTTCTCACTGCATTTGGAATATGCTAAACCAGTATTCCTTTTTATTCTATATTAAAAATAAAAATATGTCAAGTTTGCCCATATATTACCTCTATAATTCAATATGCTCTAAAATTCTAAATATAGCTGTACTTATGATTGCTCATACGTACAGCTATTATTAAATAATTTTTCAATTTTATTTTAAATATATACTAGATAAAATATGTTTTTTTTAACTAATTCTATACCTTTAATATTCTTATTTTTCTTCTTTTTCTTTTTCCACAGTATCATTTGCTGAGCCATTTTCTTTATTAACTGGTGCTAATTCTGCTAGTGGTAAATTATATTTACTTCTAATTTGATTTTCTATATCTAATGCAACTTCTGGATTTTCTTTTAGATATATTTTTGCATTTTCTCTACCTTGACCCAATCTTATATCTCCATAAGAGAACCATGCACCACTCTTTTGTACTATTTCTTCTTTAACACCAACATCTACTATATTACCAGTTCTTGAAATACCTTCATTATACATAATATCAAACTCAGCTTGCTTAAATGGTGGAGCAACTTTATTCTTTGTTATCTTAACTCTTGTTCTATTTCCTATGATAGAATCTCCTTGCTTAATAGAATCTATTCTTCTTATATCAAGTCTTATAGACGCATAGAATTTTAAAGCTCTACCACCTGTAGTAGTTTCTGGTGACCCAAACATTACCCCAACTTTTTCTCTTAATTGGTTTATAAAGATTGCTACACAATTAGTCTTGTTTATTGTACCAGCAAGCTTTCTTAATGCTTGAGACATAAGTCTTGCTTGTAATCCAATATGAGAATCTCCCATTTCTCCTTCTATTTCTGCTTTTGGAACTAATGCAGCAACAGAGTCAACAACTAAAACATCAATTGCTCCAGAACGAACTAATGCTTCAGCGATTTCAAGACCTTGTTCACCAGTATCTGGTTGTGAAATTATTAAGCTATCTACATCTACTCCTATTTTTTGAGCATAACTAGGATCTAATGCATGTTCAGCATCTATATATCCTACTGCGCCACCTTTCTTTTGAGCTTCTGCCGCTATACTTAATGCCACTGTAGTTTTACCTGAACTTTCAGGTCCGTATATTTCAATTATTCTTCCCTTTGGTACACCGCCAATCCCAAGTGCAATATCTAAGTCTAAGCATCCAGTTGAAATAGCATCCATCTTAGTAACATTATGATCACCTAATTTCATTACTGAACCTTTACCAAATTGTTTTTCTATATGACTCATAGCACTTTCAATTGCTTTTAACTTATCTGCATCTATTTTGCCCATAATACTACCTTCCTCTCATCGAACTAATGTTCTTATTTAATTAAATTATAGAATAATTACTGAATATAGTCAATGATTATTCCAATAATAATTCCTTCTTTATTTTGATAAAGAAGGAATTATTTTAAGTATAACCAATTTTGATTATTTTAGTCATAGTATTTATTTATTATTTATCAATTGCTATAGCATCCTTATTCTTTTTAAAATATTCATATCCTGAAATAAGAGTTATTACAACTGCTATCATAAGCACTATTGATGGAACTATATTAAAGAAATCACTCCAAAATTTACTGTTATTAACTAAATCCATTGTATACTTAAAGTCATGTACATTTACTTTAAGCAATAATAATATTATTGCAATTATCTGAACAACTGTTTTTATTTTTCCCCACCAACTTGCTGCTATAACTATACCTTGCGATGCTGCTATAGATCTTAATCCCGAAACAGCAAATTCACGGGCAATAATTACAACTGATGCCCATGCTGGCACTATTTGAAGTTCAACAAATGAAATTAATGCTGCAGATACTAATAGTTTGTCAGCTAATGGATCCATAAATTTCCCAAAATTAGTTATTTGATTTCTACTTCTTGCTATATAACCATCTAATTTATCAGTCAATGAAGCCAATATAAATATTGCTGTTGCAATTGTACTACTATATGGTATACGTCTTGCAGAAATAAATATTAGAAATATTGGAACTAAAATTATTCTTAATACAGTTAACTTATTTGCAAGTTTCATCAACAACAACTCCTATTAAATCATAATCCATACTCTTAGTTATTTTAACTTTTACAATTGTACCTATTTGTATGTCTTTATCACTCTTGAAGAATATATTTCCATCTATATTTGGTGCCATTTCATAGTTTCTTCCACTGTACTCATTTCCATCATATCCTTCAACAAGAACATCGTACACTCTATCAATTTTAGATTTATTTATAGATTCAGAAACTTCTCTCTGAACTTTCATTAAAATTTCTTCTCTTTCTCTTTTAACTTCTTCAGGTATTTGGCCTTCCATTCTTGCTGCAGGAGTATCTTCTTCTTGTGAATATGTAAATACCCCAACTTTTTCAAGTTTATATTCTTTTAAGAAATCAATAATTTCATTAAAGTCTTCTTGAGTTTCTTGTGGGAACCCAACTATAAAAGTTGTTCTGATAATCATTCCATCTATTTTATCTCTTAGTTTATTGATTTTTTCTATTATAGCTTCTTTATTTGTCTTTCTTCCCATAAGTTTTAACACATGACTACTTATATGTTGTATTGGTAAATCCAAATATTTAACAACTTTATCATTATGTGCTATTTCATCAATTAATTCATCATATATTTCTTCTGGGTAACAGTAAAGAACTCTTATCCATTCTATTCCTTCTATTTTAGATAATTCTTGTAACAATACATGAAGATTTTTCTTTCCATAAATATCACTTCCATACATTGTTGTATCTTGTGCAATAAGAATTATTTCTTTAACACCATTTTTACTTAAATCTCTTGCTTCTTCAAGAATATTTTCCATCTTTCTGCTTCTAAATTTTCCTCTTATCTTAGGAATTATGCAGTATGTACAAAAATTATTACATCCTTCAGCTATTCTTATATAAGCACTTTCCTTTTGAGTTGTAATTATTCTTTTACCCTCATTTATACTTTCATCAGAATAATTAAGAAGATTTGTAGCTTCTTTATTGCCATTAATAAAATCAGTTATAACTTCATTTATGACATTATAATCATTAACTCCAAGCATCATATCTAATTCTGGAATTAATTTACCTAATTCCTCACCATATCTTTGAGTTAGGCAACCTGTTGCTATAAGAAGCTTACATTTATAATTAACTTTGTAATTTGCCATTTCTAAAATAGTATCTATAGATTCTTGCTTTGCACTTTCAATGAAACCACATGTATTTACTATGATTATATCAGCCTCTTTAGGATTATTAGTTATTACATAATCACTGCTCATATTTCCTAACATTATTTCAGAATCTACTCTATTTTTATCGCAGCCAAGGCTTACCATTCCAACTTTATATTTATCAGAAGCGTCCTTTCTTATAGGATCTTTCACAATTTGTATATTATTTTCGCTCAAGTTTTGTATCCTCCTGTGTTTTAATAGTTTCAATTATAACAAATGAAAGCGTAAATTTACAAGCCATTCTTATTATACACCTGATTATACTACAATAAAATTATTAATTATAACATATATAATCCAAAACTATAATATTTATTGGTTTACAAGTATTATTTATGTTAAATTATACATTTTCATCCTTTTCATTATTTGATTCATACAGTTGTGCTTTTGTCATAAGAACCTGCCTTGGCTTACTTCCATCCTTTTCAGATATTATCTTACGTTCTTCAAGCTGATCCATAATTCTAGCTGCTCTATTAAACCCTATTCTAAGTTTTCTCTGTAAAAAAGATGTAGAAGCCTGATTATATTCCACTACAATCTTTATCGCTTCATCTAATCGTTCATCAATATCATCATTACCTTCTGAACTATGCCCACCATTATTATCAGCTGTATTATTAATATGTTCAATTATATCTTCTTCATAATTGATATCACCTTGTTCACTCTTTATGAATGATATTACATTTTCTACTTCTTCTTCAGATATAAAGCATCCCTGAACTCTTAACGGCTTACTTTCGCCAACAGGATAATAAAGCATATCACCTTTTCCAAGAAGCTTTTCTGCTCCTGAACTATCTAATATTGTTCTTGAATCTATTTGTGAAGATACAGCAAAAGATATTCTAGAAGGTATATTAGCCTTTATTACCCCAGTAATAACATCTACAGAAGGTCTTTGAGTCGCAATTACAAGATGCATTCCAGCTGCTCTTGCCATCTGTGCAAGCCTTCCAATGTAATCTTCAACATCATTTGGACATACCATCATAAGATCTGCAAGCTCATCTACAATAATAACAATATAAGGAAGTTTTTCTGATATCATTCCTTTATTAAATAGTTCATTGTAAGATTCCATATTCCTTACTCCCATATCTGCAAACAACTTATATCTATTTGTCATTTCATTTACAGCCCAATTAAGTGCAGCAGCTGCTTTTTTAGGGTCAGTAACAACTGGAATTAAAAGGTGTGGTATTCCATTATAAACATTAAGTTCTACTACCTTTGGATCCACCATAAGAAGTTTTACTTCATCTGGATTATATTTATATAACAAACTTATGATTAATGAATTAATACATACACTCTTTCCTGAACCTGTAGCCCCTGCTATAAGTGTATGAGGCATTTTGCTTAAATCTCCCACTACACATTTTCCTGATATATCTTTACCAAGGGCAAATGCAAGCTTTTTCTTTGATTCTATAAATTCATCACTTTCTAATACTTCTCTTAAGAATACAGCTGTTTGTTTACTATTAGGAACTTCTATTCCAACAGCTGCTTTTCCTGGAATAGGAGCTTCAATTCTTATACCAGATGCAGCAAGCCCTAAAGCTATATCATCACTTAAATTTACAATCTTACTTACTTTTACGCCTGGGCTTGGTTGAAGTTCAAATCTAGTAACTGAAGGCCCTTTTGTAACCTGTGTCACCTTTGCATCCACTCCAAAATTAGCCAGTATTTCTGTAAGCTTATCAGCATTTTCAAGTAACTCTTTCTTATCTGAGCTATTTAGTCTTGTACTAGAATTACTTTTCAATAAATCAATACTTGGATGTACGTACTCTTTTTCTTTCTTATTTTCTAATATCTGCTCTTCTATTTCCTTATTTACAACTTCTTTAACATCATTATCAAGTTTACTTTTCTTTCTCGAATTTGTTTGCTGTTCTGTTTGTCTTTCAAAAGTTGTTCTACTTTGAACAGGTTCTTGTATTATAGGCTCTTGTATCATATCTTCTGAATAGTTATTTTCTGTGACATCATTTGTTACTTCTGTTTCAACATCATCTTCTTCAGAAGCATTTTTTATAAAATCTAATACTTTTATTTTCTTATCTAGATTGCCAAAGAATTGTCGACTTGATTTTTCTTTTTTTCTCTCAATCTCTTCATTATCGTCTTCAACAATATTTATAAAACTACTCTCTTTTTTCTTTTTAATCGGAAGCCCTTTTCTTTCTTTTTCAACAATCCTTTGTTTTCTGTTATTTTTCATTTTTTCAGTTGTATTATATGCTTTTACGCCTAAATCATAA
>DPOH01000296.1 GCA_003539755.1 Clostridium sp.
TCCCCACCTTTTGGAAAATATTTACATAATAATTATAGCGTCATACAATTTTTAAAGCAATTTAAATTTTATGCAATAGAAAATATAACCATATAATCAATATTATGATAAAATATATTCATAATAGTTTTAGGAGGCTAAGGTATGAATATTTTAATTGCTGAGGATGAAAAAGATATCAGGGAATTAATAGCGCTACATATGAAGAAAGAAAATTATAGTATATTTGAAGCATCAAATGGTGAAGAAGCTCTAGAAATTTTTAAAAATGAGAAAATAGATTTAATTCTACTAGATATAATGATGCCAAAAGTTAATGGTATTTCGGTAATTCAAAAAGTTAGAGAAACTTCAACAATTCCGATAATATGCATAACTGCTATGGGAAATGATTGTGATAAGGTACTAGCATTAGGTTTAGGTGCAGATGATTATTTGGTCAAACCCATAAGTCCAATTGAACTTTCAGCAAGAGTTGAATCAAATTTAAGGCGATGCTATAAATATTCAGAGAAGCAGGAGCAGGTATATGAAATAGGAGAAATAAAGATATATACGGATACTTTTGAAGTATATAAGAATGAAAAAAAAATAGATTTAAATCCTAAGGAATTTAAAATACTTAAGCTTTTAGTATCAAATATAGGTAAGGTATTTACAAAAAAACAAATTTATGAAGAAGTATGGGGGGATATTTATATAGGTGACTCTAATAATATAATGGTTCATTTAAGTCATTTAAGAGAAAAAATAGAGGATGATCCAAAGAATCCAAAGTATATAAAAACAATAAGAGGTATTGGTTACAAAGTTGAAAGGCTTAAAAATGAAAAATAAGATAAAGAAGCGTAGTGTAACTACAGAATTATTTATCATATATTTTTTGGGATATATAGGTTTATCCATAATTATTTTTTCATCAACTAATATAAGTTTTAAGATTTATAAATTTTTATGCAGTCAGAGAACTTATAATAGTATTTATTTCGATAATCTTGAAGATAAATTAGAAACAAATTATCTTGATGTTACAGATAGAGATTTATCAGTAATAAAGGGGTTTCTTATAACAATAAATAATGATAATAAAATTGATTATCATAAAGGCGGTTTAATCGATGAATTTAATGAAATAAATTTAAATGATTACATGGATTTATTCGGTATTAATAAAAATAATAAAATTTTAGTAAATAGTGATATGCGGGCTAGGAGTATACTTAAGAATTTTAATAATACTATTGTGGACCTTAATAATGGTGAAAAATATTCTATATATACAAAATATATTAAGAAAAAAAATAAGATGTTGGTAATTGGATGCCCATATATACAAATAACTCAGCCCAATGTAGTAACTAATATAATTTCTGTTCATAGAATCATTCAAATACTTGCTTTTGCAAATGTTGTAATAGTGTTATTGCTTGTATATGTACTTGCTGAAAAGACATCTAGTAATTTCATAATGCCAATAAGAAAGATGATTAAAGGTGTTACCGAAATATCTAATGGTAATTATAATATACGCCTTGGAAATAATAAAATAAATGAATTTATTGAACTATCTCAAGGGTTTAATAATATGGCTGAAACTATACAAAAAGAACAGAGTGAAAAGAGAAAATTAGAAAAACTAAGAGAAGAATTAATACTTGATATTTCTCATGATTTAAAAAATCCATTATCATCTATTTTAGGATACAGTGAAACGTTGCTTAAAGATTCTAATATAAGTGAAGATGAAAAAAATAAATATTTAAATATAATAACCCAAAATTCATATAGAGCTAATAAACTTATTACTGATTTATTTGAATTTTCATTATACGAAAACTGTAATTATAAAATGGAACTAAAGAAAACTGATATATGTGAATTACTAAGAATAATAATAGCAGGTTACATTAATGAGTTTGATTATAAGGGATTTGAATATAAATTTGATATTTCTGAAGATGAATATCATATCATGATTGATGAGTTGAAATTTACAAGAGCCATAAATAATATATTAGATAATAAGATTAAATATAATGATAGGGGAAACAAAGTTTTTATAAAAACTTATGTTAAAAATGAGAATTTCTATATAATTCTAGGTGACAATGGACATGCTATTCCTAAAGAATTAAGAGATAATATATTTAATCCATTTGTAAGAGCAGATAAATCTAGAAATTCTAAAACAGGAGGTACAGGTCTTGGGCTTTCTATAACTAAAAAAATTATTAATAAACATAATGGTGATATAAAAATTATAGATAGTGATTGTGGTACTAACTTTGAAATAAATATTCCTCTGTCAGATTAGGGAGTATCATTTAAGTTTATTTTAATGTAAAAGATAAATTAATTTAATTGACATCTATTATAATGGTACTAAAGAAAATTTAGAAAGGGATGAGGTAGGATTTTTGTAGATGAAATGAAGTTTAAAGAAGTAAAAATACGGACTGTTATACTAATATATTTTATTGTGATTTTGATTATGTCAGCAATTATATTTTTTATAATGGCTAAATTTGGACCTAATATTAGTCAAATGACGTTATTAATTTTAAACTTAGTTATGGATTTAATGATTATGATAATGCTTATATTTACTTTTAAACCAACAATATATGGAATAAAAGCATTGGTAAGGGATGTAATAAATAAATTAGATAAAAAAGAAATTATATATATTGTAATATTTAAGTTATTAGTTGCATTAGGTGGGGGAAAGATATTGATTGATTTTTTACACCTTATAGATGAAAATTTCATAAATAGTTTTATGGCTGATATGATAATAAAAGTAGATGGACCAACACAATATGCAGTAAGTGTATTTATATTATGCTTATTATGTCCTGTTATAGAAGAACTTATTTTCAGAAATATAATATTTAAGAGAATATCAAAAAAGTTCAATGCCTATATAGGAGTGATAATATCATCTATAGTGTTTGCTGCAATAAATATAGGAAATGGAATTGCAGGGGCATTTTTATTTGGGATAGCAAACTGTATTATATACACTAAATATAAAAATATATTTATGCCTGTATTGGTTAATTTTTCGTATAATTTATTATTAGTTATTTTGGTGATTCCTTTTTTGGGAGATAATGCAAACTGTCTTCTCTTTAGTACAAGGAATGTAGGTATAAGTCTTTTTGTAGCATTTTTAAAGAATGAGACAGGGATATATGTATTTATTAAATTTTAGGTTAAAAATAAGAAATATATCAATGAATATAAGATTGAATTAAGAAATAATTTAGAAATGAATACTATATAAAAGCTTTATAAATAAGCCATTTATTTGCATAAAAGATAAATAGGTTTATAATATTTATATTGAAACTTATCTCAAAGTTACTATTAATAATATATAATAGTAACTTTGTTTGATTTAAACGATAAAATACATAACTAATAGGATAAGTTCTTATAGTTTTGAAAAAATATAATTAATAGCATTAGAGAGTTGTGGAAGTGGAGGACATATGAATTCAATTGAAGAAAGATTAGCTAAAGAATTAGAAATAAAATTAAGTCAAGTACAGAATGTAATAGGTCTTTTAGATGGTGGTAATACAGTACCTTTCATATCAAGATATAGAAAGGAAGCAACAGGAGGACTTTCTGATGAAGTGTTGAGAAAATTAGCAGAAAGACTTACTTATTTAAGATCACTTGATGAAAGAAAAGCTGATGTTAAAAGACTTATAGAAGAACAAGATAAGTTTACTGAAGAAATAGGAATAGCTTTAGATAAAGCTACAACTTTAACAGAAGTAGAAGATATATATAGACCATACAAGCCTAAGAAGAGAACAAAAGCTACAATTGCTCAGGCTAAGGGGTTAAAGCCTTTAGCTGAATTAATAATGGAAGGTAAGTTTAAAGATGATTTAGATAAAGAAGCAGCTAAGTATATAAGTGAAGAAAAAGGAGTGAAAACTTCTGAAGAAGCTATACAAGGTGCTTTAGATATTATAGCAGAAGCTATTTCTGATGAAGCTAAATATAGAAAGTACATAAGGGAATTAGTCATAAGAGAAGGTAATATAGAATCTAAAGGAAGTAGTGAAGAACCAACTCCATATGAAATGTATTATGAGTATAGTGAATCAGTAAATAAAATACCTCCTCATAGAATATTAGCTATAAATAGAGGAGAAAAGGAAAAAGTTCTTACTGTAAAAATAACTGTAAATGAAGAAAAAATATTAAAGTATTTAGAAAATCATGTTCTTAAAGGAAATGAATTATTAGATGAAAAATTAAAGCTTGCCATAAAGGATTCATTAAAAAGACTTATATATCCATCAATTGAAAGAGAAATAAGAAATGAATTAACTGATATTGGTGAAGAGGGAGCTATAAAGATATTTAAGGAAAATTTAAAGGCACTTCTTTTACAGGCTCCTATAAAGGGAAAAGTAGTTATGGGATTTGACCCAGGCTTTAGAACAGGATGTAAAGTTGCCATATTAGATGCAACAGGAAAATTCCTTGAAAATACAGCAGTTTATCCTACTTTACCTAAAAAGGATATAGAGGGAACAAAGAAAACATTAAAAGCTCTTGTTAAGAAGTATGATGTAGATGTAATTTCTCTTGGTAATGGTACTGCCTCAAGAGAATCAGAAGAAGTAATTGCAGAAATGCTTAAAGAAATAAAAGAAGAAACAGGTAAGGAATTATCTTATGTAATAGTATCTGAAGCTGGAGCATCAGTTTATTCTGCATCAGAACTTGGAACGAAAGAATATCCAGATTTAGATGTTACAGTAAGAGGTGCTATTTCAATAGGAAGAAGGCTTCAGGATCCACTTGCAGAATTAGTTAAAATAGATCCAAAGGCAATAGGTGTAGGTCAATATCAACATGATGTAACACCTAAGAAATTAGAAGAATCTTTAGCTGGAGTTGTAGAAGATTCAGTTAATACTGTAGGTGTAGATTTAAATATTGCTACTCCTTCATTACTTACTCATATTTCAGGAATAAATGCATCTATAGCTAAAAATATAGTTGATTATAGAGATGAAAATGGAGGATTCACTTCAAGAAAAGAACTTTTAAAAGTAAAGAGACTTGGTCAGAAGGCGTATGAACAATGTGCTGGGTTCCTAAGAGTTGCTGAAAGTAAAGAGCCACTTGATAATACATCTGTTCATCCTGAATCATATGATGCAGCTAAAAAGCTTATAGAAGTATTAGGATATAATAAAGAAGATCTTAAGAACAAGAAACTTGATGATATTGATGAAAGAGCAGAAGCTAAGGGACTTAATGCTTTAAGTAAAGAGCTTGAAATTGGAGAACTTACATTAAAGGATATTATAAAGGAACTTAAAAAACCAGGAAGAGACCCAAGAGAAGAAATGCCTAAACCAATTCTTAAAACTGGAATAATAGAAATGAAAGATTTAAAACCAGGAATGGTTCTTAGTGGTACAGTAAGAAATGTTTCTGATTTTGGAGCCTTCGTAGATATTGGAGTACACCAAGATGGACTTGTGCATAAGAGTCAGATGGCAAATAGATTTGTAAAACATCCTTTAGATATAGTAAAGGTTGGAGATATAGTAAAAGTAGCAATATTAGAGGTTGATGAAAAGAGAAAGAGAATTTCATTAACTATGAAAGATGTAGATAAATTAGAAAAAGAAGAATAAAATTTATCAATCTAATTACTATGATAGTAATATAAATATTAGTGGTGATAAATAAATTTCTGTTTATCTATGATTAATAAGATGAATAAAAAACTCTTTTGGTATTATTACTAAAAAGAGTTTTTTGTTAATAATTTATGAAGTATCCTTGAGATTGTGATAAATATATAGATTTTGAGTTTTTATAGAATATTAATTAGAGTTATTTGAGTAAACTTGAAATATTAAATAATTTATGTTAGTATTTAAACGTCAAAGTGACTGCAAACGTTAACAAAAGGGGAGTATATATGGATACAAAAAAGTTTTATACAGATAAAAGAAACATAGTTTTAATTGCTACTTTATGTTGTTTATTATGGGGAAGTGCATACCCTGCTATTAAATGTGGATATGAAATGTTTGATATTGCAGCAAATGATATTCCATCAAAATTCATATTTGCAGGATATAGATTTGCACTTGCTGGAATTATAGTTTTAATAACATGTGTATTTTCAAGAAAAAAACTATTTGATTTTTCAGTAAGACAGATGGGACAGGTTACAATACTTGGGCTTACACAGACAACACTACAATATATGTTCTTTTATATAGGATTAGCATATACAACAGGAATAAGAGGCTCTATTATTAATGGAACGGGTGCATTTTTCAGTATAATATTAGCTCATTTTATTTATAAAAATGATAGGTTGAACTTCAATAAGGTTTTAGGATGCATAATTGGATTTTTAGGAGTTATAGTTGTAAATTTAAATGGACAGTCATTTTTTGATACTTCATTTTCATTAAAGGGTGAAGGTTCAGTAATGTTTGCAGCATTTATGCTTTCAGCATCTTCAATTTATGGAAAAAGAATTACTCAAAATAAAGATGCTTCAATAGTAACAGGATATCAACTTCTTATTGGTGGAGTAATACTAACTGTACTTGGATTTGTATGTGGAGGGCACTTAAATGGGTTTAATTTAAAATCTACAAGTCTTTTAGTGTATATGGCATTATTATCTTCAGTAGCATTTGTATTGTGGACTGAATTATTAAAGTACAATAAAGTAGGAATTATATCAGTATTTAATTTCTCTATTCCTATATTTGGATCATTATTATCAGCAATATTTTTAGGAGAAAATATATTTAATATAAAGATATTAATTGGATTAATACTCGTATGTACTGGAATATACTTGGTATATAAAGTTAAAGATACAAAAAAAGCAAATAAGTAATTTAATAATATTACTGAATAAATATAAGAGGGACTGTGAATAGTAACAAATTTAATTGTTATTAAGCTAAAGTCCCTTATAGTTATTTAGTATATTTTTTTATAAAGCTCTTTGGGGTTAAGTCCATAATTATTTTTACATTGAATCTTCCAGCCATGGTTTGCAATTAAAATGAATAAGCATTTAGGAAATTTAAGTGTAGCAAGTAGAATATCATTTGAAATAGAAATATCATCTTCAATAGAATTCTTTATTTGCATTAGTGCATTGTAAGCTGGTTTTTTTGGACCTTTTTGCCATGGTGCAGATTTCATTCCAACTAACATTTCACCGCTACCAATTCCGATTCCAACTTTCCAATTTAAATTATTCGAAATTGCAAAGTTCTTTAATATATTTACAGCTAATATATTTTGATGTCCATCATTAAATCCAGAATTAACAATACCGTATAAATTTATATTTAAATTATCCTTATCAGATAAAAAATCACCAAACTGCCATAAAAAATCAAGGGTAGTACTTGGAAATGAATCTGCATATAGCGGAGAAGCAATAAGAAGATTATCATAAGTTATGATTTCATCAAATAGTGAAGTGTCTTTAAGTATATCGGCTACATAAAAAATTTTGGAGTTGACTTCTTTACTAAAGAAAGTTAAAAGTTCATCTGTTATATATTTTGAATTACTAGATTTTCGTTTTGGACTTCCATTAATAATGCATATATTTATCATGTATCTGTCCTCCTAAATTATAGTTTTTACTATATTCTCAATTTCAGTAATATCTTTTGCTATAAAGGAGTTATATTTTGGGGAACCAAAGTTAAGTGCATTAGCTTTTACTAAAGCTTTAAAGGTTTTTTCTTCTTTAGAAGTGATAGATTGTGAATAACCAATAAAAATAAGTTCTGGAACATGTTCATATCGAATTGAATGATGAATTTCACCATTGTATACCCTGAAGAAAGGAAGAAGAAAACCTATAGACCTTTCAATTACTCTTTTTATATAAGGGCTATATGATCCATATCTTACTTCTGTAATAACAACCATTTTATCTGCTTGTTTAATATATTTGGGTGATTCAGTGTAAGAATCGTTAATTATGCATCTACCAGGAGTCTTTAACCAACATTTAAAACAGCCTAAGCATGGGTGAATATTATCAATATCTTTAGAAAAAACTTTTGAATCTTTAGGTATCAAGCTTTCTATCTGTATTTTATTCTCGTTACTTAAGTCGTGAATTAACAGCATATGTTACCTCCTATAAAAATTTAATATTTATTAATTTGTTAAATAATACCATATAAAGTTTACAGTGTCAACATAGAAGGATATAATATTATATGTTAATAATTTGAATTAGAAAGCATAAAAGAGTAGATTATATATGGATAAAGGAGAAATTATGATACGTAATAATAGCAAGGATAAAATAAATATTGAAAAAAATAGAGAAGATAAATATCACCATGGGGATTTAAAAGAGTGTTTAATTAAATCAGGATTAAAGCTATTAGTAGAAGAGGGGGCGGATAATTTTTCTTTAAGAAAGACTGCTGCAATTTGTAATGTAAGTCATGCAGCTCCATACAAGCACTTTAAAAATAAAGAAGAATTAATAAATGCCATATCTGAGTTCGTATATAAAAAGTTTGAAGATTCAATGAGTAAAATTGAGGGCGAAAATCCATATGAAAAAATAATTGAATTAGGAAAAAGGTATGTATCTTTTATGGCTGAAAATTATGATTATTTAAGATATTTATTTCTTAATAGTAATAATAAAAATAAACCTATTGTTATAGAAGATGGTATTATAAAGCAAAATGAATTTAAATCATTTAATATTTTTAGGAGTGCTGCTGAGGAATGCTTAGAATATAAAAATGTTAAGAAAGAAAAGTATGCGCAGGACATTACAGCTATGTGGGCGATTGTACATGGATTAGCGATTATGATAGGAAATAATACTATTAGTTATGAGGGGAATTACATGGATTTTGTAGAAAGTATTTTAAGACAGAACTTAAATTTTTAACAAAACAAATTATTTTTCCTGTATTAAAATTAAATTGGAAAAAAATTGGGTTGAAAAATTAAAAGGTAGGATATATAATATACACATAAATAAAATAAATAATATATCTTCAGGGCAGGGTGAAACTCCCTACTGGCGGTACAGCCCGCGAGCTAGATTTTAGCAGATTCGGTATGATTCCGAAGCCAACAGTATAGTCTGGATGAAAGAAGGTAACCTATTAGGATTTATAAATTATTATAAATTTAATTTCAACCCTGATGTTCAACAACATCAGATTTTTTTTATGTCCTAATAAGCTACACCAAGAAGATACATTTTTGGGAGGCAGATAAATGAAAAATAATACTAACCGATTAATTAAAATTTCCTTGTTATCAGCAGTTGCATTATTGCTTATGTATTTTGATTTTCCAGTAATACCTGCATTTGCATGGCTTAAGATGGATTTAAGTGATGTACCGGCATTACTTGGAGCATTTGGATTTGGACCACTTGTAGGAGTTGCTATTGAATTAATAAAGAATATATTATATTTCTTTACTAAAGGAGCTAGTTTTGCAGGAGTATTAGCTAATTTCCTATTTGGTGCAGCACTAGTTTTTCCGGCAGGTATTATATATAATCTAAAAAAGAGTAAAGTTAGTGCAATTACAGGAATGATAGTTGGAACTGTAATCATGGAGATAGCAGGAATATTCGGTAACATATATATACTGTTACCTCTATACGGAATGCACATGAGTGCAGATCAGTTAACACAATATGTTATAGCTGGAATAGTGCCTTTTAATGCAGTTAAAGCATTAATTGTAAATGTAATAACATATTTTGTATATAAGAGAGTATCTGTAGCTATATTTAAAGTAGAGCCTAATTTTGGAGCTGGTGTTAAAGATAAGATGGCTTAAGATTTGAAAATTAAACAGTAATTATAAATGTTAAAATAAAAATAGTGCTGATTTTTAATATTAAAAATCAGCACTATTTTTGTTCTAGAAAATTAATTTTATTTAAGCCACATTAGAATAGCATCTTCATTATTATCTTGATAGTAACCTTTTCTTATGCCATCTTGTTTGAAGCCATGTTTTTCATAAAGTGATATTGCAGGAGTATTTCCGGCTCTAACTTCAAGAGTATATGCAATACATCCATGTTCTTTACAGTATGAAATCATAGCTTCAATAAGCTTTGAAGCTATGCCGTTCTTTCTGAAGTCAGGGTGTACTGCTACATTAGTAATATGAGATTCATCAACTATAAGCCATGTACCTATAAATCCAATTACTTTATCATTTATTTCAGCTACAAAATATTTTGCAAGAGAATTTTGTAGCTCTTGTTCATAAGAAGACCTACTCCATGAATGAGAAAAGCTTAATGAGCTGATTTCAACTACATTATCTATGTCATTTTCAGTCATTAATCTAACATGTACATTCATTTTTTAATTGCATCCTTTGTTCATATTCTCTTTCAGCCTGAGGTTTCTTTAGGTAGAAAGGAGTAGAATTTGGATCATCACATTGACCATCCATTAAAAGTTTTGTTCCTATTTCACCAAGAGAAGAAGCTCTTATTATGTTTAAATGAGCAGGTGGGAAATAGCAGTTAGGACATTTTTCTTTTAAATAATCTTTGTATTTATCTAGCCCATCACCTATAAAAATAACTTTTTCGTTTTTCTCTTTAATTAATTCAATAAGGTCATCAACATCTAAATCAGTATAATCCATTAGTTTTTCTAATTCAGGATTACCTTTTGAATTAGTATTACCTTTATATAATGAAGTATATACACTATGTCTAAGTGCATCCATTATAGGACAGATTAATCCATCAAAGTTTGAAACGCTTAATGCTAATGCATCTAAACTTGAAATACTTATGTATGGTTTTCCAGTTCCAAAACTTAAGCCTTTAATAGTAGCCATTCCTATTCTAAGTCCTGTAAATGAACCAGGTCCTTTTGATACAACAAATCCATCAACATCAGATATAGTTAGGTCATTATCTTTTAATAAATCTTTAATTATACTTACTAATATTACAGAATGTTCACGCTTATCATTTAATGTAATTTCACCAAGTAATCTATCATCTTTCATTAAAGCAACAGTAGCAACTTTTGATGAAGAATCAACTGCTAATGTAATCATAATTTCAGCTCCTTTATGTAATCATATCTTTCTCCGTAAGGAGTAATAGTTATTTTTCTATAGTCTTCACCTTTTGAAAGGTCCTTTTCTATTCTTATATGAAGCAGGTCTTTTGGAAGAATTTCTTCTATATAATTTGCCCATTCTATAATAGAAACTGCATCAGAAAATATGTAATCATCAAATCCGATTGCATATACTTCATCAGGGTCACTTACTCTGTAAACATCAAAATGATTCAATTTTAATCTACCACTATCATATTCATTTACAATTGTAAATGTAGGACTTGTAATATTATCATCTATATCTAAACCCTTGGCAATTCCTTTAGTAATATGAGTTTTTCCTGTACCTAAATCACCAGTAAGGCATACTATATCGCCAGCATTTAGTAATTTGCCTAGGTTGATTCCAAGCTGTGTTGTCTGTTCAACATTATTTATTTCAAATATCATGTAATTACCTCCTAAATATTTGCATAGTAATGTACGAAAAACTATAATATATAAGTGAAAATAATTTTAATAAAAATCAATTAAAATAAGTAAAATAGTTTATTTGGTTATAATTTTCTCATTCTTTTATTTTATATCAAAATTCAATAAAAGCAAATTTAAATGATATATTTTAAATTATGAATAGTATTTTTATTTAATATACTAATTTCCATAAATTTTTTTCTTTTATATATCGTGTATTAAATTGTAATAAAATTTTATATATTTATTCAAATTTAATTGGTATAATAAAATAAAATGTATATTAATACTAAATTGTTAGATTTGGTTATGAATAGCAGGAATATTATTAACTTAATTTAAAAGATGTACTTATTAGATATGTAAGTTTATTTAAAAAATGGAGGTGGCTTATTTGAAAAAAATTACCTTTGTAATGGTAATTATAACTATTACATTATCTTTTGGAATGAGTATATTTTCAAGTCCGCTTCTGGCAAATACTGAAAATAATAATACTAGCAATAGTGGTGCTGAAACTAGAGGAAAATATCTAAATATAATAACTGTTAATAAACCACAATATGAAATGGTTAAAAAAATTGTTAAGGACAAGCATAATGTGGGTTATATGTTTGTTGATGAAAAAGATATCAATAATTTCAAATATAGCCAAGATGTTATAGATAATGTATCAAATATGGATTTATTTATTTATTCTGGAACAACCTTTGAACCTTGGACAAATACATTTATTAATGAATTAAAAAAAGGGAACCTTGGCATAATTAATTTATCTAGAGGAATCAGAACAATTAATTATGAATCATCTGGAACAAATAAAGAGAATCCTTATTATTTTGAAGGAATAGAAGAATATAAAATAGCACTATATAATGTTAAGGCTGCAATTCAAGATAGAGATCCTCAAAATAGAGATTTTTATCAAGAAAACTATAAGAAAGCTATAGATGAGTTTGATGAGAAGTTAAGTCAATACCAAGATAAGTTACAGAAATTAAGAGGATATTCATTTGTTACACTAAATGGTGGATTTGAATATATAACAAAATCATTAGGATTAAGTACTTTAAAACTTGATAATCGTGAACTTTCTGAATTTATGAAACTTAATAATCTTGATGTAGCTAAAACAATAATTATTGATGATGGTGAAAATCCTTCAATATTAGATTTATCTAAATATAACACAGTTAAAATGTGGAAGTATTATGGGGATATGTCTTTCGATGATTTAATTATTTATAATATAAATGAGTTATGTAAGCTAGTGAAAGATGAAAATCCTCAAGAAAATAAGTAATAATTATCATGAATTTTAAGTGATAGATAAAACCTCGCGGATATATTTAAATAAAGAATTAAGGAAAATATAATTCTTAATTCTTTATTTTATAATATTGTGCCACATAGCTGATTAAAGAATAGATATTTTATAAGTACTTATATTTATTAGAAAAAAATAAATATTTAAAAATAGTGCTTGCAATATTAAAAATTATGTTATATAATTATTAATGTCTTAGGGGTATGGCTCAACGGTAGAGTAGTGGTCTCCAAAACCATTGGTTCTGGGTTCAAATCCTAGTGCCCCTGCCAGAATTGTCGTAGTACATTGTACTACGGCTTTTTTTTGTAGTGAAAATAAAATTTACTTATATAAAGTTGCTGTAAAAGAACTTCCTAAATCAGTGCTATGTGAAGTTGAAGTAATTGCACATAAATAGAAAAATAGAAACACTTACAATTATTATTTATTACTAAATATAATTCTAAGTGTTTCTATTATTTATTAAGGTTATTTAATAATTTAAGAATACAAATTAACATATAAGATACATCTATACTGAGCGAAGTTCTGTAATTAATTCATTCATAAGTTTTTTTACAGTTGTCATTTTTGTTAGTCTACTTGCATTCTCTCCACAGAAAATTAATCCATCATCTATATTACCATTTACTGCATTTATTAATGCTTTACTTATACAGTAAGGAGTATTGGCAGGATTGCAAGGTTCTAGGCAATTATAACAATGAGTTACTTTAAAGTTTTTTTGCGAATTATTTTGTATGAATTTATTTTTAATAGCTCTTCCAGGCATTCCAACTGGACTTTTAACTATTTGTATATCATCTTTACTGCAATTTATATATGCATCCTTGAATTTTTGTGAAGCATCACATTCTTCCGTTACTACAAACCTTGTAGCCATTTGAACACCAGAAGCTCCAAGATTTAAATAGTGAGCTATATCTCTGCCGTCAAAAACTCCACCAGCTACAATTACAGGAATGTCTTTATTATATTTTTGAGCATATTTTTTTGTTTCATTAATAATATCAACTATAACTTTATCAAAATTAAAATTATTATCATTGAGTTCATCTAGTTTAAAGCCTAAATGTCCTCCAGCTTTTGGTCCTTCTATAATCACTAAATCAGGGCATACATTATCGTGCTTGTCCCATAATTTTAATATTACTTTGGCTGCTTTTAAAGAAGAAACTATAGGTGCAATTTTAACATTATAGCCTTTGGTTAGTTTGGGAAGTGATATAGGAAGACCGGCACCAGAAATAATTAGATCGATACCAGACTTAATTGCTGATTTAACATGTTCTTTATAATGATTTGTAGCAACCATTATATTTATTCCTAATATTCCAGTAGGGCAAAGTGATTTGGCTATAGATATTTGTTTTTTTATGGCTTTTAAATTTGTTTCTAATGGATTTTTTTCAAAATCAGGTTCATTATAACCAAGTTGAGCAGCAGAAATAACACCAATACCACCTTCATTAGCTACTGCAGATGCTAATTTAGAAGATGAAACTCCTATGCCCATACCACCTTGAATTATGGGAATTGGAGCAATAAGATTTCCTATTTTAAGTGGATTAAAATCCATTGTTTTATTCTCCTTTCGTTAAAACTTTGATTTTAAAATATTTTGAAAATCAAAGTTTTTATTTAATTATAAAATATTTTTATAATAAGTACAAGAGAAATAAGTATATATTTATTTAATATCATATAGGGTTTATTATTTATAAAGTTGTTATATTATATAAAGTATTTAGTTTTACAAAAAATAATATAAAAAATGTTGACATATGTATTATTTAATTGTAAAATAATCTATGTCTTAGGGGTATGGCTCAACGGTAGAGTAGTGGTCTCCAAAACCATTGGTTCTGGGTTCAAATCCTAGTGCCCCTGCCAGAATTGTCGTAGCACATTGTGTTACGGCTTTTTTTATGTAACAGAATATACAACTTTTGAATATTAATTTCATATTATGGTTATAATCCATGATGAGGTGGAAAACAGAATGAATAAATTAGTTATGCTAAGTGATATAAGAACAGAAAAAAAAGAAAGTGATTTAAGCGTAAATATAAATTTTAAGGATGATAGTTCCAATAGTGTAGAAGAATATCTTGATTTTAAAAATAAATTTTGTAAAGATTATTTTGATAAAGATGAAATCTGTGATAATAAGTTAAGTTCTAATGTATTGGATGAAGTTATAAATAAAATATTTTTATTAAATAATAAGAAGCTTTTTATTGATTTTGTTAATGAGATTTTTGGTGATTGCTTGGGGACAAACTGTAAGATAAGTCATATTGACAATGGCAAAAGTAGAAAAGTTATTCGAGGAAAAATATTAAAAAATCCAAGTTGTTATATTAATATTTTTGTTGAAGATGAGTATAGATCATTTGAATATAGTATACAGTTTCAAACTGAGGATTATGAAAATATAGCAATTGAAATTACTAAAAATAATAAGAGTGCTAAAATTGTAAATATAATTAATTTGGAAGAGAAGAAGAGATACTATAGAAGTGATGATATGAAGGATGACCTATTAAGCAAAGATTTAGACTCATATTTAATAATTGTAAACTCTAATATGCGAGTACCAGATTCATATGAATTAAGAGAAGATGATGATAATAGTTGTGATATTCTGTATAGATTTAATATACTAAAAGGATGGAAGTACGATTTTAAAGATTTATATGAAAATAATCTTTATTTACTTTTTCCATTAAAAATTTTTGATTTAAAAAAACATATAGTTTATATGAAAAATTTAAAAAGCCCAAATGAAATTATTGAAAAAGAAATATCTAGATTCTTTAATGAAATGAATAAGTATTTAAATATAATGAAGGAAAAGAATATAATAGAATATAAAGATATATATGAATATAATATTATTTCAAAGCAGTTATTAAGAGCTGTTTATAGTTCGGCTGTTTAATTTATTTATAGAGTAATTTTTAAAAGTAGGTAATTTGGAATTAATTACTTAAAAAATAAATGAATATAAAAAAATAATGAGGTAAAAATAATAGTGTCGATAGGAGGATTTAGTAATTTTCTTATTGATATATACCAAATTAACCGAGGAGGGATCAGTTATGTCAAAGCATGCATTAGTTCCAGAAGCAAAACAAGGATTAGCAAGATTCAAGAACGAAGTAGCTCAAGAACTAGGAGTACCATTTAAAGAATATAATGGAGACTTAAGTTCTAGACAATGTGGTTCAGTAGGCGGAGAAATGGTAAAAAGAATGGTAGAAGAATACGAACACAGAATTTAAAGGAATTAATTTGATTTCAATCTAAATTTTATATTATATTGTAAAGAAAATATAATAGTATTCTTAAACCAAGAGGTACATTACAAATTGTAATGTACCTCTGCTTTTTTATGAATTTTTATATTAGTATATTTCAATTACATAAAGAAACATATATATCCAAATAAAATACTTATAATCATACCTGAAATAACATCTTTTGGAAAGTGAACTCCACATATGACTCTGCTTATTCCTATAATAAACGCAAGAGCAAACATAAAAAGTCCTAAATATGTATTTATATATAAACAAGCCATTGCAATTATAAAAGCACTTGCTGTATGCCTGCTTGGAAATGATTTGCCTTTGCCAGGTTGGAAACTAACAATAGGTATAAAATTATATATATCATATGGTCGAGTGCTATTTTTGTAGGATCTAAATAAGCTTATAAAAATAAAATCTATAGCAGGTACTAATGTAAATAAAATTATTTTTGAATCCTTATTTATTGCAAGATAAATAAAAGATAAAAAATATATTGCTACAACTAAAAGTGGTAAAAATTTAGAGCATATTTGAACAAGAGAAATTCTTGTTTTTGATTGTCTAATAAGATCTGTTATATAAATAAAGTGCTTTTCTTTCATAAAAACCTCATAACTTATATTAATTTTAAATAAAATTATCTTTAAAATAATTATAACATAAGATTAAGAGTAAATTAGATTATGAAATTTTTAGCATTATTAATATATATAACCTAAAAATATATGAAATTAATATAGAAATATATCAAAAATAGAAAAAAGTTAAATTGAATTTATAAAAAAACAGAAATTATATTGTTTTTTTTAATAAATTATAAAAATAAAAAAATATATATA
>DPOH01000006.1 GCA_003539755.1 Clostridium sp.
ATCCAATAGTATGCCCAGTTTCATCGAGAGCAGGATATATGGCTAAGATTAGTCAGCATGAAAAATTATCTAGAGTTGAAAACAGAGAATTGTATAATTACGTAGATAAATTTGAAGAAATGAAATTAACTGATTATTACGATAAATGTTTTCCGGAAATTGAAATACCAGATAATGATGAGGAAAGTATACAACTATTAAAAACTTGTGGTCTTTCTTATATAGAAGAAATTATAGCAGTGATAAGCGAAGGAGGAAAAATTA
Organism: Clostridium sp.; assembly: GCA_003539755.1. GTDB lineage: Bacteria > Bacillota > Clostridia > Clostridiales > Clostridiaceae > Clostridium. The sequence continues at coordinate 265 of DPOH01000006.1, forward strand.
ATGGCACAAATTTATGTGAAATATAATCCATACAAATTAGAAACTTACATTGAGGTAAATGGAAGAAAAATTGAAAAAGACAGCACTCTTTATAAAGTCGTAAAGGGTAAGAGACTTCAAGAGTGGGTTGGTGATTTCCCACAAATGCTAGTAAATGAATTAAATGCAGTAGACTTTGAAATTAAGTTCTACGGTATGGATTTAGACTGGGATGATTTTGAAGATTCATTTAAAAATGCAGAAAAAAATAACATTATTAAAAAACTTGATTTAAAGTATATCCAAGCCAAATCAGATGAAGATATTAATGATAAAGTAGTAAGCATTTTTACAGATTTACAACAAGGACCAATTGATGATTTTAGAGACCCTAAACTTTTAAAGGCTTTTAATAACATAAACAATGCAGTATTCCCTGTAAATGTTATTGCAACAATGAGTTCTGGTAAATCTACACTTATAAATTCACTTCTTAGTAATAAATTAATGCCATCTAAAAATGAAGCATGTACTGCAACAATAACAGAAATTTTAGATACAGATGGTGAAAAATTTGAAGCAGTTGTCTATGATGAAGAAGGTAATCCTATATATACTGTTCCTGAATTAACATATGAAATAATGGGTGAGTTAAATGAGGATGAGGATGTTTATAAAATTTCAGCAGAAGGTAATATTCCATTCTTAGATTCAAAAACTACAGCATTAATGCTTGTAGATACTCCAGGTCCTAACAATTCACAAAACCAAGCTCATAAGAACACAACTTATCGTGCTATAAATAATGATTCTAACAATTTAATTTTATATGTATTAAATGGTACACAATTAAGTACAAATGATGATGCATCATTATTAAATTATGTTGCTGATCAAATGAAAAAGGGTGGAAAGCAGGTTAGAGATAGATTTTTATTTGTAATTAATAAAATGGATGGATTTAACCCAGAAGAAGAAGATATAGAAAAAGCTGTTCAATCAGCTAAGAATTATTTATCTAAATATGGCATTGAAGATCCACAAATATTCCCTTGCTCAGCATATACAGCACTAAATATTAGAACTTATTTTAATGACATTGATATTGATAATCTTACTAGAAGTGAAGAAAGAAAACTACCATCAGCTGCTAGAGATACATTACCAATGATCGATAAATTTATAGATTATGAATCAATGCATTTAGAAAAGTATTCGACATTATCACCAAGTGCAAAGAGAGAACTTGATTATAAATTAAAGATGGCAGAAGAATGTGGCGATACAAAGGAACAAGCCTTAATCCATTGCGGAATTTATTCAATAGAAGCTGCAATTACTGCATATGTAAAAAAATACGCAAAAACAAAAAAAATTAAGGACTTAGTTGAATCTTTTGACGAAGTACTTGAAAGTAGCCAAGTATTAACAAAGGCAAAAACACAAGTAGCTACTGATGAAGAAGCCGCAAAAGCTTGTGCTGAAAGAGCAGCATTAGTAAAAGCAAAAATAGCAGATGGGAAAGATGCTCAAATCTTTAAACAAAGAATAGCAGAATTAGATCCTATGGAAATTATTAAAGACAAAGCTAAAAGTTTAAAGGTAGCAGCTACAAATAATTCAAGTAAGATGTTTAAACATTACGGTGATGTTATCACAAGTCGTGATGAAGCTAAGCGTCTTGTAAATCAATTTGCAAGTTCAAGTTCAGATGCTATTGCAGAATTATCTTCGGAATTAGAAAGTGTAATTAATAAAGAAATTATAGAAACAGGTGAAAAAATTCTATTTGAATATCAAGAAAAATTAAATAAGATTGATGAAGTAGCTACAGATAAACAGTTAGATTTTAATACTGTAGATTTAATTAAAGGTGCTCTTACTAATATGCGTGAAAATGCAGAAGAATGGGGTACTGATAAATTTGTATCAGAAACAGTTGATGAGACAGGTGAAATTTCATATGAAGAAAAAGAGTATTATGAAAAAGTAGGACAAGAAGAGGAAAAAGTAGTTGTAGGTTCTCATGAAGAAAAAGTGGGTACTAGAAGAGTGAAAGTAGGGTCACATAGAGAGCTAGTTGGTACTAGAAGTGTTAGAAATCCTAAAAAGAGAGGTTTCTTTGGAAAACTTAAGTTCTGGCAAGATGATTATATTGAAGAGGATGTATATGAAACAGTAGATGATTATGAAGATGAAGATATCTATAAAACTGTAATGGATTATAAGACTATTATGAGAGATGTCTTTGAGAAAAAAGTAGAACGTGTTGAAAAGTTCTCTGTAGAAACAAGTGCAATACAAGCAGGATTAGTAGCTAACTTAAGAAGGAATTTAGATGATGGAATTGATGATGCATTATCTTATGCAGAAAAGCAAATTGAAAATATGAAGAAACAATTCACAATGATTTTTGATGAGTTAGATTCTTTAATAAGTGAAAAATATAATGAATTAGAAAAATGTGCTAGTGATCAAAAAGAAAGAGAAGCTGAACTAGAAAAGAATAAAAAGATATTAGGATGGATTGAAGCATGTAAGGCTGAAATTAATGAAGTGCTTAATATATAGGAGGGAAGAATAATAATGCATAAAGAGGTAAAAAGATATGCTGATAGTGGAGATATCAAAGGCTTAAGATATATTTTTGTAGACTGCCTAGATGTAGACCCTACTTTTGAAAAATATAAAGAAGATTATAAATACTGTAAAAATTTAAATGGTCTTTTTGAAGCTCATAAAGAATTGACACCACTTTCAATGAATAAAAGTTCATGGAATGATGATTATTGGCAAAAATTAAAGATGGATTTATTAGATAATTTTTCTGATAAACGATTTAAGCATATGATACAGGTAGCTCAAGTTGTGTATGCTGATAAGATAAAAAGACTTTTGAAGGAAAGAGAAAATTCAGTAGGAATGCAAGCTACAAAAGTTGAATCAACACCTTCTAGAATAAGCACATCGGTTAAGAGACAAAGTAAATCGACATCTTCTAAAACATTCACAGTTCATAAGAGCCTAAATGAAAATCATACAAATAATTCAGAAATGGAAAGTATACGTAATAAGTATGATGAAGAATATAAAAAACAAATAAGGAAAGAAAAGGAAGATGAAGAGCGCAGAAGAAGACGAAGACAACAATTAAGTCAGCAACAGGCTAATAAAGATTCAAATTCAAAAAAAATAATGGGGGTTGTTGTTGCGGGGGCAGCTGTAATACTCCTGGCAATATTAGCAATAAAGGAATTAACGTAAAACAACAACCCCCTAGTTCAGAAAACACAATAGTTCAAAAAGCTATTAACGCTTATAAGGTTGCTCAAGAAGCAAGCGAATCTAATAAAAATGAGATTTACAAAGAGATCTGTTTTTATAAAATCTATAAATCAAATACTATGGTTTATAGCTTATCATTAAATCTAAAAAATTATTTAAAAGTAGCTCCTTTAAAAGGGAGTGAAAAAGTATATAAAAGAGTTGATGAAACAGAAGCTAAGAGATTATTAAATTATAATGGTTGGAGAAAGTCTAACGGTGAGCCTATATTAAGTAACAGTAAATCATTTGATATATCTCAAATATCAATTAGGAAAAATTCTGAACAAGAAACCCAAATATACTATATGGTAACAGAAAAAAGTTCTTGTAACGACAAAAGTTCCAGCCTAATAGGCGTTTATAAGAAAGTTAATAAAAAGGGAAGTGAAATGAATGAAATTTGAAACATATGCGTCTAAAGGCATAGTTAATGATGTTACAGATAGCTTTGAAAAAAATACTGAAAATACCTTTGAAAGCAAGTTTGCAGATAATAAATACCAAACAAAACCTGCAATATATAGTAAACCTAAAAAGTCTTTGCAGAAGGATTTACCATTTAAAGAGATATACTCTAATGATAACCTTGCACGTTTGCAGAGAAATATGGGAAATTGCCTTGAAATGATAGATGATGAAGTAATGAAAGGGTATATAACTAAGCTTAGTGAGTTACCTGTAATTGCTCCTAATAGAGAAGTGATAGAAAAGCTTCAAGAAATTCATTTCTTTAAAATAACAGAGCTGGTTTATCAAGAAGAAGAATTTTCTGTTCATAAGTTATCAACTGTATTTCATTCATTATCCAATAAGCCATGTACACTAGTCTTAATGATTAAGAGTGATGGGCAAACTAATGATTTTTATCTAGGGGTAAGATCCCTAGATAAGAATTATTCATCAGGGACTATGATGCAGATGTTAAAACAAAGCTTAATGGGAATGTTTCCAGGTAGTAGGATAGATGGGTATTATAATGAAGATATGAAAAGTGATATGGCTCATTTAAATCCTAACTGTGTATCAAGCGTTACATGTGTGGCTGATTATAAGCAAAGTAAGGACAATATGACAAATGAGGACTTTATACAGGGATTAGAAAAGTTCATCTATAGTATGCAGGACAAAGAATATACTTCTATTTTTATAGCTGATAATATGAGCTATGAAGAGTTAGCAAAGGTTCGTAAAGAGTATGAAGGAATATATACACAGATTTCTCCTTTTTCTAAAATGCAATTCAACTTTTCAGTTAATACTGGAAATAGCAGCGCACAATCACATAGTGAGGGTAGCACTAAAACAAATACATATGGAATAACAGAAGGAACAAATACAAGTGTTTCAAAGAGTAAGGCAATGACAACTGGTACAAATGAAAGCTATGGAAGTTCTGATTCTCATGGTATAAATGAGTCTGTTGCAGATGGAACAACAGATACAGTTGGATATTCTGATGGAACAACACATTCTACTTCTGATGCACATTCAGAAGGAAAATTCCAAAGTGTTGGTGTAAATGCTGGAGTAAATGTTAAGGTGTTTAATGTTGGAGCAAATATAAATAAAGGAACAACATCAAGCGATACTCATACAGAAACTAATGGAACAAGCCACACTGATTCCGTATCGAATTCTATTTCTAAAACACTTACTCATGGAATTACAGATACACATACAGATAGCAGTACTTTTGGAAGTAATAAAAGTGAAAGTAATACTTCAACATATGGAGAAGGTACTCAACGCGGAAAAAGTTATAGTGTAGGAGATTCATTTAATTTAGTAGATTCTAAAATTTTAACAGATACTTTTGGAAATTCACAAGGCATAACTTTAAATGCAGAAAATATGACTCTTAATGCAACATTGGACAGGTTAAAAATGCATTTACAAAGAATACATGAATGTGAAAGCTTAGGAATGTGGAATTTTGCAGCATATTTCTTAGGTGAAAGTGCAGCAGAAACAGAAACAGCTGCTAATACATACCAATCAGTTGTATCTGGTATGCAAAGTGGAATAGAGCGAACTGCAGTTAACACATGGAATGAAGATGATAAATTAGATGGTGTTTTAACATATGTAAAAAACTTTACTCATCCACAATTTTTATATAATGGATTTAGTTATGATGGAAATCGTGATGTTGTAGTAAATCCATCTGCATTAGTTAGTACAAATGAACTAGCAATACATATGGGACTACCACGTCATTCTGTTAAAGGACTTCCTGTAATACAACATGCTTCTTTTGCTCAAGAAGTCTTAAGTAGAAATGAAAATGGTGATAGAGAAATTAACATAGGTAACATATATCATCTAGGAGAAAAGACAAAAACTGAAGTTAAATTAGATGTAAACAGCTTGGCAATGCACACATTTATTACTGGATCTACAGGTTCAGGAAAGAGTAATGCTGTTTATCATATTTTAGATGAAGCAACAAATCAGAAGATACCATTTTTAGTTGTAGAACCTGCAAAAGGTGAGTATAGAAAAGTATTTAATAATGTAAAATGCTTTGGAACTAATCCTAATATAAGTACTTTACTTCAATTAAATCCATTTTCTTTTCCAGCAGAAATTCATGTTTTAGAACATGTAGATAGACTTGTTGAAATATTTAACGTATGTTGGCCTATGTATGCTGCAATGCCAGCAGTGCTAAAGGAATCAATTGAGAGAGCATACGTTTCAGCAGGATGGGATTTAGATTTATCAATAAACAAAAAAATTGATAATTTATTTCCTACATTTGATGATGTCTTAAGAGAATTAAATAAAACAATACAGAGCTCAGAATATTCAGCCGATACAAAAGGTGATTATATAGGATCATTATCAACAAGAATTAAGTCTTTAACTAATGGAATAAATGGACGAATTTTTGTAAGTAATGAAATGGATTTAAAAGAGTTATTTGATGAAAGTGCAATACTTGATATTAGTAGAGTTGGATCTATGGAAACTAAGGCTTTAATTATGGGATTAGTAGTTCTAAAATTGCAAGAATATAGAATGGCTAATGCTAAAGAAATGAATTCAGCATTAAAGCATATTACTGTTTTAGAAGAGGCTCATAATTTATTGAAAAAGACATCTACTGAGCAAAGTCAGGATTCTTCAAATCTTGTAGGAAAATCTGTTGAAATGCTTACTAATACTATTGCAGAAATAAGAACATATGGTGAAGGATTCATTATTGTTGACCAAGCACCAAACCTTCTTGATACATCAGCAATAAGAAATACTAATACAAAAATTGTTCTTAGATTGCCAGAAGGAAATGACAGACAGGTTACAGGTACTTCAATGGCTTTAAATGATAAGCAGATAATAGAAATCTCTAAATTACCTACTGGAGTTGCAACTGTATATCAAAATGACTGGCAGGAAGCTGTATTATGCGCACTTCCAAAGTTTGAAAATAATAATGGTGAAGAAGTAGTGCATGTAAATAACATACAATCAAGAAAAGAAGAAAATGATGAAATACTACATGAGTTATTAAAACAAAATCATAGCAGTGAGGAATGCAAAATTCTTAAAAAGAAAATTTTTAAATTAAATATATCTGCAAAACTTCGTATGGACTTAATAGATAATTTAAATGAACGTAATTTATCATTTGAATGGGCTGTAGCAGATTTTATAAACAAGAATTATAGATTTGAAGGCATATTTAAAGGAACACAAAATGGACAATTTACGTCTTTAGAAGAGTTAAGTAACATTATGATGTCAAACATTCGAAGTGATTTTGAAGGCTTTGATGATTATGAAAGGATGCAGATATTATATTACATTTGTAGAATACAACATGAGATTTATCCACAGAACAAAGTTATAGAAGAATTGCGAGTAAATTATCTAAAGAAGAAGGTGGTTATATAAAATGATGGGAAATTTTGAAGGGAATTTTGATGTTACGGATCTTGGAAAAGTCGATTATATAGAAGATAGAAATTTAGAATCAGAACGCCCAGTAGATGTAGATGGTCCGCCAGAGGATAGCATATTTGACTCAATTCTAGAAGATTATTTTTATCAGGATTCTGATAGACCAACAAATGATGGGCCAGGTCCAATAAGTATCGATAAAGTGGAAAAATTAGATAAGATAGAAAGACCTGAAATTATAAAAACTTCTAGCTTGCTTCCACGAAATGGTGGTATTTGGACTGGAGAACCAGGAAATTCTCATTGGAAGCCAGATCCATCAATTGAACCAGGTGATAGAAATGGAACAAATCCTGAATCAAAAACTTGGCAAGAAATAATGGATGAATATGGTTTTGAATCAATACCATTTAAGGATGGTGAACCTGATTTTTCAGAAGTATCAAAGGGTGAAGTAGAAATAGATGATTTCTCAGATGACAGATCATCAAACTTTGACCAAGCAGATGAAAAACTAGCAGAGCAAAAAGGTTGTACACCAGAAGAAGTAGCTGAGTGGCGTGAGAAAAATAAATATACTTGGCATGAATGTGATGACTGCAAAACAATGCAGAAGGTACCAACTGAAGTTCATGGTAATATTTCGCATTCTGGAGGTATTTCTAAGTATAAAGCTGAAAATAATGTATAATTAAAATAAAGGAGATGTGGTAAATGGAAAAGTCATGTGTTGATGCAGTATTTGGAGAAATGATATATAAGCATCGTTGGATAAAACATCAAGTTGTTAATCTATTAGGGAAAGAATGGAAAGTTACAATAGCGGCAAAAGCATATTCAGGAAAAATGATTACAGAAGAACAAAGAACTAGTTACACTGAATTTATGAATAAAGAAAAAGAAATTCAAAATATTGTTGCTGACCAGCTTTTATCTTATGTTTCATCTGATGAATTAAATACAGAAAATGAAGTTAAAACAAGTGAAGACTTATCTAAAGTAGTAACACCAAAAACTATTTTATTTAAACAAAATGGAACAACTTTAGTACTATTTGATTATAAATTTGATGAAGAGCACGGCTTAGCAGTAAAAGTATTCCCAGAGGTTGCAGTAGGAGTACAAGACCTATTCTTATAGAGAAGAATTTCTTGATTAATAAAAATTGATAGTTAGTGATTATAAAGAATTGATATCTATAGTTGATAGAGTTTAAAAATAAATCTTTATTTCTACCAATCCTCTATAAAAACTATATTATGGTTTTTATGGGGGATTTTTTGTTATTAAAAACATATATCTATAACAATAGAACATCATACACTAATAAGCAATCATATTTTACGTATACTCAATTACTTGAAACTTTTTTCTTATATGAAATATTATAAAAGTAGCATTTTTTTCAGGATCAGTTTCATATGTGTTTTGAATAAAAAATACTTGAAGTAAAATAAAAATGCAGACCGCCTTAAAAATGATATGCTCCCCTTATAGTGAACAGTAAAAATAATAAAAACTGTTGCTATATTAGGAGCATATTTTTATGAAGAAAGTTAAAATTCAATATAATCCATCTCGATTTTCTTTACGGATGAACATTTATAAAGAAACAATGTTATAATCTGTTTAAACATTTGAACAAATGAGGTGGATTTAATGAAATATGAGTTTCCAGAAATGGAGCAATTAGCATTGGATTTTAAGAAAAATCAAAAAGTTTTGACAGCAGTGGGAGATGAAACAAGACAATATCTTCTAATGATTATGATGCAAAGTGATAGTAGTGGAAGTAGAGTTATTGATATTGCAGAGAATTCATCATTATCTAGACCAGCAATATCTCATCATATGCAGATTTTAAAAAATGCTGGAATTGTAAAAAGCAGAAAAGAAGGCAGGTATATTTATTATTATTTAGATCCTTCTGCAAGTTATATAGATAATCTTATTGATTTACTTAAGAAAGTGAAAGAAATGGTGAAGTTTTGTCCAGAACGTACTAGTGAAGATATAGAAGAATTTTAAAGGGAATTTGAATGAGATAAGGTTAGCATTGAGAGTAATAATATAAGGCAAACTCAAATATGGAAAAGATAACTTTGTTAAAGTTAAAAGCATATAATAAACCTAAATATTAAAATAATAGCTTTATTATAGTAAAAAGTATAAAACAAACACAAATAAAAAAAGGTACCCTTGTCAAATAAATAGGAGGAAACATAAGATGAAGATTGATATTTTCTCACCAGTAGAAATTGGTGGAATTCAAATGAATAATAGGATAATACGTTCAGCTACAGATGAAAGTATGGCAGATGAGTTTGGAAGACCTACTGAAAAATTAACTAAATTATATAGTAATCTTGCAAAGGGTGAAGTAGGTGGAATTATTACTGGATTTATAGCAGTAAGTGAAGAAGGTAAAACTACTATGCCTGGAATGTGCTCACTTCACACAGATGAAAATATAGAAAGTATTAAAAAGATGGTAGATGAAATACATAATTATAAAATACCTATAATTGCACAGATTGCCCATTGTGGCAGACATAGTGTTGTTGGTAAAAAGTATAATGTTAACAAGATGACACAAGAGCAGTTACTTAAGATGATTGATGATTTTACTGAAACTGCAGTACGTTGTAAAAAAGCAGGGTTTGATTGTGTACAGATTCATTGTGCTCTTGGCTATTTTTTAATTGAGGTGCTATCACTAAATAAAAATCATAGAAAATTTGCTTG
>DPOH01000043.1 GCA_003539755.1 Clostridium sp.
ACTAGATTATACAAGGAGTGATTTATTTGAAATATAATGGGGCTGAAATTGTAATAAAATTATTAGAAAATGAAAATATCAAATATATTTCTGGTATTCCTGGGGGCTTTAATCTTCCTATATATGATGCTTTATATAAAAGTAATATAAAACACGTATTAGCTCGTCATGAACAAGGGGCTGCCTTTATTGCTCAAGGTATTTCACGAACTACTGATGGCTGTGGTGTATGTTTTGCCACATCTGGTCCTGGCGCAACAAATCTATTAACAGCTATTGCTGATGCAAAATTAGATTCTATTCCACTTGTTGCAATTACTGGACAAGTTCCTCTTTCTGCTATTGGTACTGATGCCTTTCAGGAAGTAGATGCTTATGGTCTTACAATTCCAATAACAAAACATAATTTCTTAATTAGGGACATATATGATTTATTTAATATTATTCCTGAAGCTTTTAAAATTGCTTTAGAAGGAAGACCTGGTCCAGTATTAATAGATATTCCAAAGAATATTCAAACCCAAGTAATCGATGTTACTGAAAAAGATTTTACTGCCAATAATCCATTTCATAAAAATATTTCAGAAATTAACGAAAATAATAATGAAGAAATAGATGATTCTGTAATTCAATCAAATATATGCGGAAACATAGAACATATAAGCGAATCTCATAAATCAATCTTAAAAAAGTCCACTCTAGAATGTATGGCAGAAATGATAAATAGTGCCAGAAAACCCATTATATATGCTGGTGGTGGAATAATTAATTCTTCTGCTTCAAAAGAATTATATACATTAGCAAAGAAAAATAATATTCCTGTAACTCTAAGTCTCATGGGCTTAGGTGCATTTCCTGCAGATGATGAACTTAACCTAGGAATGCTTGGTATGCATGGCGCACCTTACACCAACTATCTTATTAATGAAGCTGATTTAATACTAGCATTAGGTACAAGGTTTGATGACAGAGCTACTGGAAATATTCAAAAATTCTGTCCAAAAGCTTCTATTATCCATGTAGATATAGATGCATCTGAAATAAATAAAGTAAAAATAAGTAGTCTTTCACTTGTAGCAAATATTAAAGATTTCTTAATTGAAATACTTCCTTTTATTGCTGAAAAAGAAAGAGATTCATGGATAAAAAGAATAAACTGTTTTAAAGACAAGTACCCTCTTCCAAAATACGAGAATCCACTTCATCCAGCTAATCTCATACCATATATAGCATCAAAGGTGCCAGATGACAGTATAGTTACTACTGATGTAGGTGAACATCAGATGTGGGTTGCTCAAAGATATCCATTTAAGATGCCAAAAACTCTTCTTACTTCAGGGGGGCTTGGTACTATGGGATTCGGTTTACCAGCTGCAATTGGCGCTTCATTAGTCAATAATGATAAAACTGTATTGTGCTTTAGCGGAGATGGTTCAATATTAATGAATATTCAAGAATTAGCAACTTTATCTGAACAAAATTTAAATGTTAAAGTACTAATTCTTTCTAATCATCATCTTGGACTTGTACGTCAACAGCAGCAGTTATTTTATAATGAGCATTATATAGCTTCACATTTTGAATGTAATCCAGATTTTAAAATGATAGCTGAAGGTTTTGGAATTAAATCATGTACTCTTGCTGAAGAGGAAAAGCCACTTGAAAAACTTGAAGAAATGCTTTCATATAACGGACCATGTGTAATAAACATACAAATTGAAGAGTGTGAAAACATACTCCCTATGGTTGCTCCAGGTAAATCTAATCTTGAAATGATAGGATGTGAAAACAATGATTAATACAAAATTTTATCTTATAGAACTATTAGTTAGAAATCATCCAGGCGTAATGAGTCATATTACAGGATTATTCGCAAGACGTGCTTTCAATTTAGAAGGCATTTTATGTGCGCAGACTGGTGATGGTTCTACAAGTAAAATGTTCCTTCTAGTTAAGAATGATTTTGTTTTAGAACAAATAATAAAACAACTTGAAAAACTCTATGATGTTCTTGAAGTTTCAATTCATCAAGACTATGACCAGACAGTTTTCCAAAATCTTAATAAAGTTCTTAAAATTAACTAGCTATTTACAAATAAAAATTAGGGAACTACTCTTAATGTAATTCCCTAGTTTTTCATTGTATATTAATATCATATCTTACAATATTCTCACTCATCTTTTTAAAGGCCTCATTAATTGCTAAATAAAAATCATCTATAGTTATATTTTTTTCCGTCTCTAAAGCTAAACTAAGATTATTTTTGGTAAACTCTTTATTTGTAACTGTTGTTAAAAAAGCTTTATCAAAATAAGTTACTGCACTTTCTTCTAATCTTCCTTTTATAGAATCAATTAATTTTATTTTATCATCATTAGATATATCACCATTTACTTTTATAAGTATTTTGTTTTCATCAGCGCTAAATCCAACTGTTCTATATCCGTAGTTTAAAAGCATTTTAAGAATCTTTTTTGCTTCATTTTGTTCTCCATTTTGCATGCTAAAATCAATTATAAATTCATTATTAAATTTATACTTATATCCTCTATAATCATTTTTTCTACTTCTTATTAATAATCTTGTTGCATTAATACAATATTTTTTAGTATTATCATTCTCATATTCATCCATTCCTTTTTTTATATCTCTCCACAAATTAATCAAGTAATGATTGTATTTTTCATAAAGCATATTAACAAGTGCCTGTACACTCATTCTTTCTTGATTTAATTTAATAGAAATTATATTATTAACATTAGTTGGATTTCTAATTTTTATACTCTTATGTATTTTATTACTTTCTACTTTTATCAACTTTAATAATCTTAAAAATTCATTATTACAATTATTCATTTCCAGTGAATATTTATCAATATCATTAAATTTTTCAGTTACAATAATTCTATTTTTATCTATTTTAAAATTATCAGAAGCTTTTTCTTTAATCTTTTCTAATATATTCTCATTATTACTAGTACAATTAATATTTAAATTATTTTTATACGAATCAAATTTATTTAAAACACAAAATATCCTCTTGTCTAAAGTAATTTTATTTAAATTCTTCTTTATATTAGCTGCACAATGAGTAAAATTATTGCAATCTTCTACTATAATAAATAATTCTTTATAATCCATACTTATTCTATTCTCAATATCTTTAATTATATCGTTTTTAAAATTATAACTATAATAATCTATGAATACTATTCCTGAATACATATTATTTTTTCCTGGTACTTCTACATATGCCCTTTCAATCATAAGACCACATGATTTATCAATTCCATACAATATTCCTATAATATTTTTCAGCTTATCATTATAAAATATTTCTGTTGTATTATCTAGTTCGTTAACATACCTATACCCCTTTTTAGAATGATCGTAATATTTATTTATTTTATTAATCCATTCGCTATATTTATCATTATAATCATCTACAAAACCATTAAAATATTTATTCCATATGATATTATCATGTATTTCTAATATCTCTTCATTATTTTCTTTATTTAATTCTTGGAATAGCCTTTCAAAATTAACATGAGCAAATACTTGTCTAAGACTGTCCTTTGCAAAAAATCTCTTTAAAGGAGTTTCATAATCATCCTTCATATGTTTTTCAAAAATATCAAAAAATTTATTCTGTTTATTCCTTTCACTGTTTATAGTACTTAATTCACAGCTACGCATAATTTCTGAAAAACCTTTATCAAGATTGTTTAATATGTTCTCTTTAATACTGCTTAATAAATATTCTTTATTCTTTAAATCTAAATAAAGTATAACTTCATTACTCCTAGGGCCTGTACATAATATTTCTGTAGAAAAAATAGATCCTATTTCATCAGTTTTTCCACTAATATACTGGGAATCATCAAATATACCATCTTTAACTAAATTTAAGGCTAATGTAGATTTCCCACATTTTGATGGACCAATTAAATTCACTCGAGTTTTACTTCCACTTTCGAATCTTCTTTTAATATCATCCATTAATATATTCCTCCTTTTTTGGCGCTATTTAAAATTTTTTCCTACAGCATATACTTCTTATATTTACATAATTCAAATTTTTTTATTAGTATTCAATTAATAGCAATCTTCCTCTTTCTTAATATAATTATGATGTTTACTTAATATTTATTCTAATTGCTTTATACTTTTATTTATTAAACTGTTACTTAAACCGCATATAAATTATACAAATTTCATTAATATTTGTAGTATAATATGGTGTAAATATTAATCTTAGGAGGAAAATCGCACATGAGCTGCTTGGGTAATATAATTTGGTTTATATTTGGAGGTTTCTTTAATGCTCTCGGATGGTTTTTTATTGGACTTTTATGGTGTTTAACTATTATAGGAATACCTATTGGAAAGCAATGTTTCAAAATGGCATCACTTCAGCTAGCACCATTTGGCAAAGAAGTAATTGATACAGATTCTGGAACCATGACTTTGATTTTAAATATTTTATGGATTATTTTTGGTGGTCTTGAATTATGTATTGCTAATTTAGTTAGTGCTGCATTTTTATGTATTACTATTGTTGGAATTCCATTTGCATACCAGTCATTAAAACTAGCATGGCTTTCTCTTATGCCTTTTGGCAAAGAAGTTGTTTAAAACTTTATATAAAAATACGCACAAATATATTGTATGTATTTGTGCGTATTTTTATATGAATTTATTTCTTACATTTCATTTAATTTCTTATCTATAAGCGGTTTCGCAACTTTTGGATTAGCTTTTCCCTTACTGGCTTTCATTACTTGACCCATTAAGAAACCAGCAGCCTGTTTTTTACCTGCTTTATAATCTTCAACTGATTGAGGATTTGCTGCTATAACTTCATCTACAATCTTCTCGATTTCATCACTTGAACTTATCTGCATAAGCCCTTTTTCTTCAATGACTTTTAACGGATCTTTATTTTCATTAAATATTACTTCTAACACTTCTTTACCAATATTGTTGCTTATTTTTCCTTCATCAACAATCTTAAGAAGTTTAACAAAATTGCCTGAACTCAATTTCATATCAAAAGCTTCAATTTTCTTTTCTTTTAAAAGTCTTATAATATCGGTTAATATCCAATTAATTGCACTCTTTGGCGCTGCACCTTCTTTTACAGATTCCTCAAAGAACTTTGAAAGATATATATTATCAATTAATATTTCTACTTCTTTTTCACTTATTCCATATTCCTTAGTATATCTTTCTCTCTTACTATCTGGCATTTCTGGAATTGCTGCTCTTAATTTATTAATTTGTTCATCATAAATTATAATTGGTGGTAAATCTGGTTCAACAACATATCTGTAGTCATGTGCCTGTTCTTTTGAACGCATTGGCATTGTTCTTCCTTTACCAGCATCCCATCTTCTAGTTTCCTGTACTATTTTATGTCCCTCATTAAAACTATAGAGTTCTTTTTGTCTACTTTCTTCTTTTTCTAGAGCTTTTTGAAGTTCTCTAAAAGAGTTAATATTTTTCAATTCAACTTTAGTTCCATATTCTTCACTACCAACAGGTCTTAAAGAAATATTTGCATCACATCTTAATGAACCTTGTTCCATACGACAGTCTGAAACTCCAGCGTATTGAAGCATTTCTTTTAACTTTTTCATAAATGCAACTGCTTCACCAACACTTCTCATATCTGGCTCAGTAACTATTTCAGCTAGTGGTACTCCAACTCTGTTATAATCTATTAAAGAAATTGGTTCACCTTCAAGATGGACTAATTTTCCTGCATCTTCTTCTATATGAATTCTATTTAATCTTACTTTTACTTGTTTACCTTCATGTTCAAATTCAACAAGTCCTCCTGAACATATTGGAATATCAAATTGAGAAGTTTGATATGCTTTAGGTAAATCTGGGTAAAAATAATTTTTTCTATCCATTTTATTAAATTTATTTATCTTACATCCAAGTATTGATCCAGCTTTGATTGCCAAATTTACAACTTCTTCATTTAATACAGGAAGTGTACCTGGTACCCCTGTACATATTGGACATGTATTTTCATTAGGTTTTGCTCCAAATTTTGTTGAACATGAGCAAAATATCTTTGTTTTAGATTTAAGTTCAGCATGTATTTCTAATCCTATAACTGTTTCGTAATTCATTATTTTCCCCTCCTACAAATCAAGATTTAAAGCTTTTTCTAGCGCAAAAGCTGCCTTATAGATTTTTTCTTCACATAATGTATCACCTATAATCTGAATTCCTATTGGAAGTCCTTCTTTGCTTACTCCTCCAGGAAGCGAAATAGCTGGATTTCCAGCAAGGTTAACATTGACTGTATAAATATCCGCTAAATACATTGATAAAGGATCTTGATTTTTTTCACCAAGCTTAAATGGTAATACAGGAGATACAGGTCCTACTATTAAGTCATATTTTTCAAATGTTTTCTTTAAATCATATCTTAATTTAGTTCTAAACTGCTCTGCTTTATTATAATAAGCATCATAGTATCCAGATGATAATGCATAAGTTCCCATCATTATTCTTCTTTTTACTTCTTCCCCAAAACCTTCAGTTCTACTGTTTAACATAAGTTCATCTACACTTGTGTAATTTTCAGTTTTATAACCATACCTTATACCATCATACCTTGCAAGATTTGTACTTGCTTCTGCAGATGACATAATATAATAAGCTGCTAAACCATCCTTTATTATAGGTAATGAAAATCTTTCAACTTCAGCTCCTAAATGCTCTAATACTTTTAAATTTTTTTCAATACACTCTGCAATTTCTGAATCTAAACCTTCTCCAAAAAATTCTTCAGGCACACCAATCTTTATACCTTTAATTCCCTCTTTTAAGGACTCAGTATAATCTATTTCACTCAAATCTCTTATACTTGTTGAATCATACATATCAGTTCCAGCAATTATACTTAAAATATAAGCATTATCTTCAACTGAATTTGTAATTGGTCCAATTTGATCTAAAGATGAACCAAAAGCTATAAGTCCAAATCTTGATACTAATCCATAAGTTGGTTTAAGTCCAACAACTCCACAAAATGCTGCTGGTTGTCTAATTGATCCTCCAGTATCTGAACCTAGAGAAATTGGACACATTTTAGCTCCAACTGCTGCTGCTGATCCACCTGATGAACCTCCAGGCACTCTAGTTAAATCTCTAGGATTACTTGTCTTTTTAAATGCTGAATTTTCTGTAGAAGACCCCATTGCAAATTCATCCATATTAACTTTTCCAATTATTATTGCATCTTCTGCTAATAACTTTTTAACCACAGTAGCATCATATGGTGGTATAAAATCTTCAAGCATCTTAGATGCACAAGTTGTCTTCGTACCTTCTGTGCATATGTTGTCTTTAATAGCTATGGGGATCCCTGCTAACTTTCCTGTTTTTTCTCCATTCTTAATTTTTTCATCTATTTCTTTTGCTTTTTCAATTGCTTCATCACACATTAATGTTAAAAATGCATTAACGTCTTTTTCTCTTTCCTTGATTTGATCAATATATGAATGAACTAATTCTTCACTTGTGATTTCTTGAGATTTTATTTTTAAAACCATTTCTTTTATGCTCATACTCATTGCTCTTTAATCCCCCTATTCAATAATCTTTGGTACTTCAATATAAGTATCTCTCATAGATTTAACATTTCTAAATAAATCCTTACATTCAAATTCCTTTACTTCATCTTTTCTTATTACTGGCTTATATTCTTTTTTAATATTTTCATCAATGGTAAGATCTAATTCACTTAAATATTTAAAATTATCTAATATTCCTTCAAATTCTTTTGCAAACTTTTCTGCTTCTTCATCAGTAAATTTAAGTTTACACAAATTTGCTATATACTTTACTTCCTCAATGCTTACGCTCATTTTTTAACACCACTTTCTTTTCAGTTAACAGTTGCCAGTTAACAGTTAACAGTTTTTTTATCAACTAAAACTATCATCCTGAAACTAAGAAAACTGCTGAACTACTTCTATTTTCTATCTATTATTTTTTTAATTAAATCATTCAATGTAACTTTCAAAACACAACTTTTATCTATTCATAAAACTATCAACTTTCCCCTATCAACTGTCAACTGATTTAAGGTTCTAATCTCTTCATATCTCTTGGGAATAGGGCTGCTTCTCTTATGTTTGACAGGCCTAGAACTTGCATTGTTATTCTCTCAAGACCTATTGCAAATCCTCCGTGTGGTGGCATTCCATATTTGAATGTGTTTAGGTAAAATCCAAATGCATCTAAATCAAGGTCAAGTCTTTCCATCTTTTCTTTAAACATTTGGTAATCGTGTATTCTTTGACCACCAGTTGTTATTTCAAGACCTTTGAATATTAAATCGAAACTTCTTGTAATTGAGTGATCATGCTCAAATTCCATTGCATACATAGGTCTTTTAGCTGTTGGATATTCAGTTAAGAATACAAAATCGCTATTATATTTTTCTTTAACATACTTTGCAAATAATACTTCACCTTCATTGTCTATATTTCCAACTGGTGATTTTTTGCCATATTCCCTTAAAAGTATTTCTTGTGCTTCACTTAATGGAATTCTAGGAATATCTATTTTTTCTGGAACTTCAACACCATACATTTCTAATTCCTTGCTGCATGTTTCTTTTAAATGTTTATACATACTTCTGATAAAGTCTTCTTCTACTTTCATAAGATCAGTCTCATCTTTTATAAATCCCATTTCAACATCTAAGCTTACATATTCATTTAAATGTCTATATGTATTATGAAGTTCAGCTCTATACGCATATCCAACTTCAAATACTCTTTCAAAACCAGCCCCTACCATCATTTGTTTATAGAATTGAGGACTTTGTGCTAAGAATGCTCTTCTGTTAAAATAATTTACAGTAAACATTTCTGATCCACCTTCAGTACCTGAATTAATTATTTTAGGTGTATGAATTTCTTCAAAAGAGTGTTCTTTAAAATATCTTCTAAAGCTTTCTTCTATTTCATTTTGAACTTTAAAAATTGCTTTTCTCTTTGGACTTCTTAGTGAAATTGTTCTATAGTCAAGTTGAGTTTCTAATGCTACTTTTTCTTTATAACTTTGTACTTCAAATGGTAATTTATCATAATAAACTTGTCCTTCTATTTTAACTTGATCAACTTCTACTTCAATTCCTCCTACAGCTTTTTCACTTGTACGAGCCACCCCAATTACCTCAATAGAATTTTCTAATCTAAGCCCCTTTATTTGTTCCTTGTTACATACAAGTTGTATTATTCCTGATTTATCTCTAAGCATTACAAATGATACATGTGATAGATCTCTTATTTTATGTACCCATCCTCTTAATAATACTTTTTCTTCTCCACTTACTTTTAAATCTTTAATAAATGTTCTTTTCATTACTCATTGCTCCTTTTTTCTTTGTTTTTACTTTTATTCAATTTTATTACATATAAATTTTATAAAAATATATAGACTTTCTAATTTCCTTTGAAAAACTGTGATTTGATAATATATCCCAAAAACTTATCTGAATACGCCTAAAATATAAATTGTTAAGACAAAAAAACTCGTCCCTATGCATTTATCATGCATAGGGACGAGATATCATCACGCGGTACCACCCTAGTTAACTTAAAAAGTTCTCCTCAAATAAATACAGAGTTTAATTTATAAATGCTTATAACTTTATAAATTAAACTCTGCTTATAAAAATACTTGAAAGTAAATTAATCTATAAAATAAAAGCCTTATCTTTCTCTATATCCTTCACTTTTAACGGTGTGATACCGGCTAAGTCTACTCTTATAATTATAAAAATTAATCATTTCGGTTAGCTGCTCCTAAGTGTTCTTCAATTCAAGACTCATACAGATATCCCACCATCATCTGCTCTCTAAAAATCATCAATAGAATTTACTTTTCTTTATCATAGCATTTATTAATTTGTTAAATACATCACTTTTTGTTGATGTTATATTTATTATATTGCTTTATTTTTTATAAATCAATAGTTTTTGAAAATTTTTTATTATTTTTTCTATAAGAATAATATAAAAATATCTATTTTTTATTCAATTTAATTGATTCATCTATAAATAGTGTATATAAAGAAATCTACATCTAATTGTACCTATATTCAAAGTCTATTACAGCATTTTGAATCTAAGTGAATCTAATGGATGCATATCACTTCTATTAATATTGGAGTATTCTATTACATTTTCCTCATCATGATATGCTTTATTAATAAATATACTCCCTAATAGAATAAATATAAAAATTGATATTGCCCCACCTATGATAAATAGCCTATTACTTTTTGCTTTGCGCATAATACTACCCCCTTTAAAATAATACAATCTATTAAGTTATATGAACATTATTCTTTTAAATATAATTCATTGAGGTTTAATTTATTGCATTAATTAGTTAATGAAACTTATAAAATTTTAATACTCATAACATCTTCCCCCATATCAGCAGATCTAAATAACAATATAATATAATTATACATATTTTTGTAATTTTTTTTCAATATCAACCTCTATTTTTTAGCTTTTTATCAAACTTAAATGCATATTTCTATACTTTTATCAATATACTAATATTTTTCTAATATATAGCTATAATTTTATTAATTAACTTAATTTATACTACTCTTATTTATAAACAAATATTATAGTTTATATAAAAAAAGCTCTGAATTTTTCAGAGCTTTAACCTAATTATAAATTTTCATTGTAAAATTTAAATATTTCTTCAAAATATGGCTTTTGAATATCATCACTTTCGTTATACATTTCATGACGTGCATTTTCTATTCTTATAATTTTACAGTTTTCTGCAACTTCTGCAAATTTATTCTGTCCACCAGGCCTTACATAAGTATCCTTTCCTGCTTGAATTATAACTACAGGAATTTTAACTTTTTCTGCATTATTTTTCTTTATAATTTCACTAGTAGCGTTAAATGCTTCATTTAACCAGCTATTTGCACAGTCACCTTTCTGAAATAATTCATTTGAGCACACTATATCATTTATATACTCATATCGTGGAAGACTGCTTGGCCCCATACTGTTTATATCATACTCAGGTGTATATGGTCCCTTTCCTATTACATATTCTCCATCCATTCCAAAGGACATTGCTAACTTCACAATAATTTTGGCTATAAAGCTTGGAACCTTACCTGTATCAACTTCCAGCATAGGTGCTGTTAATATAGCAGCATTAAAATATTCAGGGTAATCTTCTAAAAACTTAGCACCTATTCCTCCACCCATTGAATGTGCAAAAAGGAATAATTTTTTTCCTTGCGAATTAGGAACAACTACCTCATCCAATAGAGTTTTAAAATCCTCTATATATTGATTAAAATCTTTAACATAGATTTGACTTGTATCTTTAACTCCTAAATTCGTTGATCTTCCATGCCCTCTATGTTCAAGTCCAAATACATTGTATCCATTATTTAAAAAATAATATATTACTTCATGATATTTTTCTAATGATTCAGTATATCCATGAGAAATAACTATATTTCCCTTAGCAGAATCAGCCATATACTTTTCATAATAAAGCTGAACATTCTCTTCACCTGTAATATATCCACTTTCAAGTCTCTCTTCAATAAATGGCATGACTATGTTATTCATTTTTTCTGAATAATTATCTTCAGTTATCCCGATTTCAGACATTATCTTATTTTCTTCAGATGCATATGCTTTTATACCTCCCCAATTTACATTAAGCATAGCTTGTCCAAAAAGCATTAAGAATAAAATAATCTTAAAAAATATACTTTTTGTATTCATCTTTTGCATTCTTAAAATCCCCTTTTTAATTGTATATAATGAATATAATCGTATGCAGCCACAATAACTTTATCTAACTGCATACAATTTTTTATTCTTCTAATATCGATATAGTCCACTTACCACATGCTGTACATTTATGAACAGTAATAACGAACAAACTAAATGTTTTTCCCATGGCTGCAAGTCCTAGAGCTTCTCTTTCATCTCTTGTTATAAACTCATCATTTTCATCTAAGTATCCTATTATTTCTACTAAAACATTCTTTTTAGTGTCATCACAGCATCCATTATCTCCTGCAATTTCAACAACTTCATAAGATAAACCTGAGCTTAACTCCTGAATAATTGGTAATATATCTTCAAATTCTCTTATATCATCTAAAAAATCTTCTTTATAGAAAACTATATCCTTAACTTGAAATATTTTTTCCATCATAATCTCCAATCTACATACACATTATCACATTATGTATTATAATGTTATTTTAAAATTTTATCAATAATTTCATTTTTTTAATATTATTGAAAAATCAACAAAAGTCTAATATATGCTGGTTAATTTCTATGCTAAAAATAGGAATAATGAAAATACTCATTATTCCTTACAAAAAATTATTTATTAAATTTTATCACAGCTTTAAATAAATCTCCATCTATATCTATATTGAATTTACCGTTTTGTAATTCCACAAAACTTTTTACTATAGCAAGCCCAAGACCTGACCCTTCTGTATTACGTGATTTATCTCCTCTTGTAAATCTTTCAATAATCTCATTACTATTAAAATTCATTTCATCAGCAGATATATTCTTTATTAATATAGTTACTTCATTTTCCTCTTCAACAATATCAACATATACTCTGGAGTTTTCCATTGCATACTTACTTACATTATTAAAAAGATTTTCAAAAACCCTAAATGTCTTCTGACTATCTAGATCCAGTATTATTTTATCTTCTGGAAAATTATTCTTAACTGTTAGCTTTGACTTATTAAATTTATCTTCTAACTCAAATTCACTTTGCTTAATCAATTCAACTATATCAACCTTAACTAAATTTACTTTAACATTGCCACTATTGGCTTTGCTTACTTCAAATAAATCTTCAATAAGAAATTTAAGTCTTTGAGATTTTTTATCTAATGTATCAATATACGATTTTCTTTCCTCTTCTGTAATATCATCTTTTTTAAGCAAATCTACATAAGTTATTATTGAAGTTAATGGTGTCTTTAAATCATGAGAAACATTTGAAATTAACTCTGTTTTCATCTTCTGGCTTTTTATTTCTTCATCTACTGATTTTTTAAATCCTGATTGAATCTCTTTAAGTTCATCCTTAAATGGATTAAATATACCTAAATCCTCTGTTATTTCGCCTTCTAGATTTCCATTAGCAATTTTATTAGTTTCAGCTAAAAGTTTTCTAAATTTATCTTTAATATCATCATAGTATTTCTTAGCTATAACAAACAATATTACACTATACACAAATGCAGCTATTATTCCAAATACCCATATAATACTTATTAATGATAAAATAACGAAATTTATTGCAATAATTTTTATCAAGTCTTTATTTGTTTTATCTGATAAATCTATATGAATAATATAATAGTATAATTTATCAGATTTTCTTACTACAAATTTCCATGTTCTTAGAATTAATAGGTTCTCTTTCATATATGATCTAAAGCCATATTTAAATATGTGTTTTAATAATGTAACGCCATTTAATATGAAGTAAATTATCATTGTCCATAAAGCAACATTAATAGCATAAACAATATAGTTAACATTTGAGGATATATTTAATACATTTACTATAACTGTTTCTGCTTCACCAGTTAGAGTTCCCATTACCAAAGTAAATCCCATACTTACAAAGATAATTGTAGCCAATCCATATAAAATACAGTTTATTTCAAAAGGTACATTGAAAAACTTACTATTCCCAGCTATTTGTTTAGATTTTTTATATGGAACTACAAGTGCAGCCATAAGTATAATACATCCTACAATAAATCCATATACTACTATTCTATCTTGATTAATTCCACCATTAATTCTTCTATTTACTATATCAGCTATAGAATCTTTATATTTTAGTTCTTTAGGTATTCCATAAATAATTGTAGTATCCTTAATATTATTAAATTTAAGATTATATCTTCTTGTCAAATTATTTCCAATAATAGTATCAATATTATTTCCGAATGTCTCCCTAGCAGAAAATTCTTCTATCCCTGCACAGTTAATTATCTGCACTTTACCACTTTCATTATAATTTACTGCTACAAAGAAACCGTACACATCCTTTAATTGTTGTATTTTATCTTCAGAATTTAATACCACATCTTTTAATTCACTTTTATTATTAGATAAAAGTACATTGTGATCTTTATCTAATACAACATAATCAAGATTTTTAAAATTACTATTTAAATTATCTTTCCCCTCTGAGTACCTATTATAAAGTATATTGCTAATATTAGTAGATTCTATGCTTCCCGAATCACTTTCACTTCCCTTAGGTAATGATTTTTCATCATAGGATTTAATAAATGCATCAGTCAGCGATAAATTTTCATTACTATTATTATCTAGTACTTCCTTGTATAAAAACATATTACAGTTAGCTATACTTTCCATTAAATTAACATCATCATATACTGACTCATACTGCATTTTAGATATGCGTTTAAGCTGTGGATAAAAGCGTGTTATAGCAACAGCCATAATTATCATTACTGCAAATGCAATTAAATTAATTACTCCTTTCTGTGATTTATTTAAACTACTATATTCTTTTTTTAAATTATCATTGCTTGTCAATTTTATATCCAACTCCCCATACAACTTTTAAATATCTAGGATTCTTGCTGTCAATTTCAATCTTTTCTCTTATATTTCTTACATGAACCATTATGGTTTCGGTACTTATTGCTGCCTCATTCCAAACTCTTTCATATATCTCTTCTGCTGAGAATACTCTTCCTGGATTTTTCATTAAAAGTTCTAAAATATTAAATTCCTTTGGAGTAAGCTTTACCCCTTCCCCATCTACTGTTACTTCTTTAGTATCCGTATTAAGTTCAATTCCCCCAACTTCATAAATATTGCTCTTTTCATTCTTTCCCTTCACAACATTTAAATACTTCTTATATCTTCTAAGCTGAGAGTTTACCCTTGCCAGAAGTTCCATTGGATTAAATGGCTTTGTTACGTAGTCATCAGCTCCAATATTAAGTCCCATTATCTTATCCATTTCTTCTGATTTTGCAGAAAGCATTATTACCGGAAATTCATAATGCTCTCTAAGCTTCATAACCATTGTTATCCCATCCATCTTAGGCATCATTATGTCTACTATAGCCAAATGAATATTTTCTTTTTCAATAACTTTAATTCCTTCTATTCCATTGCACGCTTTAAAAACATTGTATCCTTGGTTTTTTAAATAAATTCCTATCGCATCACAAATTTCTTTTTCATCTTCTACTACTAAAACATTATATAATTCCATATTAACACCCCGTATATCTAAACTTTCTTAATCTACTTTGATTATAAAGTACAGTAGTATATACGAAAGCCTAAATGACTCAAAAAATTTCAATCCATCTGCTTTCCTC
>DPOH01000088.1 GCA_003539755.1 Clostridium sp.
CTAAAATTATGATTTTCGTGGGTCTTATGATGGAGGTGAAGTGTGATCTTTAAAATCCCAATTTCTCAGAATATCACTTATATTGTTCTCTACATTTTTAAGCAAATTCTGAATCAATTGTTACCACAATTGTATATTTATCAAATTTATCTTTAAGCATCTTTTCTAATCTACTCTTTATACCTTCTCTATCACAAGAAAAATCTAAAATAGCATCACAAAAGATTTTTTTATCTTTTTCATCGATTAATACTCCATGACAACCTAGACAATGAGGTTCACTTTTCTTAAAATCTTTAAGAATTCTACATACTTCCTTAGAAATTGCTGAATTCACATCAATCCCATAAACTCCAAACACAAGATAAATATGTGTCTCTTTATAAACCAGCATCTGTAATCTATGAAGTTCTGGAGAAATTTCACCAACAGTCCTTTTATAATCTATTTCAACATTAATACTACCTATGTTTGTATTGGGGCCGTAATTGTTTAATATCAAATCATGAGCTCCTAACACATATTTAGAGCTTTCAACAATCTTATAAATTTTATCTTTTATATGTACATCTGTTTTTTCACCAATGATTTTACTTACAGTGTCTCTAGGAACTTCAATCCCAGACTTTAAAATAAATATAGAAATAAGTAATCCTGCATATGGATCAACAGAAAACTTGGTAGTCATATCTATTACTGCTGAAATAATTGTTACAATTGAAATAAGTGCATCATTTTTAGCATCCTTTCCTGATGCTATTAAAGCACCTGAATTAAGATTTCTTCCTTGTTTCTCAGTATAAGTACCAAGAAAAGTTTTTAATGCTACTGTAATAATTAGTACGAGAAGTATCCACAAATTATAATCTACAGAATTAGGATGAATAATACCTTTTATAGATGATTTAATCATTTCAAGACCAGTAATTATAATTGATATTCCGATAATCATACTTGTTATATATTCAATTCTTCCAAATCCAAATGGATGCTTTGTATCTGGTCTTTTTTGAGCTAATGCTTCCCTTCTTTTGTTTTAATAAATACCTATTCATTAAATCTCAAAATATCCTTCCAACAAGCAAGTCATCACTTCTCTCTGAATTTAAACTTCTTTTGCTTAAATTTTTGAGCAATATAACTATTGGACTTGTTCATCATATCTCTTGTACTTAAAATATATAACTCTTTAATTATTTTTTCAAATTTTTAATCAATCAATTATTTAATTATAATTATATTTTTAATCTAATTTTTTTACAGTTTTATATATAAATCCAATGAAAAAATAAAAATTCCTATAAATATAAGCGAGTCTCTAAATTTTGATTTAGAGACTCGCTTATATGATTTAATATTATTTTATAGATAACCCAAGTTCATAAACGTCCTTTAGTTTTCCATTAGTTTCCATGCTGCCCTTTGTTATCATATTAGGAATGCATATTTCTCCTACACTTTCCCAACGTAAATAAGAGCACATAGCCTTATACTGAGCAAGTGCTGCATTATATACACCATCTGCACCAGAATCTAAAAGTAATGCTGTCTTTGTAAAATGGAATCCTATTTTTCCTCTTGCATACATGCGGTCTATAACAGCCTTTAATTGTGCTGTAATATCAAACCAGTAAATTGGTGATGCAAACGCAACTAAATCAGCCTTATCAAGTGCTTCAAGAATGCTAGCCATATCATCCTTTTGTACACATTCACCATCATGTGTAAAACAGTATTGGCATCCAAGACAGCCTGAGATTTTCTTTCCAGCAAGATTGATTATATTTACTTCATGACCAGCTTCACTTGCACCTCTTGCAAATTCCTTAGCCATTATCTCTGTATTACCACCTCTACGTGGACTACCATTTAGAACTACAATATTCATTATATTTTCTCCTTTAATAAAAACATCTAAACCTCAAAATCTCAATTATATCCAACATAAAAATAACTGGATAGATACCTCTTCCATCACCTTTGAATTTAGCCAATTTATTTATTATTAACTATAACCCATATTATATAATATACTTTCAAGCGTTTCTCTTCAACTAATCACAACATTCAAAATTATACATTATAGTTTCTTTATACCGTTGCCACTTTTGGCAACGTTCAAAATTAGAACATTATATAAGCATTAACATAGAAGAAAAGTTTTATATATAAAGTTCACATACATATAGAGCCATATAATTATTCTCACCAATGCACTTTTTACTTACATATTCAAAACCTTCATTTTCATAGATTTCTCTCAATTTCTTTCTATAATAATTACAGTCAAGTCTAAGGGAGTCAGCTCCATTATTCAAAGCTAAATCTTTTGCAAAACTAATAAGCTCATGTGAACAGCCTCTTCCAGCATATTCCCTCTTCACTGCAAGCTTGTGTATATAAAGCGACTGACCCTTTTCAATTTCAGGCCAGTACTTTAAATCAAAATCAGTCAAAGCCATACATCCTTCCGCCTTATTATCATCATAAGCAATATAAAAATCCTCTATTCTGTATTCCTTTGAAAGACACTCACACTTTATATTAGCTTCATTCCACTGGTTTTCAAGCCCTGCTTTTCTAAGGTAGATTACTGCATCTAACAATATATCCTCAATTACTGGAATATCACTGCTTACAGCCTGCCTTATCATAAATCATTCCTCCCCTACTTACAATAATTACTTATACGCTGTTATCTTCTCAAGATTATTCATTCTAAATTTTCTCTTATCTATTTTATATCCACGTTTTCTTAACTGCTTTGTAAATATATTAGCAAAACAAGCATGAGTAACAACAATACAGTCATCATTTTCTTTTTCAAGCATATCAATAGCCTTCTCTGCCCTATCAATTGTCTGTGACCTTGTTTCAGTCTGTCTTTTATTATCAAAAAGCCATTGCAATCTTCCAATAACATTCCACACAATAAGAGGAAGTACCATTTTTGTATCTGTAAATGACCTCAAAGGAACTTCATTAAAAAGCTCTGATTTATAAAAGACATTCTCTTTGGAGCATCACTTTTGGAGCATCACTTTTGGGTTCTATACTAAAGAATCCCCACGATAATCCTGAGGATTTTCGCAGGGATGTTATAAATTAAGTATAATATAGGAATCCTTTTTAGTTTTAATTCTTTTCCTTAGAATATCTATGCATTCTATAAAAAGTTATTAATGCACCAACAAGACAAATAACTGCTGCTGTGATAAATACCCATCTCATTCCATATATAAATACGTCATTTCTGCCTTCAACAAAATCTGTAACTCTATATCCTATCTTTGCACTCATTCTTGTATATAAAAGTGTTGTTGCTAAGGCAATTCCTGTAGACATACCCATATTTCTAATTAATGCATTAATGCTTCCTGCAATTCCAAGCTTATCTTTTGAAACAGTAGACATTACTAAAGAATTATTAGGTGACTGGAATATACCCATTCCAACAGACATTATAGCAATGCATAAGATCATAAAACCTATGCTTGTATTTTCACCAAATGTTCCAATAAGGAATAATCCTACAGCTCCTATAACAAGCCCTAAAAAAGTCAGGAATTCTGAACCAATTTTATCAGAAAGGCTTCCACTTATAGGTGCAACAATAACTAAAATTAATGGATAAGCCATTAAGATAAAGCCTGCCTTTTGTGGTGAAAATCCCATTAAATTTTGAAGATAAAATGGAATAACTATGTTATAAGAGAATATTGCTATAAAGCTTATAAATCCACAGATAATACTTATAGAAAATAACTTATTCTTAAATATACTAAGATCTATAAGTGGTGAGTTTACTCTTTTCTCTACAGCTAAAAATGCAATAAAACATACTATAGCAACTGCAAATCCACCTAATATAAGTGGTGAAGTAAAGCCAAGTCTTATTCCTGAATTAAGTGCAACAAATAGAGGGATTATTGTAAGCATAAATAAAACAGCACCTATAATATCAAGTGGTTCATTAACAATCTTATCTGATTTTGGTATAAGTTTAACTGCAAAAAGTAATGCTATTACACCTATTGGAATATTTATTAAAAATATAAACTCCCAGCTGAATGCACCAACAATAAATCCTCCAAGACCTGAACCTACAAGAGAACCAAGTGCAACAGCTGTACCATTAAGGCCTAATGCCTTTCCTCTTTCATTTGCTGGAAATACCTCTGTAATTATTCCCTGATTATTTGCCATAGTACCTGCAGCTCCAATAGCCTGAATAACTCTTGCAAATATTAATAATCCAAAAGAATGAGTTATTCCACATAAAAGTGAACCTATTGTAAATAATAAAAGGCCTATTTTAAATATCTTGGTTTTTCCAAATATATCTCCTAGACGGCCAAATATTAAAATAACAGCAGAAATAGTTACAAGATAGCTTACAACTACAAGCTGTATATTAGAAGTAGTAACTCCTAATTCGTCAGCCATATTAGGTAATGCCACATTTACAATACTAGCATCTAGCGTTGACATAAAAGTAGATATAACTATTATCAAAAATATAGTCCATTTTTTAGTTTCTTTTTCAATCATAAAATACTTTCTCCATTTCTTAATCTTTTGCTTTTTTCAAATATATTTTCCAAACAATTTATAGTTATTTTTTTCTCATCTTCAGTCAGATCCATAGTCAAAAAATCTATAATTTGTTGAATTTCTTTATAAATAGAAGGTATAACCTCCCTGCCTTTATCTGTCAAATAAAGTTTGTATGCCCTGCAGTCATTTTTATCCTGAACTTTATATATAAATCCATCTTCAATAAGCTTATTTATTGACCTTGCTGACATGGCTTTGTCATTTCCTATTTCTCTGCTTATCTGTATCTGGCTAATTCCTTCATTTTTATCAAGAGCCAGTAAATAAGAAAAAGAACCACTGCTCAAATTATAATTTTTTAATTTCTTATTTAGATAACTATCTTCATATCTGTA
>DPOH01000089.1 GCA_003539755.1 Clostridium sp.
CTGTACGTCTTACTAATATACATCAGTAACTTATTCATACGTTTTCCTCCAAAATCGTTGACTAGTCAATCGTTATTTTAAATTAATATAGTTGATTAGTCAATAATTATTATTTGTAATAAATTTAATTTTATTCATCTTTATATAAAAATCATTAAATTACCAGAAAATTTTGCTTTTAAGATATGTATGATATGTTTATATGCTAAGAATTATGTTACAATAATTGAAATATAAATAAGCAATAGCAATAATTTCATATGAAACAATTGGGGGGATAAATATGAAAAAAACATGTTTTTTTATACTCACGACCTTTCTGCTTTTGAGCCTTACTGGATGCAGCATGACAAAAAGCAGAAGTTCAGAAAAATATTTAAACAGCGGGAAAATGATTGATATTCCTGCAAAGAAATTCATGCCAGACCTAGATATGTTGCCAATAGACTATGGTACATACTACAAGTATAACCATATTTACAGAATTATATTTGAGACAGATACTCTTACACTTGTGGTAAATTATAGTGAAGAAACATATACAAAAGAAAAAGAAAGGCTTTTAAAAGAATATAAGTATCTGGACCATAAGGTTATATCAGATCTTGATTCAGAGAAATACTATATTCCAGAATATGAATTTAAGGTAAGCACCTATGACTTTAAGGTTGCAGATCAATCTGAAACCTATAAGGATCAGTATCCAAAGTCATTCGGCATGATTGGATTTTCAGATGAAAATAAGAGCATAGCCTATTTATATTTCTATGATACAGATTTAGACTATATATCAAGGGATAATGAAAGTCCTATGAGTGATTTTGTAAAAAAATATTTTAAATATGATTTCTAAAACTAAAAATGTGTACTTTTCTTATATTAGTATTATAGGTGGGAAATCCCACCTATAATTTTTTAAAAATAATTTATCTTTTTAATACTGGAAGCTGAAGATATGATGCCTTGTCTCCACCAGTATGGATAATTTGCCATCCCTTGTTGCTAGGTGTACATCCAGGTGTACCTGGCATCATACCATTACCATATTCCTCTTTTGGAGAAATGATTACTCTTATAGATTCACCCTTATAGAATTTTAATCCAATTGGACTCATTACTATATCTGCTTCAACGACCTGGCCTTTTTCTAATTTTTCAACACGATCAAAGCTATATGCTGGGACTTCATTTGTAGATTCCTGTTCATCAAGATGTCTCATAGAAAGACGTAGTCTCCCCCATGAACCCTTATAACGAGTGATTGATGCACCATCATCAGTAAAATCACGAATAGCTGCACCATGGTTAGGAATTGTAATCTCCGCAAGCATATTACCATTCTTATCTAATTTCTGCATCCATACAAATACATCTGCATCATCTGTACCTTCTACTTCAGCATAAAGGTGAAGCTTTGGATACCCTACAAGCTCTGTTTCTTCATCAAAAGTTGTCATAAAACTAATCCGTCCTGGAAGTCCCTGTGTATCATATTTTGCAATAACTTCTTCTTTTGAAGCTTCTTTATTTAATCCACGGAATTTTCCATCAAGATAGAACTTAGTATATTCTACATTATCTCCATAACCAAATTCCTCTGCTGGAATGTTAAGCTGATCACCACCTTCCATATCTAAAAGACTATAACGTACATGTGGTGTATCCTTCCATCCATTATCAATGCCTTTTAGATAATAGTCAAAGAATTTTTGACGATCTTCTCTTCCTGCATCACTATAATAATCTGGCCACTCTTGTGTGTTATGTATTCTTAGCCACTTATCTTCTATATTTAATTTTCTCCATTGACGAAATGTTCCCATTGTATGTAAAGTATTGCTGTAACTAGCCACACAATATACTGGAATAGTAATATTACTGATATCAGCCTTTTTATCAAGCCATAAAGGTGCATCTGCTAATGGATATTTCTCCATTTCTTCTGTCATATCTTCACGCATTGTACCTGGAACTGCACTTACATGGTTTACTTGAAGACGATTAATAAAGTTTTTATCTGGAATACCACCATTGTATGCAAGATCACGATAAGCATCAGAAAGTCCTTCATGTGGATTGATGCAAGTAAGATGTGGTGGCTGTTTTCCAGCTATGAACCATTGAGAAAAAGTTAGATAACTAGTTCCTGTTAATGCTGTTTTTTCATTACTCCATTCCTGCTCTGCTATCCATTCAATTAAATCATAACAGTCTTCTGCTTCTTGTGAACCTATTAGTGTAATATCTCCTTCACTATGAGCAATTCCACGTGGATCAGGATTACATACTGCATATCCTCTTTGACACCAGTAGTCAGGATCTGTTGCTTCAAATTTTGTTAAACCAGAACTCCAGGCATTACCCATTCCAATCATGTTAAATAAGTTAATATAACGTGGAGCACTACCAGCACTCTTTCCATATGGACTCCATGCAATTAGAGTAGGAAATTTTGTTTCTTTACTATCAGCTGGCATGTAGATATCTGTGTAAATTGTTACTCCATCCCTCATCTTCACTGCCACATCCTTAAGCATACGAATATCTGCTGAAAGTGGTTTAAACTGTGGTGCAATCTGTGTACCTGCTTTTAAGATACGTTCTCCTGGTTCAAATGGACTTAACACACCATGAGTATATCCGTCGTCTATATAATCAAGTGCAGGTTTAAAAATCATTTCATTTAATATTTTATTTGCCATATTTATAATCCTCCTATATTCAAAAATATTGTTTTATATATTTATTTACTTCTTGTATTTATTTATTTTACTTACTGCATGTGTTTATTATACTTACTTCATAAACTCATTAGAATGTCTATTTCAAACACAAAATGTTCTTTTTCAACGATTTTGCAGATTGATAGAATAATTACTATATTGTAAAATCAATTTGTGAATTTTAATATAATAAACTTAATATTTTAAGTACTTACATTTACGGAGGATAACTTCAATGAATAATAATTCAAAGAATAGAGTAAAAAATTTAAATCTTTCAACAATTCAGCAATTAGTAACTAACCTTAATGAGGGATACATAGATAATAGTTTGTTTATATCCATGAATAATTCTAATTATGGAAATCAAATTTTATCTATAGACCAACCTTATCTATTAGGTGAAGGTCGAGTAATGCGTATAATTTCTGGTAACGCTTCTGCTTTTATTAACCTAGAACACCAACATCTAGACCCACAGATGTGCTTTATCATTCCTCCTAATTCTATCTTTGAAATAAAGCAGTTAAGTGAAGACTTTAAGCTTCAAGTATTTAGCTTTAGAGAGCTTCCCAATCACATTAAATTAGATCATTTTTCCGGCTTTAGACTAACAGACTTTGAATGGGAAATTGCCGACAGCTATTTTAATCTTATCTGGCAGGAATCACAGTGTAAGCCAATCAATATGTATGTTATAAAGCAGCTGCAACTTGCATTTCTAGCACGTCTAGAAGAATACTACAAGACCTCTGAAACTGCAGTCTCTATGCAAAAAAATAGTGTCCAATTACAGCTCTTCCGTCAATTTTTAGAAATCATCAGCCAATATGGAACACAGGAACATTTCATTAGTTTT
This sequence comes from Clostridium sp., assembly GCA_003539755.1. Lineage (GTDB taxonomy): Bacteria > Bacillota > Clostridia > Clostridiales > Clostridiaceae > Clostridium. The sequence continues at coordinate 3,583 of DPOH01000089.1, forward strand.
TATGCCGATAAAATAGGAGTTTCTCCAAACTATCTTGGTACTGTTGTAAAAGCTGTAAGCGGATCAACATGTGGAGAGTTAATCAATCGAAACCTCATCGTGCATGCTAAAATTATGCTAAAATATTCTGATGATCCGGCATGGATAATCTCAGATGCACTTAATTTTCCTAATCCAAGCGAATTCTCTAAGTTTTTCAAACGTGAGACTGGCATGACACCATTAAGTTATCGTAAATCATAAATCACTTTAGTTTCTTAACAAAAGTAATTTAAAAAAGTTATATTTGACAGTTTAGTACACTAGTACTATAATGCCAAACATAATACAATATACTAAAATTAAAGACTAGTATTTTTAGTCAACAAAGGAGATGAAATCATGTCTTTAACCCTAGAACAAAAGAAAAATACAATTAAAGAACTTAAGCAGAACTTAGAAATTTCTGAACTTCCTTTAAGTCAAATTGCAAATGACCTAGGGACTGATGAAATGTTGAAAGATGAACCAATGAATAAAGAATATCGCAAATAAAAAAGTATTTATTATGGGAGTGGTATTATGTCAACAATAAAAGGGTTAGAATGGACATTTAACACAGAAGCTGAAAGGATAAAGGCAGAGAAGAAATTCATCAGGCATTGCAAAAAATATATTCTGTATATATGCCTGATTCCCCTGCTCCTAATGAGTATAGTGAAGATGATGCAAAAAAGCGTGCATATATAGCACAGAAATATGGATTTGTTGATATAAGCTATAAATTATATCATAGAACAAGGACTTTTAGTGCCAAAGAATATATATCACTTCTCGGTACTTATTCAAACCATATAGTCATTGAACAAAATACTAGAAAAAAATTCTTTTCAGAAATTGTAGAAGCTATTGATAATCTAGGCGGTCAAATCACACTGTATGATACCATTGACTTACAGCTTGCCAGAAATCCATAACTATTTACCAAACATCTCGTTGCCACTTTTGGCAACGCAGATATCTTATAGTACTCCCTGCCTTAAAACTCCCTCTTCACTGCAAGCTTGTCTATAATTAACTAGTTATTTAAACATAACTTTATACGTTTTCTATAAACATTTTAGTATTTGTATCATAAGAATATACCTTTGAATAATTATCATAACCCTTAGCATAATCCCACTTTCCAGGATGCTCAATAACTATTAGATACACTTCTCCCTTAATATTTTCTGCTACTTTAGACAGTACTTTTATAATCTCTTTATCAAAATGTGTAAACTTTGAGATTATCATTATCTTTAAGCATTCACTTCCACAAACTAACTTATTAAAATTCTTAACTACTTCTTTTGAATGCATTAAATTTAATTTGTTCTTTATACTTACAAGATATTATATGCTTGTATACTAAATATATAATTACATATCTTAAAATCTATAAACCTAAATATTATGTTTTTGTACCGTTGCCACTATTATTTTTAGAAATAAATTTAAACTTTGTTCATATAAAAAACAAATTAAAAGCTAATAATATTTATAAATGCTAAATATAAAAAAGAAGTACTATTTATAGTGTTAATAAAAAGGAGACATACTTATGAAAAAGGTATTGGTTGTTGTTACAAATGTATCTAAATATGAAAATACTGAAAAAGCTACAGGTTTATGGCTTAGCGAAGCTGTTCACTTTGTAGATGTTATAAAAAATGCTGGAATTGAAATTGACTATGTAAGTCCAAAGGGAGGTTATACTCCAATAGACCCAGGCAGCTTAGAAAAAGCTTCTATGAGCCCACTTGACTGGAAATACTACACTGACCACGACTTTATGAATAAATTAGGAAATACATTATCTATTGATGAAATTAACTCAAAAGACTATGATGTAATTTACTATACTGGTGGACATGGTGTTATATGGGACTTTCCTGATGATCCAAAAATGCAGGAAATTTCAAAAGAAATATATGAAAATGGTGGAATAGTTTCAGCTGTCTGCCATGGTTTAGCAGGTTTATTAAACATAAAATTATCTAACGGCAAAAACTTAATTGAAGGAATTAAGGTTACAGGATTCTCAAATACTGAAGAAGAAGCTGTTGGAGCTACTAAGCTTGTTCCTTACTTAACTGAAACAGAACTTAAGAATAGAGGTGCAAACTATGTTAAATCTTCAGATTGGGCAGAATTTGCAGTAGAAGAACAAAGAGTTGTTACAGGACAAAACCCATCATCAGGAGCCGCTGTTGCTAGAGAGGTTCTTAAAATTTTAGATTCTAATAAATAATAAAATAAACAGTAAAAAAGTAGATAACCGCTGCTTTTTTACTGTTTATTTTATTA
>DPOH01000295.1 GCA_003539755.1 Clostridium sp.
TTACAAAAGTTAAAGAACTTAAAAAGCCATATGGAGCTAAACCTGGAATGGTAATATACCATACAAATAAAACAGTATTAATAAATCCTAGTGAATTTGATGATGTAATGAAAAAATTATCATATTCAGAATAATATTTAAATTAATATAGTTTCTTCTAATTTATTTAATGGCTTAGTAATTAAAATCACAAAAAAGTACCTATAATATACTGAAATCTAAAAATGTCTTATTTATAGGTACTTTTTATAATTTATTATTAGGGGCTTTTAAATATATTTTTACATAACAAGCTCAAACTTGCTAAGAGCTTCTTCTAAAATTTGAACATTATTGTTATAACAGTCTTTTTTCTCATGTTCAATAGATACTATTATTGCATTTATAAGACTTAGGGGACCAGCAAATGATCCTTTGAAAGCTGAATTGCTACTACCAGCTGAAGCCTTAAGTGTAATATCAGCATAAGGCACTAATGGTGACAACATATTATCCGTAATTGCTATAGTTCTTGCTCCTCTATTTTTTAAATGAGTAAATATATCTACTGCACTTTTAGCATATTTATCAAAACTTATTCCTATTATAACATCTTCTCCAGTATCTCTATTAATATGCTTAGGAATCTGTTCAATATTTTCTAATAAAATAACATTATTAAACATTAATTCCAAATAATATTTAAAGAATACAGCAAGAGATGCTGCACTTCTCCTGGCCACAATATATATTCTTTCTGCATTTACAAGAAAATTTACAGCTTTCTTAAGTTCAAATATATTAAGTTCTTCCATAGTATACTTTATACTATTAACATCATCTTCAAATACTTCATATAATTTTCTACTTGTATCACTTTCTACTACATCTCTAATTCTAATTCTCTCACTTGATTTTACTTGTTCCTTTATAGTTTCCTGTGTTTCTTTTAAAAAATCTGGATACCCCTTATATCCTAAAAAAGTTACAAACCTTGTTACTGTGGCTATACTTACTTCGGAAAGGCTTGCTAGTTTTTCAACAGTCAAAAAAGGTATGGTGTTTGGATGTGATAAAATATATTTTGCTATTTTCTCTTGTGCTTTACTCATTGAAGGCATCTTTTCTGCTACTTTTTGATATACTTGCGCCATAACTATACTCCCCCTTTTCCAATTTAATTATCATTAAAATTTTATTAATTATTTATATAGGCTAAAAATAAACAAAGGTATCAAAAACTAACGTTTTTGACACCTTTGTCACTAAATATCTTTATAAATACTTTACCATTAAAAAACTTTATTGTAAATGTATTTTCATAGCTTTTTGCTTTTCCTTATTTTGTAAACTCTTATTCTTAAATTTCTTTATTTAGGAATGTTTTTATACATCTAAACTTAATATATTTTACTGATGTATTATCTCATCATTTCATGAAGTAGTGTATCTCCATCATTTTTAATTATATTATTATGGAAGTATTGATAGTAATCACACTTAATCTTACCATTATATAGTTTTCTATTTTTTGTTGATTTCATACCAAATGTTTTTTCAAATGGCTCAAATGAAGTTAAAATATTGAAATCCCAAGTGTCTAATTTCTTTTTAACTCTTCCCATATGCTTATATAACTCTATAAGCTTCTTTCCTTCACCTATTCTTTCACCGTATGGTGGATTTGATACAATAAATCCATTTTTTCTAGATGTTGAAAACTCCATGAAATCTCTCTTTTGGAATTGAATATATCTATCTACTCCAGCTTTTTTTGCATTTTCCATAGCTACTTTAAGAGTTTTATAATCAATATCATATCCTATAATTTTTAAATCCTTATGTTTTTCTGAATTTCTAGCACCATCTCTCACACTTTCAAATATATGCTTAGGCATTGATGGCCATGTTTCACATACAAAATCCCTATTTACTCCAGGAGCAATATTAAGCGCTATCATAGCTGCTTCTATTAAAATAGTCCCTGAACCACAGAATGGATCAATAAGCTCGCAGTCATCTCTCCATCTTGATATTAATAGCATAGATGCAGCTAAAGTTTCTTTTAATGGAGCTATACCAGCAAGTTCTCTATATCCTCTTTTATGTAACCCTGGTCCTGTTGTATCTACTGTTAATGTAACAACATCTTTAAGTATTGCAACTTCAATCTTGTAAACTGGACCTGTTTCGCTAAACTGCTCTATTCCATAACTTTCACTCATGCTTTTTACTATAGCTCTTTTAACTATAGATTGACAGTCTGGAACACTATGAAGTGTTGACTTAATAGATTTACCAGTAACATGCATAACTCCATCAATTGGAATCAATTTGCTCCAGTCTACATTTTTAGTTCCTTGGAATAGTTCTTCGAATGATCTTGCTTCAAATTCTGCCATTTTTATAAGTACTCTGTCAGCAGTTCTTAAATGAACATTAGCAATAGCTATATCCATTTCATCACCTTCAAAAGTTACTTTTCCATTTTCTATTTTTAAATCTTCATATCCTAAAGCTCTTAATTCCTTTGCTGTTATACTTTCTATACCAAAAGTACTAGTAGCAATTAAGTCGTACATCATATTTTTATTCTCCTTCTATTAGTTACTTTTATTTTCAAAAATCTTAACAGAATCCTCTCCATCAATTTCCTTTAAATCAACAGCTATTATTTCATTCTTAGATGTTGGTATATTTTTTCCTACATAATCCGCTCTTATAGGAAGTTCTTTATGTCCTCTATCTATTAATACTGCAAGCTGAATTCCCTGTGGTCTGCCCACATCTATAATTGCATCTATAGCTGCTCTTACAGTTCTGCATGTATATAAAACATCGTCAACTATTATTACTTTCTTATTTTTAATATCTGTACCCAAATCAGCACTTTTAACTTCTGGAGCCTCTTCAGTTGTTGAAAGGTCATCTCTATATAATGTTATGTCAACATATCCCACTGGAACTTCATGACCTTCTATTCCCTTTATATATTCTGCAATTCTTTGTGCTAAAGGATAACCTCTTGTCTTAACTCCTATTAATACAATATCATCTACACCTTTATTTCTTTCAATTATTTCATGAGATATTCTTATTAAAGTTCTATTTATAGCTTTTTCATCTAATAATATAGCTTTTAAATTCATAGTTACCTCCTAAACTTTCCATATAAAATATTCTTATCATATTTCTCAAAAACACTATATAATTATATTTCTAATAAGTTTACCATTACATTTCATTTCTTAATTTATCCAATATTTTTGTGAAATACTCTGGTAAATCTGTAGTGAACTCCATATATTCTTTAGTTCTTGGATGAATAAATCCTAAAGTCTTTGCATGAAGCACCTGACCTTCTACTTTAATTTTTTGTCTTTTAAATCCATAAAGTGGATCACCTACAAGAGGGAATCCAATTGATGCCATATGAACTCTTATTTGATGAGTTCTACCAGTTTCTAAAACACATTTTATAAGTGTAAATCCATTAAATCTTTCAATAACTTCATAATGAGTCACAGCTCTTTTTCCATCTTCAACAATACCCATTTTAAGTCTGTCTTTTTTATTTCTACCTAAAGGTTTATCAATAGTACCACTGTCATTCTTTAATCTTCCTTCAATTAAAGCATAATATTCTCTTTTCATAGAGTGATCTTTAAGTTGTTCTGATAAAAAAGTATGAGCTTCATCATTTTTAGCAACAACTAAAACTCCCGAAGTATCCTTATCTATTCTATGTACTATCCCTGGTCTTATAACTCCATTAATGCTAGATAAGTTTTTACAATGATATAATAATGCATTTACAAGAGTTCCATTGTAATTTCCTGGTGCAGGGTGTACTACCATTCCCTGTTCTTTGTTTACTACTACAACATCATCATCTTCATAAATAATGTCTATAGGTATATTTTCTGCTTCCACATTTAAAACTTCTGGTTCTGGAAGTATAACTTCAATTTCATCAAGGGCTTTCAACTTATAATTACTTTTAGGAATTTTTCCATTAACCTTAATGCTATCCTTTTCAATTAGTCCTTGAATAAAAGATCTAGATTTTCCGTCAATAGCATCACCTAAGTATTTATCTATTCTAGTTCCTTTATCTTTTTCTTCAACTATAAATACAGTTTTATCCATTAGTTAAACCCTTTCTTCTTATATTCTTTAAATATTATAATATAATACCTTTTAAATGACAATTAACAAATATGTTTTTTCACCCAATAATAAAACCCCACTTTCTTTTGAAAATGAGGCTTTGTTAAAAACTATTTTTCTACAAAAAAGCTTTTAATTTCTTCTAAATCATTTATTTCACTTTTAACCGCTTCTTCATGAGGAATAATTTCTTCTACATTTGAAGCTACTTGTGAAGCATCAGCTTCTTTTTCTTGAACATCTTCATCAGCTACCGGTTCTGAAACATTATAATTTTTAATAAAATCTTTTTCTAAATCATCAAAAGTTTCTAACTGAGTATTCATAAAGCTTCTATATTTTACTCTGAATCTTATAAATTCCTGTTTAACTCTTTCATATTCATCATTAATTTCAACAACATCATTATGAGCTTTATCCATAATCTTCTGAGCACTTTCATTAGCATTTTTCATTACTAATTCTGCTTCTTTTCTTGCAGAATTTTTTGCTTGCTCAGCAGCATTTTGAGCTAATAATAAAGTATTTTGAATGGTTGATTCAATTTGTGAGTAATGTTCTACTTTTTCATTTAAGTTTTGAATCTTTTCCTTTAATTGTGTATTTTCTTTAAATAATTCTTCATAATTATCAACAATTTCATCTAGGAATTCATCTACTTCTTCAGGATTATATCCTCTAAGTCCTTTTTTAAATTCCTTATTATTAATATCCATTGGAGTTAACTTCATATTCCTCACCTCTACTATGTATATTTTTTTACTATAATTTTAATCCTGCCACTTTTGCTGTTACCAATCTCTTCACCTAATATAAACTTACCGCTTCCTCGTATTGTTATTCTCTGTCCGCTCTTAAGCTCCTGACTTTTATCTTTTATCTTTGCATAATCTACAAGTACCTGCCCTTGATCTATAAGCTCTTGAGCTTTTGATCTTGATATATTACATATTTTAGATACCAATCCATCAGCCCTTAATGAGGAAACGAGTATAACTTCCTCTTTAAATTTAAATTGTGGAAGTTCATCGAAGTCATTCAATACTTCTACTTTACATGATGTTTTTCCTATCTTATCAATATTATATAAAAGATAATCTTTTATGTCTTCATGAACAGGTACATAACAGCTATTACCTTCAACTAATAAATCACCTATTTTGTTTCTCTCTATCCCTAATGCTAATATTCCACCTAAATAATCTCTATGAGATAAATTTGAGAATTTAGAATTGTGAGATATTTTTATAAGAAACATAGGATATGGAATATCATAAATATTATTAAAAGCTATCATTCTTCTTTCTGCTTCTTCAAAAATACCGTTACATTCAACTTTAAATGATTTACTTCCAGCATTTATCTCAAACCACTTCCATATATTCGGTGGATAAAAATCACTTCCAAACATAGGTATATCTTTATTCCTAGCCAGTTCATATTTTTCATATAAGCTCAAAGCTTCAACTTTATCAGTATCACTAAATGTTTTGCTAATTATTTCTTTCATACTCATTACAATACCGCAACTAATATCATTCTTATAAAATCCATAGCTAATAATGCAATAATAGGAGAGAAATCAATTGGCATATTCGATAGGAATCTGTATTGAAGTCTTCTAAATGGCTCTAAAACTGGTTCTGTAATCATGTGTATAATTTCAATGAATTTGTTGTATCTAATTTGTGGTATCCAGGAAGCTATACACTCAATAAGTATTGCTATCTCAAATATTCTAAATACACTATCAACAACGTTATATAGTATCATAAAATCACCTTATTTAGACCAGTTAAATAAAGCTTTAGAACTAATTTCATTCTTTAATTCATTAGTTACTTCAACATTTGAAGGTGAAAGAAGGTATACACCTTTTTCTATTTGTTGTAATTCTCCTCCTAATGCATAACATGAACCACTAATAAAATCTAATAATCTTTGCGCAATCTTTAGTTCTAATGCAGTAGTATTTACTAATACTATTCTTCTATTTTTTAATGCTTCACAGATTTCAGTTGCTTCTTCATAATCAACAGGCTTTGTAATTGTAACCTTAATTGATGAAGATGTATGAATATTAACTACCTTATTGTTATTCATATTTTTTTTGCTTGTAATAACTGGTTCTATAGAATCCTCTTCTTCACCTGTTTCACTTTCATATTCTTCATCTTCGTAATCTTCATAATCTTCGTACTCATCAAACCCTAAAAAAGCTTTAACTTTTGAAATAACATTATTACTCATTTTTATTTCCTCCTGTATTATAATTTCTTTCTCCAAAAATTCCAGTTCCTATTCTTACAAGATTGGAACCTTCTTCAATTGCTATTATATAATCATGAGTCATACCCATGGATAATACTTCCATACTGATATTCTTAAATTTTCTTTCCTTAAGACTATCAAATATTGCCTTTGTTTTCTTAAAATAAAATCTGTTACTTTCTTCATCACCTTGAGGTATTATTACCATAATTCCTTTTACAAGAACATGGTTACATTTTTCTATTTCCTGTATAAATTCTTCAAGGTCTTCTTCATATATTCCGCTTTTACTATCTTCTCTGCCTATATTAATCTGAATAAGTGTATTTGCAGTTTTTCCAGCCTTTCCAAATACCTTTTCCACCTGATTTAGTAAATTTATACTATCAAGTGAATGAATAAGATATACTTTATCAACCAAATACTTAACTTTATTTGTTTGAAGGTGACCTATTAAATGCCATCTTACATCATCATGAAAATTTTCAGACTTATATACAAGCTCCTGAACCTTATTTTCTCCAAAATCTCTCATTCCACATTTATATGCTTCTTCTAAATATTCCAATGGTTTTGTTTTAGATACTGCTAAAAGTTTAACTCCATCTGGAATTGTTGATTTAAGTTCTTGAATATTTTCTTTTATTCCCATTGTTTAACACCTTATTTCAACTATTCTTTTTTGTTCATTTAATTTATATTCTATATAAAACTCTAATTTCCTTTAAAAATTTTAATTTATTTTTAATTTGATTTCTCATCTCGTTTCATAAAAGATACATTACCATTTTCTGAAGATGCAGGCATAGATATTTTTTCACTTTCTTCTATGTTTACATGTAACTTTCTTACCATAAGTTCTCTTATATGACTTCCTTCCCCAAGTAACGCTGCCTTAAGTTTTTCAGGATCGCCAATTGCATATATTTTAAATGGTGCTGATTCACGACTTCCATCATCAAATTGAATAAAAGCCCAGGCACATACAGCTCCAGACCACGGTACAATCCTATGATTATTTACACATATAGCTTCTGCTCCTGCCTGTCTCAGCTCATTTATTATAAGTGCCATATCACTATCATGAAGCAGCTTACTCATAACATCAGATATATCTTCTTTCGTTACATTAGTCGTTCCATCATCTATGGTAAGAATTATACCAGGTCCTTCAACCTCCTTGCTCCCTGTAAACATGCTATAGTCATTAATTTGTTCCTTCATATCTTCCAATATTTTATTATTTTTTTCATCATCATGTATATATTGATTTATTTTTTCAGTAATTTCTATATTATTATCCTTTAAATCACCTATTTCTTTATAAAGCCTTGTTCTTTCCTCTACTGCATTTTGATATTCTGAAGTATTAAGTTCATTATGAGAGGTTATTGCATTAAAATTAAAATTAATCGAAATCAACAGCCCTAATAATATTGTTGCAATAAAGATAAAGAAAGTTGCTTTATTTTTTTTCATTACTTCACCTCATTTAAGCATCATTTAAATTTTCTTTATCTCCAAGTCCACCATTCTCAACACTTTTCTTTCTGTTTTTAAGCATTTCTATAAGCTGTCTTCTTATTATAGCAAAATTATCAAAAATTCTACCACCAAATACAATAACAGCAGCTATATATATTGGAATCCCAAGCTTATCACCTAAATACGCAAGAAGTGCGGCAAGCAATGCATTTCCAAAGAATCCCGAAATAAATATATCTGGCTGAAAATTCTTTGAAAGATTTGCTCTTATGGCTCCAAAAACTGAATCTAAACATGCAAGAATTGCAACAGACATATATGGAGAAAATTTATCTGATATATTTATATCTAATACAAAGCCTAATATAATTCCTATTAATAATCCAATAACTGCAATCAATTTATCTCGCTCCTATTCCTTAACTGATTTTATATATTCACTCTTAAGTGATTGAGTAGATTTTCCTATAGCTATTTCATCTTCTGTTTTTACTTCTATATTATAATTAGGAAGAGCCAGATATTCTAACGACCCTGGAAATGATACTCCCACATTAAGTCTTCCTTTATCTCCAATGGCTTTTATTACTATCTTTTCTTTAGGATATATACGTCCTACAGAACCAATTGATATTCCATTTCCCGCAGTCTTTATTCCAGTCTGTGGTGTTATTCTTATATCATTAATACTTATTGCTTCAGCACCAGAATACCATAATAGATTAACTAAATGAATTATTTCATCTTCACCTAAGTCTCTACTTGTATCTATAGAATTAGAATTAAAAATAGATGTCTTGGGAGTTATTGTAATTACTATACCAGGTCCCTTTACATCAACAACACCCAAATGCATTCTCGCCTCATCAAGTTGACTTTTTATTTCTTTGTTTACATTACCATCTTTAGTAGCTACTTCTTCAAGTTTTTTTAATTCTTCTGAAAGTTTCGAGTTAGTTGTAGTTAATTCTTGTTTTTCTTTTCGTAATGTTTCAATTTCTGAAATTATACTATTCTGATCATAACCACTTATGCTCCCTGTATTTTTATTGGACAGAACTTTAAACTGATATGCTAATAAAAATCCTAATAGAGCACAAACCAATGCGATGAATATTTGTGATTTAGATATTTTCATTTTACTTATATTCCTTCCTGTTAACTATTTGTTTCTTCCTTATAAAAAATTGGAGGTCCATCAAATCCTACATCTACATATCCTTTTTTTATTGATATTTCAGGATTTTCTATAATATGAATTAATTTATTCATCTTTTCAGATATATTATCATCATTACCTAGCTTACCTTCAACCTCACCAATATATACTTTTATATTCATTAAATCAGTCATATCAATTGAATCAATATTAAAACTACTCGGATTAACTTTTGCAATTTCCGAAAAAATCTTTAATATCTTCATAACTCTATGATTATCTGAAATTTCATCTCCAAGACTTGCATTATTCATATCAAGCCCTACTATATTTATAAGTTTTCTATTATCAATATTATCTGTTTTTTCAAGTAAGACACCTTCATCACTTAAAACATAATATTGCCCATCTTCTGAAGAAGCATCATACATCCCTTGCTTTTCCGTTATTTTTATATTTATCTGTTTAGGAAACACTCTTGTTATAGTTACATTTTCTACATATGGGTTTTTCTTTGCTTCTTTTATTATGTCACCTTCATTTATAAAAAAAATATTCTGGCCTAAAAGATATTCAGTATTAGCTTTGACATCTTCTCCACTCATAATTGGATTTCCAAGTACTGATACTTTCTTCACTATAAATACATTAGATTTAGTGATAAAAACTCCCATTCCAATACATAAAATTATAGCCATAATAATAAGTCTTCTAATAAGCCTTTTTCTCCGCGCCTTTAATATAAACTTATTATTTACTATTTTTTTCTTTCTCTTTTTACTCTTATTTACCTTTATCATCTACTTACCTATCTCTTATAATCTAAATTACACATAATCCTTTACTATAATTTCATATATAATAATAACACTTTAGCATGATATTTTCATTAATTAATTTCCTATTGTAAATCTTTTTCAGTATATTGTATATTTTTATTCTAAAATTAATAACTCATTAATTTTATAAGATATTTATATAAATATCATTAATTATGATCATTTTGTCCACTTTTTCCATATATTTAACCAACAAAAAAATGACTGTTAAATTTGTAATATTTATATTACTACTCAACAGTCATTTTTTTATTAAAACTCTTTTCCTTCTACCTGACGCGATATATTAAGCAAAACTCCCATAGCAGTCAAATTTATTACCAGCGATGTACCACCATAACTTATAAATGGTAATGGTACTCCTGTTACTGGCATAGATCCTGTTACAACTGCAATATTAATTATTGCTTGAACAGCTATTACAGATGTTATTCCTATAGCAAGCAATGTTCCATAAGTATCTTTTGCTTTAATTGCAACATTTATACCTCTCCATATAAATATTATAAATAAAGAAATTATAACAAGACATCCTATAAGACCAAGCTCTTCTCCTATTATAGAAAATATAAAGTCATTATGAGGTTCTGGCATATACAATGTCTTTTGTCTTGACTGACCAAGACCTAACCCAGTCACTCCCCCTGCACCTAATGCATAAAAAGACTGAATAAGTTGATACCCATTTCCTGCTGGATCCTTCCAAGGGTTTATGAAATTAAGCATTCTATCTTTTCTGTATTCACTAGAAAAAGTAAAGAATAATGCTGCACAAATCATAGCTGGAGCAACAATTCCAAATAAATGCTTTATTCTCCCTCCACATGCGAATAGCATTATGAATGTAACTATCATAATAACTGATGCAATACTTAAGTTTTTTTCTGCAAGAACAAGTCCTGCAAAAAATCCTGAAAAGGCAAGATAAGGTACTATCCCTTTCATAAAATCCTTTATACCCTCACCCTTTCTTTCTAACTTAAAAGCTAAGAAGAAAACCACTGTATACTTTGCAAGGTCAGATGGTTGAAAGCTCAAAGGCCCCAGTTTTATCCATCTTTGTGCGCCATTTGTCCCAGGGAATAAGAATACTAGAAAAAGCAGTACTATACATACAATCACAAGTAGTGGTGTATACTTTTTGAGCTTATGATAGTCAAATCCCATCATAAAAAACATACAACCAAGTCCTACACACACCCATAAAATCTGTTTCTTTAAAAAGAACATACTATCTGAATATGTGAACATGGAATAATAAGAACTTGCTGAATATATCATTACAGTTCCTATAGCTAAAAGGAAAAGTACTGTATAAAAAATCCCATAATCAAAATTGCCTATTGGGGATTTCCTTTTTATTTTTTTTCTTTTAGGATTACTGATATTCATACAAAAATCCTCCACATCAAATTGTTAAATAGCCATAAATCCTATAATACATAACACTGTTGTGACACATGAAAATACTGTTACTATTTTCACTTCACTCCATCCACATTGTTCAAAATGATGATGTATTGGAGACATTTTAAATACTCTTTTTCCTGTAAGTTTAAATGATGTAACTTGTATTATTACAGATAAAGTTTCTATTAGATATACTCCACCAACTATAATAACTAAAAATTCCATTTTCATCATCAATGCTAATGTACCAATTGCTCCACCTAATGCTAAAGATCCTGTATCCCCCATAAATATTTTAGCAGGGAAAGCATTATACTTTAAGAATCCTAATAGAGCACCAGCTAGAGTTATAGCAAATATTGCTACTGCCATATTTCCTGTTTTATAACCTACTATTGTAAAGAAAGTAAGAACAATTATAGTAACAGATGTTGCAAGACCATCAATTCCATCTGTTAAATTTACTGCATTTGTTACTGCAGCATAATAAATAACTATAAATGGTATATATAATATTTTTAAATCAAGTCTAAAGTTTCTCATAAATGGTATTAATAAATCTGTTCCTATGTTCTTATATCCATACCACGCTAATGCTACTGAAAATAAAAGTAATAAAATCATCTTTTGTCCTGCTTTTAATCCTTCATTCTGCTTGTGAATTATCTTAAGCATATCATCTAAGAAACCTATAAATCCAAAAGCTAGGAATGAATAAAAAATTATCATTTCCTGAGATTTAAAACCTCTACCTAATATTAAAATAGTAGCAGCCACAGAAATAAAGAATATTAATCCTCCCATTGTTGGAGTACCAGCCTTTTTCTGGTGACTCTTTGGTCCTTCTTTTCTTATATTCTGTCCAAATTTTAATTTGTGCAGTATTGGGATAAATATTGGTCCCAGCACAAGTGAAAATACTAACGCCATGAAAAACGGCGCTATTAATGTTAAGTTAGGTAAACTTCTTACCGTCTCCTCCATCTGTATATCCTCCTACGTTTTATTGATTTTTATAATTCTTTAATTATTTCTTCAAATTTTGCACTTCTTGATGCTTTTACAAGTAATGTATCATCATCTTTTATCATTGTTTTTAATCCTGCTATAAGATCTTCTTTTGTATCATATACAAATGTATTATCTCCAAAGCCTTCTTTATATTGTTCTTTAAAATCACCAGTTGTTAAAAGTATATCTGCTCTATCCTTTGCAAAACTTCCAACTTCTTTATGTGCCTCTTTTGCATGAGAACCAAGTTCACCCATAGTTCCAAGTATAGCAATTTTTCTCTTTCCTGAATAATTCTTAAGTACATTTAATGCAGCTTTCATAGAATCTGGATTTGCATTATAAGAATCATTTATTATAGTAAAATCATCTTTCTTTATAAATTCAAGTCTCATAGATGTGGCTTTAAAATTCTCAAGACCTTTTTCCATTTGTTCAAAAGTCAATCCTAAATCTAATCCTATCTGAATTCCTAAAAGTGCATTTAAAACATTATGTTCTCCAACCATATTCAAAGTAAACTCATGAGTTTTCTTATCTTTTGTCACTACTTCAAAAGATGTAGTATCACAAGTAAGTTTTACGTTTCTAGCATATAAATCATAGCTTTCATCATAACCAGTTTTTTGTAAATTATACTTTTCACTTTCTTTTACTGTTCTTAACATATCATTTTCACAGTTTATTACAAGGTCATTCTTATTTTCAAAGAAATCAGAAATACTCATCTTCTCTTTTAGTATATTTTCTCTAGTCTTCAAATATTCTATATGAGCTACCCCAACATTTGTTATTGCTGCAATATCTGGTTTAGCTATACTTGCTAATCTGTGTATTTCTCCAAAATTGCTTGTGCCCATTTCTAATACAGCAACATCATAATCTTTAGATAATTCAAATATCATAAGTGGAAGACCTATTTCATTATTAAAATTACCTTGTGTCTTAAATACTCTATACTTTCCACTTAAAAATGCTGCTATTAAATCCTTTGTTGATGTTTTACCAGTGGAACCAGTTATAGATACAACCTTTATTCCAAGTTTAGTTCTATAATATGCTGCCAAATCTCCAAGGGCTATTCTTGTATCTTTTACTTTTATAATAGTTCCTTTTCCGTTTAATTCTTCTTCCTTAAAATTCACTTCATCTACTATTACAACAGATGCGCCTTTTTCAACAGCTGAAACTGCATAATTATTTCCATTAAAATTATCACCTTTTAATGCAATAAATAAGTTTCCTTCTTCAATCTTTCTTGTATCTGTAGAAATTTCATTAAAAATACCTTCATTATTTTTAACTATGACTTCTCCATTTACAGCTTGAATTACTTCATTTAAATTTAAATCCAAAATCATCACCCCGATAGTTCAGTTAACAGTTAACAGTTAACAGTTAACAATTGGGATTAGTCAGTTAACGGTTAACTGTTGACAGCTAACAATTATTTATTACTTTAATATATAATATTACATTTTAATAATCACAAAATAATTAAGCTATTTTAATTTTGAATCTAATATTTCTTTTACTACTTCACGTTCATCAAAATGTATTGTTTCATCTTTTAATATTTGATATGTTTCATGTCCTTTTCCTGCTATAACAATAACGTCACCATCTTTGGCAATGTTAATGGCTTCTTTAATAGCATCTTTTCTATTTTCTATAATAATATAGTTATCTTTATCAAGACCTGCTTTTATATCTTCAATAATAGCCATAGGTTCTTCACTTCTTGGATTATCAGATGTTATTATAGCAATATCAGCTAAGTCTACACCTATTTTACCCATCTGTGGTCTTTTAACCTTATCTCTATCTCCACCACATCCAAAGATTGCTATAAGTCTTCCTTTTGTAAATGCTTTAGCTGTTTCTAATATATTTTCAAGTCCATCAGGAGTATGAGCATAATCTATTATTATTTCATAAGGAAGGTTATATTCACGTGCCACTCTTTCACATCTTCCAGGTACAACAACTCTTTCAATACCTTCTTTTATGGCTTTTTCACTTATTCCTAACTTAAAACATACTCCTATAGCGCCTAATGCATTATATATATTATATTCACCTGGTATGTTTAATACAAAATCCTCTGTTTTTTCTAAATTAACCTTGAATTCTATTTCTCTACTTCCCATCTTTTCATCATAAGCTTTAAAATCAGAGTCTTTCTTAACAGAGAAAGTATAAACATCATCTAAATTTAGCTTAATACAGTCTTCAACTACTTTCATTCCATAATTGTCGTCAATATTTACTAATTTTATTCTGCTTCTTTCAAACAATTTGAATTTAGCTTCATAATAATTTTCAAATGTTTTATGGAAATCAAGATGATCTCTTGTAAGATTTGTGAATATAGCACCATCAAATTGTATTCCATACACTCTGTCTAAAGCTAATGAGTGAGATGATACTTCCATAACACAATACTCTACTCCACTTTCAACCATTCTTCCAAATAATTCTTGAAGTTCAAGAGATTCTGGAGTTGTTCTTTCTGTATGAATCTTTTCACTACCTATATAGTTTGCAATCGTACCTATTAATCCTACCTTTTTTCCCTCTGCTTCTAATATATCTTTTATCATAAAAGCAGTTGTAGTCTTTCCATTTGTTCCTGTTACTCCAATCATCTTCATCTTTCTGCTTGGATTGTCATAAAAATTAGCACCCATTACAGCTAAGGCTTTTCTTGTATCGTTGCATTTTATTACTGTTACATCCTTATCTTTTATTTCTACATCATCTTGAAGTACAATTACAGATGCACCATTTTCTAATGCTTTATCAATATAATTATGTCCATCAGTTGCAAATCCCTTTATACAAACAAACATGTCATTTTTATTTACTTTTCTGCTGTCATAGTTTATACTGCCAACTTCTAAATCAATACTTCCTTGAACTACTTCATAGTCAAGAGTTTCTAAAATAGTTTTAAGATTCATACCATTATCTCCTATCATTTAAAGTTTTATAACCAATTAACGACTAACAATTAATTGTTACATATATAATAACATTCAATTGTTAATTGTTAATTCAACCACATAATATATAATTAAATATAGCATGTGAGCATTACCCACATGCTAGTTTTTATCATTATGATTATAATATTATTAATCTTTATAATCAGAATTTAAAGTAATCTTTACAGTTGTTCCTTTTTGAATAACTTCTCCACTAGAAATATCCTGATCACTTACCATTCCATTTCCTTCAAATATAGGTGTTATTCCAAGGCTATTTAATAAAGTACTTGCTTCTTCTTTAGAATATCCTCTAACATCTGGCATTGCAACATTATTATTATAATTCTCGTCACCAGCTGTGTAAAGATTTATTTTCGAACCTTCTTTAACAGAATACCCTGGATATGGTGTTATAGATACTACAGTTTCCCCATCTCCATCTATATTAAAGTCTAAATTACTATCTTTTAATGCTTTTTTAGCATCTGAAATACTCATCCCTCTAATTTCTGGAACTATTTCTTCACGAATTATCTGTCCTTCATTTTCATTTTTAAATTCTTCATTTAGATAGTTGAATATATCTGAAAATAATGTTTTTCCATAAGGAGCTGCTACTTGACCTGCATAGTATGCTCCATTACTTGGTTCATCTACTGTTATCATTATAGTAACTTTAGGATCCTCTACTGGAGCCATTCCTACAAATGAAGATATATATTTACCACAATATTTACCATTTTCAACTTTTTGAGCTGTTCCTGTTTTACCACCAATATGATATCCTTCTATAAATGTTGATTTTCCCGACCCAGCTGTTACAACCCTTTCAAGATAGCTTCTTAGTTCTGCTGTCTTTTCTGCAGTAGCAACAACAGTATTAGTTGGATTAAATACTTCATCTACAATCTTATTTCCTTGACCATCTTCATGTGTTATTTCCTTCATTACATGGGGCTGAATTAAATTCCCACCATTAGCCACAGCATTAAATGCAGCCATATATTGAACTGAATTTACTGTATTAGTCTGTCCAAATGCTATAGTAGCAAGATCTGCCTCTGTTATCTTATCTACCCTTTTAACAATACCTTTTGCTTCTCCTGGTAAATCTATTCCAGATACTTTACCAAAACCAAATTTCTTTATAGATTCGCATAATTTCTCTTTGCCTATCATTGCACCAAGCTCCATAAAACCAACATTACATGAATTTTGTATTATCTCTGGGAACTTCTGTTGACCATGCCCTTGAGTTCTCCAGCATTTAGGATGTATTCCACCCACTGATAATGAACCATTACAGTAAAAATCAGTATCAGCATTTACAACACCTTCTTCAAGCCCTGTAATTGCTGTTATTACTTTGAATATAGATCCTGGTTCAAATGTATCATTAACAAGTCTGTTTCTCCACATTTTCTGGATTTTCTCCATATTTGTATTTCCCTCAAAATTTTCAGCTCCCTCATATGGTTTATTAGGGTCGAATTCTGGCTTATTTACCATAGCCAAAACCTCACCATTTTTGGGATTCATAATAAGCACCGATACAGCTTTAGCTTTATTATCTTCATAACATTCCTGAGCTGTCTTTTCTGCAAATGACTGAAGATTTTCATCTATAGTTAGTGTAACATCTTTACCATTTTCAGGTGATGTAAATTTAGAAATTGTATATGGAAGATCTCTCTTATTCTTCTCTAATTCAGTTATCTTAACTCCTGGTGTTCCAGATAAATATTTATTATATTGAAGTTCTACACCTGTAAGACCCTTACCATCAATATTTGTACTTCCAAGAACATGTGATAAAAAGCTACCATTAGGATAATATCTCTTTGTATCTGGTGATACAATAACACCACTTATTTGTAAATTTTTAACCTTATCTGCATCTGTTTTTTCTATTCTCCTTACTAATGTTGCAGAGCCCGCTGCCGCTCCACTTGGAAGCCTTGTTTCAAGTTTATCCTGAACCTTTGATGTTTCCATTCCTAAAGCACTAGCTATTTTGACCGCTATATCATTTGTAGTTATTCCTTCATCATTTGTAGGAAGGGGAATTCCCGCACTTTTTCTTTGTGCTATCTGTTCATCTGATAAGTCACCCAATTTAGTTTTTAAATAAGTTCTAATGGAATTTAAATCAAAATCTACTCTGTATAGATTAGCAGATACCGCTAATTCCTTACCATTTCTATCTAATATTTTTCCTCTAATTGCATCAATTTTTACTTCACTCGTCCATTGCTCCTCTGCACGTCCAGCATAATCAGGCGCTTTTATTATCATTATATAAGATAACCTTATTATTAAAACTGCGATTACTGCTGTTATTGCAAAAGTAACTATTGTCATTCTTCTTCGCATTTGCCCTCTGTCATTAAAATTATTCTTTTTCAAAATATGCTTCCCCCATCACAAATTCTATTCAGATTATTCACCCTACAACTGCACCTCCTATCCTGTTTAAGGCAAAACAACTATTTTAAAGCAGTTTAATTGAAGTTTTACATTATAATTTATATATAAACATGCAGTCAACATAAAGCTTATTTTGTTCCCCTTTTTACTAATAATATTCATATATTTTCAATTTATTCATACCAAAAACTTTTGTAATACCATTGCATATTATTCTCTTATTTTTTGCCTATAAAAAACAGCCCGTACACTAAAATACGAGCTGTTTTTTATAATCGTTAATCTTTATAATTCATATTTAATTTTAATGCTGCAGTAGTTCCTTTAGTTATTATTTCACCTGGAGATATGCTTTGTTCAGCCACTACACCATCACCTTCAAATGTTGCTGGTATACCTAAATCATCAAGCATTTTTGAAGCATCATCTTTACTATATCCTCTTACATCAGGCATTACTACATTCTTACTATCATTAGAGCTTCCTGATGTTAAAATAGTTATTTTAGATCCTTCTTTAACTGCAGTTCCCGGATATGGCTTCACAGAAACCACTTTATCTCCATCACCACTAACTTCATATTCTAAATTTAAATCACTTAAAATTTTGATTGCATTATCTTTTTTCATTCCTCTTATTTCTGGAATTACATGTTCCTGCATAATCTTATTTTCAACTTCATTTGAAAATTTATTATTTAAATAATTGAATATATCAGTGAATAATGGTTTTGCATATGGAACGGCAACTTGGCTGGCATAATATGTTCCAGTACTAGGTTCATCCACTGTTATCATTACAGTAACCTTAGGATTATCTACTGGCGCCATTCCTACAAATGATGATATATATTTTCCTTCTATATATCTTCCATTTTCCATCTTTTGAGCAGTACCAGTCTTACCACCAATATGATATCCATCTATAAATGTTGCTGTAGCAGATCCTGATGTAACAACTCTTTCAAGTGCAGATCTAAGATCAGCTGTTTTTTCTTCACTAGCAACATTCTTTTTAGTCGGCTCATAAGTATTATCAACTACTTTTACTCCATTATCATCATCATGAGTTATTTCTTTCATAAGATGAGGCTGTATCCATGTCCCACCATTTGCTACTGCATTAAATGCAGCCATATATTGAAC
>DPOH01000314.1 GCA_003539755.1 Clostridium sp.
GTATAATAATGAAAAAGGTGGTGATTTTTTGATTCAGCGTAAAATTCATAATGATAACTATGAAACAATTGATAAAACTTTTTCTTTTACCAAAGGAAATTTATTCGGCATTTTTATTGCAATACCATTAATAATTTTATGTGTATTTATATATCATATTATTTATGATAATACTCCTAAGAGTCAGTCGTTATTAGTAATTATAGGATTTATAATAGGAATATTCATTCATGAATTTGTTCATGGATTTACGTGGCATATATTCTGCAAAGAAAAGTGGAAAAATATAAAGTTTGAAATTGATAAAAGAACATTGTCTCCGTATGCTACTTGCTCTGAAATTCTTCCCATTAATCAGTATAGGTTAGGTGCATTAATGCCCATAATTATTACAGGAGTACTTCCATATATAATAGGATTAATTTTAAATAATTCAACAATAGTTTATATTGGAGTTTTTTTGATTTCAGCTGGAGTTGGAGATTTAATGATTTTATTTAATATTATGAAAGAAAAAAGTACTTCGTATTGTATTGATCACCCAACTTTATGTGGATGTACAATTTATAGAAGACAAAATAAATGAAGTTCCAAATAGATGACTATAGAATTTCACCAATAATGAAAATTTATAATATTGAAGCTGTAAAGAAGGTTATATAATGAAAGAATTAAAAGATATGACATTAGAAGAACTATGGGAGTTGTTTCCCATTATTTTAAAAGAGTATAATCCAGATTATAAAGTTTGGTATGAAATTGAAAAAACAAAATTGGTCAATGAATTTGGAAAAAATGTACTACGAATAAATCACATTGGAAGCACTTCAGTGGAAGGGCTTATAGCTAAACCAACTGTAGATATACTTATGGAGATTTCTCCAGATACTGATCTTGTTCAATTAAAGGAAAAGTTAATATCTATGGGATGGTTATTAATGTCTTCTCTAGATGATTCCCAATTTAATCAAATTTATAATAAAGGCTATACTAAAATGGGATTTGCAGATAAAGTATATCATCTACATGTAAGATACAAGGATGACTGGAATGAACTATATTTTAGAGATTATTTAATTGAAAATCCTCAGATTGTCAAGGAATATGAAAAATTAAAATTAGATTTATTTACAAAGTATGAGCATAATAGAGATGCATATACAGAAGGAAAAAGTGATTTTATTTTAAAAATTACTGAAAAGGCAAGAACAAAATACCCACATAGATATATTTAATAACTATATGAATGAAGTGGTTATATAATATTTAAATTAAAAAAGCTGTTGGACAAGATATATACAACAGTCTTTTTTATATAAAAATTGTTAGTTTTTTGTTAGAAAAAAGTTAAAATTGAAATTTATATATAAACTATAATTTAAACATAAAAACTGAAAGGGAGTTATGTTTATGTTATTAAAAAGAATTCTTTGCTGTTTAATTCTTATGTCAGTGTTAGGTGGAAATTTAATAAAATCGCATTATATGGCTTTTTCTCAAAAAACTCAAAATAACAAAGATATTGAACTATCTACAAATATGCAATTAAAGAATAGTATAACTCAAAATTTGAAGGACGTGACTGATCAAGAGATATCAGAATTTTTAGAAGAGTACATTAATAACAAAATGGAGGAATACAATGTACCAGGTCTAGAAATCTCAGTTGTTAGAAATAATAAAGAAATATTTAATAAAGGCTATGGATATGCTGATTTAAAAGAAAGGAGAAGAGTAGATATAAACAAAACTACCTTTCCAGCAGCATCAGTAAGCAAATTATTTACTGCAGTCGCAATAATGCAGCTTTATGAACAAGGAAAAATAGATTTAGATACAGATGTAAATAAATATATTTCACCTATTAGAATCCAAAACAAATTCGACCAACCTGTAACATGTCGTAATCTTTTAACACATTCTAGTGGATTAGATGAAGAAGGTGAAATTAATACAAAAACAGAAAATATTCAAAATATAAAGTCTCAAGAGTATTACTTTGAATACAATAAGCCTGTAGTAATATTAGAACCCAATACAATAAGCAGATATAGTAATCAAGGATATAATATTCTCGGATTTATAGTTGAAAAAGTATCATCAGCAAGCTATGAGCAATATATTGAAGAAAATATCTTAAAACCGCTTAATATGAATAATACAAGTGTAAGGATGAATGATGAGAATATGGCAAAAGGATATATGGATGATAATGAGGAAAGTGTTCCATTTTCATATCAATATACATCTGGTTCAAGTGGAATAATAAGTACAAGCTCCGATATGAAAAACTTTATGACTGCAATATTAAACAAAGGTTCATTTGAAGGATATACTTTATTAAAACCTGAAACTGTTGCAATGATGGAATGTACTCAATTTGCAAATGATTCTTGCTTCCCTGGAATGGGATTAGGATTTATAAAGGATAATACATATGGAGCTGATATTATAAAACATGAAGGTGCGCTTCCTGGATATGTTACAACAATGTTTATAATTCCAAAAGAAAATCTTGGAATATATATATGTACAAATAAAATGGGGCCTCTTCCATTTAATTTTGAAGAAGAATTTAAAAAAGAGTTTTATGAAACAGAAAATACATTATTTTCACAATTATTTAATAACAGAAATGAACAAAAAGATTATAGTATGTATGAAGGGCATTATAGATCTTATGATGGAATTTCGAAAAAATCTATTTCAAAAATATTTAGCTTAGATGAAGATACTGAAATAAAGGATAATAAAGACGGAACATTAACTTTAAAAGAATATACAAATGAACATACTCAAAATACTACAAGACTTGTAGAAAAAGAGCAAAATGTATTTGTAAGAGAAGATAACAAAGGATATTATGCCTTTAGATTAAATGAAAAAGGTAAAGTTCAATATGCATTTAATAATGTAAGTCACAGCACTTTTGAAAAAATAAATATATTAGAATACAAAGAAGTAATTTATATGCTTATGTATGGTTCAATAATTATCTTTTTTATTAATGCAATAGTATCTATCATATTTAAAATAATAAATAGAAAAAAGCAAAAAGGTTCAAGCTTAAATAAGCTTATTAATATAAATATTATCAGTGAAATTTTGTATATATTTGGAGTTTTAGGTGTTATATTTTTAAGTAGAAGTCTTATGTATTTTAATGATTACTATTTCAATATATTTCTTATATATGTGACTCTTTCAATGATATTAATTTATGTGATAATTTCTATAATCATATTATTAACTTATATAAATTTTACTTATAAGAAGGTATTAAATAAGAAAAATCAAATATATTGGAGTCTGATTAATGTTGTAAATATTATTATGATAAGTTGTTTAAGTTACTTTAATTTAATAGGATTTAATTTAAATTAAATAAAAACTAATGAATAATTATGTGTAATAAACTTAGGAGAATTAATATATAAGAGGACTTTGTTTGTGGGAATACATTTTGAAATTAATGTATTCCTAAGGAGGGAGAAAATGTTTAATGTATTAGTTATTGATGATGAAAAGGAAATAGCAGAGCTTATAGAAATATATTTAACTAATAGTGGATATAAAGTTTTTAAATGTTATAACGGAAATAATGGACTTTTATTATTAGAAAAAGAACATATTGACCTTGTAATATTAGATATTATGATGCCAGGAATTGATGGATATGATACATGCATAAAAATAAGACAGGAGAATAATATTCCTGTAATTATGATAAGTGCAAAAAGCCAAACTATGGACAAGATTAAAGGCTTATCATTAGGAGCAGATGATTACATCACTAAACCTTTTGAACCTATGGAACTTGTAGCAAGAGTTCAATCTCAATTAAGAAGATTTATTCATCTTAATAAAAGTATAGAATCTAATCAAAATAATAAGAATAATTCTAATGAGATTAAGATTCATAGCCTTACAATATATAGAGATAATCATAAAGTTTTAAAATATGAGAAAGAAATTAAACTTACTCCGACTGAATATGATATTTTAATACTTTTAGCTAACAACAGAGGTAAAGTTTATAGTGCTGAAAATATTTATAAGGAAATCTGGAAAGAAAAATATTTTGATGGAAATAATACTGTTATGGCTCATATGTGGAGATTGCGTGAAAAAATTGAGGATAATCCTAAAAATCCTTCAATAGTACAAACTGTATGGGGAGTAGGTTATAAAATAGATGAGTAAAAGTTTAAAGAATAATATAATAATAGATTTTATTTTAAGTGGAATACAAGCATTTATAATTACTTTTTTAATTTTTATTATGTTTTTTGGATTTTTACATATGTTTTTTTATAATGTATATGTTCAATATTTAAATTATTATAACAATAGTCCTAAGGCAATGATGTTTTCTCTCATGATTTCATTTTTAATATTTATAGTGTCATTTTATATGTTATTTATCAAAAAGATAAGTAAAATAACAGACTATATTAATGAAATATGTGATAATCTTAAAAAAGTTTCATCTGGTAGCATGGATATCCATATTCCTAAAAGAAGAAAAGATGAAATAGGCATATTAGCACAGGAAGTAAATTCAATGACATTGCATTTAAAGGAATATTTACAGAAAGAAAAGCAATGGGATACTCAAAAAATTAATATGATTACAAATTTATCTCATGATTTAAAAACACCATTAACATCAATTATAGGATTTATAAAATTAATGACTGAAGAAGAATATAATGAAAAAAACTTTAAACATTATTTAAATATAGTATCAGCTAAATCAAATGATTTAAAAAACTCTATTAATCAGCTCTTTGAATTTTCTAAGATAAGCAATTATGATTTTAAACCTAAAAAAAGTATTATTTCATTAAATGAATTAGCTATTCAGGTGCTTATGGGGTTTATACCTGAATTAATACAAAACAATATTGAATATAAAATAGTTAATGTCTCTTCTAATGTGCAGATATTAGGAGATTCTTATCTGCTTATTAGAGCTTTTGAAAATATCATAACAAATACTATAAAATATGCAGCTGATGGAAGATATATTGAATTAGTTATAGGAAAGTCTTCAGAAGAATCATATATATCATTTATAAATCATGGTGAAAAAATAGCTGAAAAAGATATAGAAAATATAATAAATAAGTATTATAGATGCGAGAAAACATGTAACAAAACGGAAGGTACTGGGCTTGGACTTGCAATAGTTCAAAAGATAATGGAAATTCATAATGGTTCTCTTTATATAAATAGTACTAATGAAAAAACTGAATTCAAATTGATTTTTTATACCAACAAAACTCTTTCTTATATGAAACGATAAATATAAAAAGTTCTATCTCAAAAATACGATAGAACTTTTTAACGTTGCCACAAGTGGCAATGATATGTAAAAAAACAACTTTATTAAAAATGTTAAAATCACATAATAATTTATGGTATAATATACATTATATTTACAAAAATACATGCGAAAGGAAATAAAATATTACAAATGAGTTCTTTAGATACTATTAAATTTAATATATCTGATTACATAAGAAGAAAATATATATGGAATGAGCTGCGTGATTATGAAGAATATATAAAAAGAGAAAAACAAGTGCTAGAAAAGGAAATCTCTGAACTAAATAAACAGCATATTATTTCTAATATATCGATGGTCTATTGTGAAATGGGTGAGTATAAAAAAGCTATTGAAACTATCAGACTTTTAGATAATTATGAGCTTAATGATAATATGACTTTCATCTACTATATAAATTCACTTACATATTATATATATATTAATCATGAAGAAAATGCTGATTATATATACGATGTATCTCATTGTATTATGAAAAAATTTTATGAAAAATATGCTGATGAAGTTGATTTGTACAATATAAGATATTTAAATTTTAAAGGAAGATACGAAGAAAGCTTGGAGATATTAAAATCAAGTAGAATAAAAGATAAAAATGATGACTATACAAATTTACTCTTAGCAGATATAGCATTTAATACTAATCAATTTGATGAAGGCTATTTTTTGATAAACGAAATGTGTAGAGAATATGGTAAAAAGAATCCTTGTATAAGAAAACAAATTGATACTTTAATAAATGTATATATAACCAAGATACCAGTTGAGAAAAATGAAGCTTTAGAGCCAGCTAGTTTAGATAAAAAATTATGGGATAAGGTTAAAAATTCCAGAATCAAGACAAGCCTCTTCTTTACATACCTATATCTTAAAAATATGTGTAAAGTTAAATCAGTCAAATATGTAGTTATTCCAACCTTATTAACAATATTTTTATGTAAAGTATTCTTTCCATTAGTTTATGGAAATACATATAGTGACGTATTTATTCATTTAATAAGCTTTATCTTTCTAATGTATTTTGCAGGTGGGTTAGGTTATATTACCACGGAACATACTAAA
>DPOH01000243.1:0-3129 GCA_003539755.1 Clostridium sp.
AAATTAAATATTTAAGAAATCATATGGTAGCGCATGAGAATATGAGTTATTCATTGGAGAAATTTACTAAAGAAAATGATATAAGTCTTTCATTATTTAAAAATGGATTTAAAAAAATTTATGGAGACACACCATATTCATATATAAGAAAATATAAAATGAACAAGGCAGCAGTACTTTTGAAAACTTCAAAAGATACAAATATAAATGATATTGCTATTTTATTGGGGTATAAAAATGCAAGCAAATTTTCTAAAGCATTTAAAGAAGTTATAGGAGTCACTCCTAGGGAATATAAAATGAAAAGCTGATTTAATATGATGTCTTTTTGGAACATTAAAATCCAATTGGAGTAGAAAAAGAAATTTTTTAGAACTAAAATAAAGGAGGTTTAAAAATAAAATTTAGAGATTCATTATAAAAAGATAGTGATAATGATAATCAGTACTAGGAGGTCTGTATGGGGAAATTAAATGAAACATATGTGAATAAAACCTATAGAGTGGCAGAAATTAGAGGAGATGAGAGGTTTATTAGCAGGATTACTTCAATAGGAATGACAATTGGTAATGAGTTTAATGTAATAAAAAATAAAGCTAGTTATCCAATTTTATTATTCAGCAGAGACACAATGTTAGCAATAAGTCAAAAGGAAGCTGAAAAAATTATAGTGGAGGCGGTTTGAGTATATGGAAACAGTAATAGCATTAATGGGACAACCTAATGCTGGAAAATCTACTATGTTTAATAGACTTACGGGATCAAGACAGCATGTGGGAAACTGGCCAGGAAAAACAGTAGAAAAAAAAGAAGGGTACTTTAAATATAATGAAAAGGAATTTAAAATTGTAGATTTACCAGGGACATATAGTTTATTTGCAAATTCTCAAGAAGAAATAGTAACAAGAGATTATATAGTAGACAAAAAGGTTGATATTGTTGTAGCAATGGTAGATGCGTCTCAGATTGAGAGAAGCTTGTTTTTATTATCAGATTATGCTGGAATAAATGTGCCTGTAATAGTTGTTATGAATATGATGGACATAGCAGAAGAAAAGGGAAAGAAAATTAACTGTGATAAATTAGAAAAAATGCTTGGAGTTCCTGTTATACCCTTAAAAGCTATAGATAAACACAGTTATGGTAGATTTTTAGAAGCAATTGGAAACTTTTCTCATAAGGCTGATATACTACAAACTAATAGTCTATTTAATATATATGATGAAGAATTGGACAGTAATTATAAAGAAATAATAAGTATGATTCCCAAGGAAGGTGTAGGGAAATATTCGAGAGAATGGATTGCTATAAAATTATTAGAAGGAGATAAAGAAGTTTTTAAGTTGGTCTCTGATAAAATAGCGCCCCTAAATTTAGATAATACAAAGCAAATGTTAAGTACAAGCAATTGCAAGTTTAAATGGATTGAGAAATTAATAAAAAATACTGTTAATGATACAAAGAGTGTATCTGCAAAAATAAGTAAATTTGATAAAATTGCAACCAGTATTATTTGGGGTAAGCCATTAGCGTTAGTAATAATAATATTAGGACTTATTATTTCGATGGTTATAGCAATGCCGCTAATGAAATTTTGTAGTAAGATTCCATCAATTATTTCAGGTCCATTAATTAATTTTTTAACTTCTTTAGGAGTGAATTCAATAATAATTTCATTACTAGGAGCTATAATTACAGCAATTTCATTTGCTCTTATGATGTCTAGTTTTGTACTTGGAGTTAGCCTTACATTTGGATGGTTAGAAGAAGTTGGATATATGGCACGTATTTCATATGTATTTGATAATACTATGTCAAAACTAGGGCTTCAAGGTAAAGCTATTATGCCATTTCTAGTTAGTTTTGGATGTAATATTGGAGGAGTATCTGGAACACGTGTAATAGATTCATGGGGGCAGAAAGTAATGACTGTTGCATTATCATGGGTTGTTCCTTGTGCATCTACATGGGCGATAGTAGGTTTTTTTACAGGAATTTTCTTTGAGAATCAATCAATTTTGGTAATTATTTCTTTATTTTTAGTAGCACTTCTTCATATTTATATAACATCAAAAATTTTTGGACGAACTTTGATAAAGGATGACGAGAAGAATGGACTTATTATGGAATTACCGCCTTATCATAAACCACGATATAAAAATTTATTCATGTTTGTTTTTAATCGTATGGGAGATGTATTAAAAAGAGCATTAAGTTTAATTATTTTTGTATCAATTGTATTTTGGGCTTTATCTTATACATCAGATAATAATATTCAAAATAGTATTATTTATAAAATAGGAATTATATTAGAACCTGTTACTATGTGGTTTGGACTAAGATGGCAGACCTTTATGGCCTTTTTAGCCGCAGCAATGGGAAAAGAAGCCGCACTTGGAGTGTTAGCTTCATTATTTAGTAGTAGTGGTAATGTATGGGGAGCAATTGCAAGCCAGAAAGATGCAGCAGTAAATGTAGGACAACTTGGTATACAGATTACTTCAACTATCGCAAAATCAGAAGCATTAGCATTTATATATGCATTCTTTTTTAATATACCTTGTATAATGGCAATGGCTTCAACAGTTCAAGAAACGCATTCGTTGAAATGGACTTTTAAAATAGCAATATATTATATAGTATCAGCTTTAATATTAGCCTCCATAGCCTATCATATTGGATTACTTATTTTTTAAAGAATTAATTTAAAATTAGGAGAATTAATATGGTTGAGGAAATTTATAATATATTGAAAAAAGGAAAGACAATTTCATGTGATGATATAGCAAGAAATATGAATACAAGCAGAGAAATTGTATTAGAAATATTAAATTATTTACTTCAAATGAAAATAATAAAAAAACAAATTATGTCAAATTCAGCTCAGTTTACTTCAAGTGGGTGTAGAGGGTGTACTAAAGGTTGTAATAATTTTAAACCTATTTATATATACAGCTTAGTAGATAATAAATAAACTTAAAATACAAAAATGTAACATTTTAAAATGAATAATATGATAAGAAAATTTATAATAAAAATGCATCAATATGTTTAATAAAAAATATAGCATTAGATTTTAATAACTTAAATAGCGCTCCAATATAGATTTTTCGTATAAAATCTATATTG
>DPOH01000243.1:3148-28706 GCA_003539755.1 Clostridium sp.
GCTATTTGTGATTGTTTGACATTTTTCAGGGAGAAAATTATACTTTTAATATCTAATTTGAGACTACAAAGGAGGTGAAATCACATAATGAGTAGTAAATGGCATCATAAAGAAAAAAAGTTTAAACATAAACATGATGGGGTGTATTCAATTGACTTTTATGCATATTCATCAAGGATGAAAAATGTTAATCCAAAATTTAAAATGATTTTTGCGATTTTAGCTTTAATTATCTGCATGTTGGCTGATAATATTTATGTATCCTTATTTATTTCTGTTACTATGGGAATTATTACAGTATACATTGGAGGAGTAAGCTTTCATAACTATATATCGCTTCTTACTATACCAATGGGTTTTATGATTATGGGGAGCATTGCAATAGCGGTTGGATTTTCAACAAATCCTATTGGACAATATAATTTGAATCTTCATATGTTTTACATATATTCATCAAATGAAAGTATAATAAAAACTCTAAAAGTAATATTGAAAGCTTTTGGAGCTGTAAGTTCTTTATATATGATGACTTTATCTACAAATACCAGTGAGATTATTTCATCATTGCGCAGTATACGTATTCCTAAAATAATCATTGAACTTATGAATCTCATTTATAGGTTTATATTCATTCTTATTGATGTTCAATGTAAGATGAAAAATTCTGCTCAGTCAAGACTTGGATATGTGGATTTTAAAACTGCATGTTACTCATTTGGAAGTACAGCAGGAAATTTATTGATTGTATCTATGAAAAAAGCTAATGCTTATTATGATGCTATGGAATCTAGATGCTATAATGGTGAAATGAACTTTCTTGAGGAAGAGAAAAAAATAGAGTTTAAACACGTGGCAGGATTCATTGCTTATTTTATTTGCGTAGCAGTAGTGTGGATAATAGCAAGGTAATAATTGGGAGAAATATTATGAAAAAAATTAATAAAGAAATAGTTTTACAAATTAAAGATTTATGTTATTCATATGATAGTGAAAAAAAAGCATTGAATAATATTAATTTAGATATTTACAAAGGTGAAAAGATTGCAGTCATGGGCTCAAATGGAGCTGGTAAATCTACATTTTTCTTAAATATGAACGGAGTTCTTAAACCTAGTTATGGAGATATTATATATAAAGGTAAAAAGATAACTAAAAAAGATTTAAATGCACTTAGAAAAAATGTAGGAATTGTATTTCAAGATGCAGATAATCAGATAATTGCATCTACAGTGTTAGCTGAAGTTTCTTTTGGACCTATGAATTTAAAATTATCTAAAGATGAAGTAGAAAAAAGAGTTTATGAGGCTTTACAATATATGAATATTACAGAATTTAAGGATAGGCCACCTCACTATTTAAGTGGTGGTGAGAAAAAGCGTGTAAGTATAGCTGATATAATTGCTATGAAGTCTGAAATAATTATATTTGATGAGCCAACAGCAGCATTAGATCCATTAAATGCAGAAATGCTGGAAGATGTTCTTGAGAAATTATCAGATGAAAATAAAACATTATTAATTTCAACTCATGATGTTGATTTTGCTTATAGATGGGCTGAGCGTATAGTGGTATTTACAGATGGCGAAGTAATATCAGATGGCACGCCTTTAGAAGTTTTTAAAAACAATGATATATTAAAGAAAGCTAATTTAAAAAGACCTACAATGCTTGATGTTTATGAAATTTTAGTTGAAAAAAATATTATTGATAATAAGGAACTATACCCTAGAAATATTAAAGAGTTTAAGGGTATTTTATAGCTTTGCAAATATTATTTAAGTAAAGCAAGTAATGTGATTTATTTGTTTTATTTATATAAACTTGACAAGTGGTAGGAGACAATATATACTTATGAAGTCTTTATAGTAGCAATATTATAAATATACATAATTAAATACATATAAGAGGTGCCTGTGATTTCTCCTCAGGATAATAGGGAAAAGGGTGAAAATCTCTTACGGTCCCGCCGCTGTGTTTGCTTAGTTATATCTTAAATATGCCACTGAGGATTCTAACCTTGGGAAGGCAAGATATGATGTTTAAAGCATAAGTCAGAATACCTGCCTTTTATATTCGCTAGATATCTATTTACGAGAGATGAATAGATTCTATATAAGGCCTTTTTATGAAGATAAATTAGGTTGATTTTAAGATGCCAATTTAATGAGTGGGAATCATTAAATGTAGGGATCTTTTTTATTTTGAAAGGAGAAGAAATGAATAGTAAGAAGAAAATTATGAAAATTGCAATCGTGTTTGCACTGATATTTGGAATTACTCCAGCAGCAAATGCAATGCATATTATGGAAGGATACCTTCCGCCTAAGTACTGCATAGCATGGGGCGTTATTTCATTGCCATTTTTAATAGCAGGATTTTTATCTATTAAAAAGACTTTAAGTGAGAATAGAAAATCAATTACAATTTTAGCTATGGCAGGAGCATTTATCTTTGTTATTTCATCACTTAAAATACCATCAGTTACGGGAAGTTGTTCTCATATGACTGGTACAGGACTTGGAGCTATTTTATTTGGACCATTTGTAGTAAGTATTTTAGGAATTATAGTTTTAATTTTTCAAGCAATTTTATTAGCACATGGAGGACTTACAACTCTTGGAGCAAATACTTTTTCAATGGCTATTGCTGGTCCAATATTATCATTTGCAATTTATAAATTATGTACTAAGCTAAAGGTAAATAGAAAATTAGGTGTATTTTTGGCAGCAGCTTTAGGTGATTTATTTACTTATTGTGTTACAAGTTTTCAACTTGCACTTGCATATCCATCAGCAGATGGAGGAGTGCTAGCATCAGCAGTTAAGTTTTTAGGAGTATTTGCTCCAACTCAGCTTCCATTAGCTATTATAGAAGGAATACTTACAGTTGTAATTATTATAGGTCTTGAAACATATGCTAAATCTGAACTTATTGGAATAGGATTTTTCAAGGGGGATAAGTAGAATGAAGAGTAATAAAAAAACAGTAATAATTTTATTGATTATTGCTATAGCAATTGCAATAGTACCTCTATTTACTTTGAAGGGAGCTGAATTTGGAGGTTCTGATGATGCAGGAAGTGTTATGATAGAAGAGGTAAGAGGCGAAGAGTACGAACCATGGTTTACACCAGTTATGGAAACATGGATAGGTGGAGAACTTCCTGGAGAAGTGGAAAGTCTTTTATTCTGTGTACAAACTGGTATAGGTGTAGGAATCATAGCATTTATTATGGGAAGATTTGTTGAACGTAAGAAATGGGAAAATAAGAAGGCTAATCAAGAATAATATTTTGGATGTTGTGTTATGCAACATCCTTTTTATATTGTTAATTTATATATTTTATTAACTTTGATTTTAGTTTGAAAAATTATATTATAGTAGTAAAGAAGATATCTTGTGTAAAGTGAGTTACATTTGGGAGGTAATTATGAATAAAATAAAAGCTGTATTATTTGATATGGATGGAGTTATTTTTGATACAGAAAAAGCTTATCTTGATACATGGATAAAGGTTTTTAATAAGCATGGGTATGAAATGAAAAGAGAAATTTATATTTCTGTTATGGGAACGGGAAGAAAAAATGTTAAGAAAACATTTATAAATATTTTTGGAGAAAATCTTCCTATAGAAGAAATGTATAAAGAAAAAGATTATTTGTTAGCTAAAATAATAGATGAAGGAAAAGTTCCAGTTAAAGATGGAGCAGAAGAAATATTATCATACTTAAAAGAAAATGGATATAAAATAGCATTAGCCACAAGTGCAAAAAGAGTTCGTACAGATAAGCAGGTTAATATGGCTAAATTAGAAAAATATTTTGATGAGATAGTTACAGGAGATGATATATCTAATGGAAAGCCAGATCCAGAAATTTTCTTGAAAGCAGCAAATAAATTAGGTGTTAAGCCAGAAGAATGTATAGTAATTGAAGATTCACCTGCAGGAATACAGGCTGCATTTAATGGACATATGTATGGAATTCATGTAGAAGATTTAAAGGAAGCAGATGAAATTATAAAGAAATATTGCTATAGAAATTATAAGAATTTAAAACAGATTCAAGCATATATTGAAACTTTATAATTTAAGATAAATTTAAGTACAAGTTACTTCTGTTGTAGTTAATTTGATGATAACATATTTATGTGATACTTTATTAATATTTGGAGGAGATATTATGATTATAGTAACAACAGATAGTATTCCGGGTAAAGAAATTGTTGAAGTTATTGGATATGTTAAGGGAAGTACTGTAAGATGTAAGAACATTGGAAAAGACTTTATGGCAGGTTTAAAAAATATAGTTGGTGGAGAAATGACTGGCTATAATGAAATGCTTACAGAAGCAAGACAAATTGCAGTGGGAAGAATGGTTGATGAAGCAGAGGCTAAGGGAGCAAATGCTATAGTGGGTATGAGATTAATGTCGTCTGCAATTGCTCAAGGTGCAGCTGAAATGGTTGCATATGGTACAGCAGTACGTATAGAAGAATAATAGTAAAATGTTTTTTGTAGGAATATTTATGCTTATAGCAGTTATATATGGAATGGCTGTATTAGGAGTAATTGGGCTGCTTATATACACTATTGCAAAGAGAATTGATGAAAAGAAACAAGAAAAAAAGAATAATGAAAAATATAAAAATTATTAAAGGTTATATTTTTAAAGCAGTATATTAAAATGTTTTTCTTATAATATTTAATTATAAGAAGATTTTAAATTTACTGCTTTTTTGTATGTGAAAAAAGACTTCATGTTTAATTTTATAATTCTTAGTGTTATACTAAATTAGCTATAAGATAAATGATGAGGATGAAGCATATGGAAAACAAAAATTATTTATATAACAATTATTTAAATATGGCACGTAATGTAAGAACTGATGGAAACCTATTGAAGGCACTTAGCTTTTATAAGAAGGCTTATGGTCTTAATATAGGAAAAATGGATACAGAGCTTATTATGGATATGGCACTTATATATGATGAAATAGGTCTTAAGGCTGATGCAGAAGAAAAGTATAAAGAAGTCTTGAAGTTAGATGAAGATGATGCAAGAGCTTATTATGGTCTTGCTGTTATATATGATGAAGATGGAGAACTAGATAAGGCCAAGGAATTTTATAAAAAAGCTATAGATAAAAATGAAAACTATGACAAGGCATACTTTTTCCTTGCAA
The DNA here is from genome assembly GCA_003539755.1 of Clostridium sp. GTDB lineage: Bacteria > Bacillota > Clostridia > Clostridiales > Clostridiaceae > Clostridium. Next base: position 8,333 of record DPOH01000243.1, read on the forward strand.
ATATTTATGATGAACTTGAAGAAAAAGACAAAGCTATATTTTATTATAAAAGGGCAATTGAAATTAATCCAAATGACTTGTGGGCAAATGCAAATTTATCATGTATTTATGAAGAGAATAATGAAAATGAAGAAGCATTATTTTATATAGATAAGGCATTAAAAATAGAAGAAGATAATTACAAAATTTTATTTAATAAAGGTGTTATTTTGAATAAATTAGAAAATTTTGAAGAAGCAAAAAAAATATATGAAAAGTCTATAAAATCCAATCCACAATATCCATATAGTTTTTTGAATCTTGCAGTAATGTATAGAGAAAATGAAGAACAAGGTTTTTTATATTATAATAGAGCTTGTTTTTATGTAAATATAGGAAAATTAGATGAAGCATTAGAAGATATTAATAGGTGTATAGAATTAGATGATTTATTTTTAGATTATATGAAAAAAGATAGTGAATTAGATCCTATACGACATTTAAAAAAATATAAAGAATTATATAATTAAATTTAAATTAAAAAGAGTGGTTTGAGCCACTCTTTTTAATTTCTATATTGGATTTCAGATAAATCTGAAACATGGTCATATTCTATAGGTTCGTTGTTATAAAGGAATTTAACTCCATCAATCCAATCTGTGTTAGATTTATTATTACTTTGAAGGAAATTTTCTATTAATGTATTAGCAGTTACTTGACCGCCAGTTGAACCTTGGAATTTTTGTACCCAAGTATTATTGCCTGAATCAACAAGGTTGATTGTAGCAATTTTTTTGCCGTTAACAGTATCTATAGATTCTACTTCAATTGGAAGACCATTGAAATTATTTTCTGATACACTTTTTGCAAGTTGTGTTAATTTATCATTTAAACTTTCATTTTCATTTACAGAAATAGATTTAACCTCATTAGGTTCTAACGAATTTTCATCTATTGTATATATAGAAAATTTAACAGTATCATCTGCATTTTGTGATGAACTATTAGATGAAGTTTGATTTCCATTTGATTGATTTTCAGTTATTTGATTTTCATCTTTAGTAGTATCTTCAGAAGAAGTACTATTTGTATTGTTATTTTCTTGTGATGCTGAGGAACTACTTGTAGTATCTTCACTTATAACTATTTCTTTTGTCTTATTACCACAAGAAACCATAGTAAGACTTAGCATTACAACAAGTCCTAATATTAGTTTTCTAGCCATAGCGTGTACACCTCCTATATTTTTCATAATTATATCACATGACATACAAAAATAAAAGGATAATAAAGGCCTAAAAAAATCATAAAGATACAATTGACAATTTGATTTGGATGTAGTATATTTTGATTGTAATATATTTTGATTATCAAAATATTTGATGGTTAAAAATATTCATACGTATTTAAAGATAAAGTTACAATATGATATTGGAATCGAAAAGACAAGTGGAGGGTGCAGGAATGGAAAAAGCAACAACAGTAATTAATGAATTATTAGTACAGTTGTTTAATGACGTATTACAAATTGAAGAATCAAGCTTGAGAAGTGGAGAAATTTCAGATTTATCAATCACTGAAATACATACTATAGAGGCCATTGGTATGTATACAGAAAAAACTATGTCAGAGGTTGCACAAAACTTAAAAATAACTGTAGGAACTTTAACTACAGCAATAAACAAATTAATAAAAAAACAGTATGTTGAAAGAAAAAGGATAGAAGAAGATAGAAGAGTTGTTTTAATCAAACTTACTAAGAGAGGTAAGCTTGCATACAGACTTCATGAAAAATTTCATAAAGATATGATTAATACAGCAATAGAAGGATTAGATGATAGAGAAGAACAAATTTTAATATCTTCCTTAAGAAAACTAAATGATTTTTTTAAACAAAAATATGAATTATAGATGAAGGAGAACATTATGAATAATATTGGAATTGCAGGTATTGGGGCATATTTACCTTCTTTAGCTGTTACCAATGATAAGTTGAGTGAGTTTGTTGATACAAATGATGAGTGGATCAGTGAACGAACAGGTATAAAAGAAAGGCGAATATCACAGGGAGAAGATACTTCAATGCTTGCATCTAAAGCAGCTAAACTTGCATTAGATAGGGCAGAAATGAAGCCTGAAGACTTAGATTTAATAATAGTTGCAACTGTATCCCCAGATATGTTCATTCCATCAGTTGCATGTCTTGTGCAAAGTAAACTAGGAGCCCAAAAAGCGGCATGTTTTGATATTAATGTAGCCTGTTCAGGATTTGTATATGGACTTGAAATAGCAAAAGGAATGATGCTTTCTATGAATTACAAAAGTGCTCTTGTTATAGGGGCAGAAGTTCTTTCAAAAGTTGTTGACTGGGAAGATAGAAGCACATGTATTTTATTTGGAGATGGAAGTGGAGCTGCAGTTCTTGAAAAATGTGATGAGAGAGGAATAGTTAAATCTTATCTTAAAGCAGAAGGTGATAAATGGGAAAGCTTAACTATTGGAGCGGCAGATTTTGATACACCTTTTACTGAAGAAAAAGTTCTTAAAAAAAGAACTGTTGATATGAATGGAAGAGAAGTTTTTAAATTTGCTACTAAAGCAATTGAAAATGGAGTAAAAAAGATTATTGAGGATACAGGCATTTCATTAGATGAAATAAAGTATATAGTTCCTCATCAAGCGAATTCAAGAATTATAGCATCAGCAGCTAAAAGACTAGGTATAGAGAAGAATAAATTCTATATGAATGTTGATAAAGTAGGTAATACTTCATCGGCATCTGTGCCGATAGCATTAAATGATATGTATGAAAAGAATATGATAGAAAAAGGTGACAAGCTAATACTAGTAGCATTTGGTGGAGGACTTACATATGGTTCTACACTTATTGAATGGTAATAAAATAATTAATTAATAAAAATTATATGAATAAATGGAGGAATTTATTATGTTATTTGAAGAAATTAGAGAAGTTATTTGTGATCAATTAGAAATTGAAAAGGAAGAAGTAACATTAGAAACTACTTTTGAAGAATTAGGAGCAGATTCATTAGATTTATTCCAAATTGTTATTGAATTAGAAGAAAAGTATGGAATTCAAATTGAAGAAGTAGATGGATTAAAGACTATAAAAGATGCAGTGAATTATGTAGAAGAACATAAATAGAATTTATGTGAATTTTAAATGTCTTTGAGTTAATTTAAACTTTTATAAGTATGACTGTAAATGGAGTTTTTAAATAGTAAACTTGCTCAAGGATAAATCTTTATAACTTATATATAAGTAGAAAAAATGTCATGACTACAATTTATGTTGCATGACTAGGAGGAAATTCTTATGGAAAGTAATAGAGTATGTGAATTGTTGAAAATAGAATATCCTATATTTCAAGGTGGTATGGCAAGAATTGCAGATGCATCATTAGCATCTGCTGTAAGTGAAGCAGGAGGGCTTGGGATAATTACAGGAGCTGCTCCAACTGAATGGGTAAAGGAACAGATAAGAGAAGCAAAAAAGTTAACTGATAAGCCATTTGGAGTGAATATAATGCTCATGTCAGAAAATGCAGACGAAATAGCTGATTTAGTATGTACAGAAGGGGTAAAAGTAGTAACAACAGGAGCAGGAAGTCCAGGAAAATACATGAATAAGTGGAATAAATACGGCATTAAAGTTATACCAGTAGTAGCATCAGTTGCATTAGCAAAGAGAATGGAAAAGTGTGGTGCTGATGCTGTAATTGCAGAAGGAACTGAATCTGGAGGACATGTAGGACAGCTGACTACAATGGCTCTTGTACCACAAGTAGTTGATGCAGTTGAAATACCAGTTATAGGAGCTGGTGGAATTGGTGATGGAAGAGGTGTCGCAGCTACTTTTATGTTAGGTGCAGAAGGGGTTCAATTAGGAACAAGATTTTTAGTAGCTAAAGAATGTACAGTACATCCTAATTATAAAGAAAGAGTATTAAAAGCTAAGGATATAGATACTGAAGTTACAGGAAGACCTACAGGACATCCTGTAAGAGTTTTGAGAAATAAACTTGCAAGAAAATATTTAAAACTTGAAAAAGAAGGGGCAAGTATTGAAGAGCTTGAAACATTAGGAGTAGGAGCTTTAAGAAAAGCTGTTATAGATGGTGATGTTGATAATGGATCATTAATGGCTGGTCAGATATCAGGAATAGTTAATAAAGAACAGACTGCTAAAGAAATAATAGAAGAATTATTCGATGAAGCAGAAAAAAGATTTAACTTATTTGGAGGCAGAAATGAATAGTAAGAAAACCGCTTTTTTATTTCCAGGTCAGGGTGTACAGACAGTGGGAATGGCTAAGGATTTATATGAAAACATAGCTGAATGTAAATCAATATTAGATTATAGTGAAAATATTTTAGATATGCCTATTAAAAAAATGATGTTTGAAGGTCCTGAAGAGGTGATTACAAAAACAGAAAATGCACAACCTTTAATTTTGACAGCATCACTTATGGCATTAAAGGCCTTAGAAGTTAATGATATAAGTGCAGATCATACAGCAGGATTAAGTTTAGGAGAATATGCGGCATTGATTTATGGTGGGGTATTATCATTAGAAGATGGACTTCTTTTAATAAAAGAGAGAGGAAGAATAATGGGAAGTGCACTTCCAGAAGGTCTTGGAACAATGGCAGCAATATTAAAGCTTAATAGTGAAAAAATGCAGGAATTATTAGAAAGAGCAGGAAAGTTTGGAGTTGTTGAAGGTGCTAATTTTAATTGTCCTGGACAAGTATCAATTTCAGGAGAATTTAAAGCAGTAAATGAAGCAGTTAAAATAGCCAAAGAGCTTGGAGGTATTGGAATTCCTCTAAAAGTAAGTGGACCTTTCCATAGTTCATTATTAACTGGTGCAAGTGAAGAATTTTATAAAACTATAGAAAAGGTAGATATAAAAGGCTTTAACAAAATAGTCTACTCTAATGTAAAGGGAACACCATATGAAGATAATGATGATGTAAAAATAATATTGAAAAATCACATTAGAAGTTCTGTATTATTTGAAAATATAATTAATAATATGATTGAAAAAGGTGTAGATACATTTGTTGAAGTAGGTCCAGGAAAGGCACTTAGAGGATTTGTAAAGAAGATTAATAGAAATGCAAGACTTCTTAATGTGGAAGGTATTAATTCATTAATTAATACAGTTGAATCATTTAAGAAGTTATAGTTTACCAAAATCCATAAATAATTTTTGAAAGAAATATTGTCTATTAATAATATATTTCGAGGAGGAAATTTATGTTGAAAGGAAAATGTGCAGTTGTAACTGGTGCATCAAGAGGCATTGGAAAAGCAATTGCATTAAAGTTGGCATCACTTGGAGCTAATGTAGTAATAAACTTTAGAAACAGCGAAAAAGAAGCCTTAGAAGTTGAAAGCGAAATAAGAGGAATGGGAGTAGATGCTTTAAGTATCAAAGCTGATATTTCCAAGCTAGATCAAGTCGAAAATTTAATCAAAAGTGCCAAAGAAAAGTTTGGAGCTATTGATATTATAGTAAATAATGCAGGAATAACTAAGGATAATTTAATTTTAAGAATGAAAGAAGAAGATTTTGATAGTGTTATTGATGTTAATTTAAAAGGCGTTTTTAATTGTCTTAAAAGTATAACACCAGTGATGATAAGACAGAAAAAAGGAAAAATCATAAATATATCTTCTGTTGTAGGAATATCAGGTAATGCTGGTCAGATTAATTATGCGGCATCAAAGGCAGGAATAATAGGAATGACAAAATCTCTTGCAAAGGAAATTGGAACTAGAGGAATTAATGTTAATGCTGTTGCACCAGGATTTATTGATACAGAAATGACAGAATGTCTTGGGGAAAAGGTAAAGGAAGAAGCAAAAAAGAATATTCCATTAAAAAGATTTGGAACAGCTGAAGATGTGGCTGAAGTTGTTGCTTTTCTAGCAAGTGATGAATCTGATTATATTACAGGTCAGGTTATCCATGTTGATGGTGGAATGTTGATGTAGTGGAGGAAGAATTTATGGAAAGAAGAGTAGTTATTACTGGTATGGGAGCTTTGACTCCTATAGGAAATGATGTAAATACATTTTGGAATAATGCTAAAGAAGGAAAATGTGGTATAGATTTTATTACATTAGTTGATAATGACTTGCTAGATGTTAAAATTGCAGCTGAAGTTAAGGATTTTAATCCAGAACCTATAATAAGTAAGAAAGAATGCAGAAGATTAGATAGATTCGAACAGTTTGGAATAGTGGCAGCAGATCAAGCAGTTAAAGATTCAGGTCTAAACTTAGATGAAGAAGATTTGGAAAGAATTGGAGTTAGCATTGGGTCAGGTATTGGTGGTCTAGAAACAATTGAAAGTGAATGTGGTAGATTAGCAACAGGAAAATCTAAACGTGTTTCACCATTTTTTATAACAATGTCCATTGTAAATTTATTAGCAGGAAATGTGGCTATTAAATATGGATTAAAAGGTCCATGTACATCTGTTGTAACAGCATGTGCAACTGGTATAAATAATATTGGAGAATCATTTAGAACTATAAAGCATGGTTATGCTGATGTTATGTTATGTGGTGGTGCAGAAGCTCCCATTACAAGAATTGGAGTTGGTGGCTTCCATGGAAATAAAACATTAAATTCTCATAATGACCCTAAAAGAGCATCTATACCATTTGACAAAGAAAGAAGCGGATTTGTAATGGGTGAAGGTGCAGGAGTAGTTGTTATTGAATCTCTTGAACATGCACAAAAAAGAGGCGCTAAAATCTATGCAGAAATAGTTGGATATGGAACAACTTGTGATGGATATCATATTACTTCACCAGCACCAGATGGAAGTGGAGCAGCTAAAGCAATGGAACTTGCAATAAAGGAAGCAGGTATAACTCCAGATGATATATCATATGTAAATGCTCATGGTACATCAACACAGCTTAACGATAAATTTGAAACAATAGCAATAAAGAGAGTTTTTGGTGAAAATGCTAAAGTTCCTGTATCATCTACAAAATCTATGACAGGACATCTTCTAGGTGCTGCTGGTGCAATAGAAACCATAGTATGTACAAAAGCTTTAGAAGATGGCTTTATACCACCTACTATAGGATATGAAGTACCTGATGAAGAACTTGATTTAGACTATGTTCCTAATGAAGGAAGAAAACAGAATTTAGAATATGTATTAAATAATTCTTTAGGATTTGGCGGTCATAATGCAACACTTGTTATAAAGAAGTGGAAATAGTGTAGGAGGTTATTCTATGGAATTTGAACAAATTAAAGAATTAATACAGCTTATTGATTCTTCAAGTTTAGCATTTTTTGAATTTAGTGATGGAAATGAACATATAAAAATGGATAAGTCATTAAATAGAGATTCTAATGATAATAATGAGAAAAAAGAAATAGTAAAGGAGAATGAAAGAACAGTATATGCTCCTGTTATGAATCCTTTAAATAATAGTGAAGAAATAGTAAATGAAGCAAAACATGAAGTTGAGCAGGAGGCTGAAGATGATGGTGCTTCAAGTATAATTACATCTCCTATGGTTGGAACATTTTATGCTAAAGCATCTCCAGAAAGTGATCCTTTTGTAAGTGAAGGAGATGTAATACAAAAAGGAAAAGTTATCTGCATTATTGAAGCTATGAAGCTTATGAATGAAATCGAAAGTGAATTTTCTGGAACTGTTGTTAAATGCTTAGTTAAAGATGGAGATATGGTAGAATACGGACAACCGTTGTTCAAGATTAGGGAGGAATAAAAATTGCTAAAAATAAATGAAATAAAGGAAATTTTACCTCATAGATATCCTATGCTTTTAATTGATAGAGTTACTGAAATAGATATTGATAATAAATTATATGTAAAAGGTTATAAAAATCTTTCGGCAAATGAACCATTTTTTCAAGGGCATTATCCAGATATGCCAATTATGCCTGGAGTTCTTCAAATTGAAGCCTTAGCTCAAACTGGTGCTGTAGCAATACTTTCTATGGAGCAGTTTAAAGGTAAAACTCCTATTCTTGCTGGTGTGAATAAAGCAAGATTTAAAGAAAAAGTAGTGCCTGGAGATAGACTAGACTTATGCTGTGAAATAGTTAGATTAAAGGGGACAATTGGTGTTGGAAAAGGTACTGCAAGCGTTGATGGAAAAGTTGTATGTGAAGCAGAAATATTATTTGCTATAGTCTAGGATAGGTGATGTTATGTTTAAAAAAGTGCTAATTGCAAATAGGGGCGAGATTGCTGTAAGAATAATAAGAGCATGTAGAGAAATGGGAATAAGTACAGTAGCTGTATATTCTGAAGCTGACAAAGAAGCTCTTCATACTCAGCTTGCAGATGAATCAGTTTGTATAGGACCAGCAATGCCTAAAGACAGTTATTTAAATATTACAAATATATTAAGTGCATGTGTACTTACTGGGGCAGATGCTATACATCCGGGATTTGGATTTTTATCTGAGAATTCAAAATTTGCCAAAATGTGTAGGCAGTGTAATATCAAATTTATAGGGCCTGATTATGAAACTATTGATTTGATAGGAAATAAGGCTATGGCTAGAAAGATTATGAAAGCATCAGATGTACCAGTAGTTCCGGGGTTTGAAGGCGAAATTAGTGATGAAAATCAAGCTCTTGAAATTGCTGAAGGTATAGGATATCCAATAATGATAAAATCAGCAGCAGGTGGTGGAGGAAAAGGAATAAGAATTGCTTTTAATGAGGAAGAATTTCTTATGGGATTTAAAACAGCAAAAGCAGAAGCCAAAGCATGCTTTGGAGATGATACTTTATACTTAGAAAAATTTATTCAAAAACCAAAACATATTGAATTTCAAATACTTGCTGATGAGCATGGTAATATTGTTCACCTAGGTGAAAGAGAATGTTCAATGCAGAGAAAAAATCAAAAAGTATTAGAAGAGGCACCTTCTAATGTTCTTACAGAAGAACTTAGGGAGAAGATGGGTGAAATAGCAAAAAGAGCAGCTAGTGCTGTTGATTATAAAAATGCAGGAACAATAGAGTTTTTATATGATAAAGACAATAATTTTTATTTTATGGAAATGAATACGAGAATACAAGTTGAACATCCTATTACAGAAATGATAACAAGAATAGACCTTGTTAAAGAACAGATTAAGATTGCAGCAGGAGAAACTTTGAATTTTACTCAAGATGATATAAAAATTAAGGGACATGCAATTGAGTGTAGAGTTAATGCTGAAGATCCAGAACATGATTTTAGACCATGTCCAGGAAAGATTGAAGAATTATGTGTTCCAGGTGGAATGGGAGTAAGGATAGATTCAGCGATTTATTGTGGATATAAAATACCACATTGTTATGATTCTATGATTGCAAAAGTTATAACTTTTGGAAATGATAGAAATGAAGCTATAGTAAAAATGAGAAGGGCCTTATCTGAATTCGCAGTTGGAGGAGTTAAAACTAATATTAAATTTGATCTTTCGATTTTAGAAACTAATGAATTTTTAGAAGGAGAGTATGATACTTCATTTTTAGAAGAAAAGATGGTGAAGAAGAATGCTTAAGGACTTATTTATAAAAAGACAATATGCTACTGTTAAACCAGTAGCATTAAAAAAATCAGAACCAGAAGAAAAACCTAATATACCTTCAGGTTTATGGACTAAATGTGAAAAGTGTAATGGAATTATTTATTATGAAGACTTAGAAAATTCTAAGTATATTTGTACATCTTGCGGTCACCATTTTCGAATTAATGCAACACAAAGAATAAAAATGATTTTTGATAAAGATACTTTTAATGAAATGTGGAAAGATTTAAAGACAGTTGATCCTTTAAATTTTAAAGGTTATGAAGAAAAGATAAAAAAGAGTATGACAAAGTCGAGAAGTAATGAGGCGGTTGTAACTGGTATTGGTAAAATTAATGGGTTGGCAGTAGCTTGTGGCATTATGGATAGTTTTTTTATGATGGGAAGCATGGGGACTGTTGTAGGTGAAAAGCTTACTAGATTGATTGAATATGCTACTAAAAATAAACTTCCAGTAATAATTTTTGCAACATCTGGCGGAGCTAGAATGCAGGAGGGAATCTTTTCGCTTATGCAGATGGCAAAAGTAAGTGCAGCACTTGCAAGGCATAATGAGGCAGGACTTTTATATATTTCAGTTTTAACAGATCCTACAACAGGAGGAGTGACAGCAAGCTTTGCAATGGAAGGTGATATAATTTTGAGTGAGCCAGATGCATTAATTGGTTTTGCAGGTAGGAGAGTAATAGAAAATACTATAAAGGAAACATTGCCTGATAATTTTCAGAAAGCAGAATTTTTATTAGAGAAAGGCTTTATAGATGCTATTGTAAAGAGAACAGATCTTAGAGCTTTATTATATAAAATTCTAGTTTTACATGGAGTGAGAAGTTATGAATAAGGATTTTTTTAAGGTCAATACTAGTAGTGCATGGGATAGTGTTGAAATTGCAAGACATAGAGAAAGACCAACAGGGCAGTTTTATATAGAAAATATATTTAATGATTTTATAGAATTTCATGGTGATAGAAGGTTTGGTGATGACAAATCTATAATTGGTGGGATTGGCTCTATTGGAAACATAAATGTTACTATAATAGCTATAACTAAGGGTGCTAATACAAATGAAAATATAAAAAGAAATTTTGGAATGCCTAATCCAGAAGGTTATAGAAAGGCTCTTCGTTTAATGAAACAGGCTGAAAAATTTAAAAGACCTGTAATATGCTTTGTTGATACACCGGGTGCATTTTGTGGACTTGGTGCTGAAGAAAGAGGGCAAGGTGAAGCTATAGCAACTAATTTATTTGAACTTAGCAGAATTAAAACTCCAATATTTTCAATAGTAACAGGTGAAGGTGGAAGTGGTGGAGCTTTAGCTCTTACTGTTGCAGACAAAATATGTATGCTTGAGTATTCTATTTATTCAATACTTTCACCAGAAGGATTTGCATCAATCTTATGGAAAGATGCTAGTCGTGCAAAAGAAGCAGCGGAAGTTATGAAGATTACAGCAAAAGATTTAAAAGAATTTGGAATAATAGATGAAATAATAAAAGAGCCTAGAGGTGGAGCACATAAAAATCCTACGAAAACTTGTGAGGCTATAAAGAATAGTATATTAGCCTTTTTAAAGGAAAAGAAAGATGTAAATATAGATAAGCTTGTTGATGATAGGTATACTAAATTTAGAAAAATGGGTGATTTTTATTAAAAGTTAGCAGATGCTTAAAATTATTAAAAGAATTTTAAGCATCTTTTTTGATTATATTTTTTATTTATGAATTGCTTTTTTGTCCATTCATAGAGTTGTAAATTATAAGAAGTGAAAATATAATAGATATCACAAAATGTTATATTGACAATATAAGGGGTGAAAAATATTATTTAGATATATAATTTTGATTTCTAGATTATGAAGGGAGATATAAGTTGGATGGAAAGCAATAGCACAAGGATTGCAAAAATTGCAACAAGAATGGCCATATGTGAAAGAGAAGAAGAAAATGAACTGAAAAAAATATATTCAGAAAAAGGCATTAAAGTTACAGCAGTAAATATTGGTGGAAATATTAATACATCTATATCTAAAATATTAGAAAGTGCATTAGTAGCATCTAAAAGAAATGGGCTTATTAGAGAGGAACATTTACATGAAGGAGCTGTAATTGGAGCTACTAGAGATGCGATAATTCAAGTCGAAAATAGAGCAAGTGGTCAAAATGTAGGTGGAAAGATTGGAATAGCTAGGGGTGGAGAGCATATATCAGTATGTATATTTTTAAGTATAGGATTACTTCATTTAGATGAAGTTGTTATAGGCATAGGTCATAGGTCACTTCCTAGATAATAAAAATAGCTTTTATGATTTTAGTATTTTTTATCATAAAAGCTATTTTTATTTTATGAAATTAATTATTTATAGAAATGAAAAATATTTAAATTTTAAATATAAATAATTTAATAAATTTAAGAAAGATCATTTGAAATTATAAGCAAACTTTACAAAAAAATCAAAATATGATAATATATCTTAAAAGATTTTTAAATTATTATCAATTTTTTTAAGTATTTATCATAAATATAAGTGTATATTTATTATTTTTTTATTAGGAATTATGTAAGAAGAATTTAAAAGTTGATAATGATTAATATTAGGGGGATGGAAATATGGTAGGAAAAAGAAAATTAGCAATGCTGTTATGTTCGATTATGATAGGTACAGCATTAGTAGGATGTGGTAGTTCAAGTAGTTCTTCAAGTAGTAAAGGTGAATCTTCTTCAGGAGATATGAAAAATGTTGGGGTAGTACAATTAGTTCAACATGATGCTTTAGATAGTGCTAATAAAGGATTTGTTGATGCACTTAAGGAAAAAGGTTACGAAGAAGGGAAGAATATTTCTTTTGATCAGCAGAATGCCCAAGGTGAACAAGCTAATGCTCAAACAATAACAAAGCAATTTGCAGATAGTAAGAAGGATCTAATCTTTGCGATTGCAACTCCAGCAGCACAGGCTGCATATAATTCTACTAAGGATATTCCAATAGTATTTACAGCGGTTACAGATCCAGTATCGGCTGAAATAGCAAAAGATTGGAAGAGCTCAGGGACAAATGTAACTGGTACTTCTGATAAAGTTCCAGTAGAGGATCAAGTAAAGTTGATGAAAAAACTATTGCCTGATACAAAGACAATAGGTGTTATTTACAATACTTCAGAAACAAATTCTGTTGTTCAAGTAGATGAGCTAAAAAGTGCAGTAGAAAAAGAAGGTTTGGTTGTAAAAGAAATCGGCGTAACTAATGTAAATGAAATAAATCAAAATTTGACAAGTGCTTTAGGTGAAATTGATGTTCTATATACTCCAACTGATAATACAGTTGCATCAGCATATAGTTTAGTAGGAAAGTTATGTTTAGATGCTAACAAACCTATAATTGGTGCAGAAGAAGCTGTAGTAATGAAAGGTGGTTTAGCTACAATAGGAATTGATTATTATAAGCTAGGAAAAGAAGCAGGATATAAGGCAGCTGAAATTCTAGATGGTAAGAAACCATCAGATGTTGAAATTACAATATTAAGTGAAATGGCATTTACTATTAATGAAGATGTAGCTAAAAAATTAAATATAACAATACCAGAAGAGATTAATAAAGATGCTAAGAAAGTGACTGGAGGCGTTCAGTAGTGGATGTTTTAATTAATATTTTAGAACAAGGTCTGCTATTTTCGATTGTTGCAATTGCTGTTTATATAACATTTAAGATATTAGATTTTCCTGATATGTCGGTTGATGGGACATTTCCAATGGGGGCAGCAATAAGTGCTACTCTTTTAGTGCAGGGAACAAATCCTTGGGTGAGTATTTTTGCAGCAGCCATAGGCGGAGGAATCGCAGGTGCAGTAACAGGTATTCTTCATGTTAAGTTAAAGATTGATAATTTAATGGCTGGTATTCTTGTAATGATTGGATTATATTCAGTAAATTTAAGAATAATGGGAAAAGCAAATGTTCCGTTATTTAATGCAAATAATGCATTTAAATTAAATGTACCAGCAATAGTTATTATTGCAGTAGTATTACTAATAGTAAAAGTTTTATTAGATTTATATTTAAAAACTAAATCAGGATTTTTGCTTATAGCAGTAGGTGATAATGAGCAGGTTGTATCATCATTAGGTGTAAATAAAGATGTAATTAAAGTTTTAGGACTTACTATAAGTAATGCCTTAGCAGCAACAGCAGGGGCAATTACAGCACAGTATCAAGGCTTTGCAGATGTAGGTATGGGAACAGGTACTGTTGTAATGGGACTTGCAGCTGTAATTGTTGGAAGTTCCTTGTTTGAAAGATTTACTTTTATCAAAGCTACTACTTTATCAATCATTGGTGCAATTATGTATAAAGGTGCAATTGCAATTGTATTAAAGTATGGTGCAATACTAGGTCTTACTGCAAATGATTTAAAGCTTATGACTGCAATAATAGTTGTTGTAGCGCTATGTTCTAATAATGGACTATTTAAATTTAAAAAGAAAAAACTTATAGAAGGTGGTGCTGACGAAAATGTTAAAAGTGAAACAACTATCCAAAGTATTTAATCCAAATACAATTAATGAAAATAGAGTGTTTAACAATTTATCTGTGGAAGTAGATGAAGGTGATTTTGTAAGTATAATAGGTTCTAATGGTGCAGGAAAATCTACTTTATTAAATATAATTTCAGGTACTATAGAAGCTGATTCGGGTTCAATTATTTTAAATGGGACTGAGGTAATTAATAAACCTGAATATATAAGAGCTAAATCTATAGGAAGGGTATTTCAAGATCCATTTAAAGGTGTAGCACCAAATATGACAATCTTAGAAAATTTATCTCTTGCTGATAACAAAGGAAAAAGATTTGGTTTCGGATTGGGTGTGAGTAAAAAAAGAGTTGAGTATTTTAAAGAAATGTTAAGAGAACTAGATCTAGGACTTGAAGATAAGCTTTATAATAAAGTGCTTTTGTTATCAGGTGGGCAAAGGCAAGCACTTACTCTTTTGATGGCTGTTATGTCTAAACCTAAATTATTGCTTTTAGATGAACATACAGCAGCATTAGATCCTAAAACATCTCAAAAGATAATGGATATTACAAGAAAAATAGTTAAAGAGAGTGGCATAACAACTTTGATGGTTACTCATAATCTTAAACATGCAATTGAAACAGGAAATAGATTATTTATGATGCATAGAGGACAAATTCTTGTAGATGTTAAAGGCACAGAAAAAGAAAAATTAGATACTAATGGCTTATTACAGATGTTTGAAAATGCAAGTAATGATGGTGAAGAAGGATTCAGTGATAGAGCATTGTTCGGCTAAATGTATTAAAAATAATGTGTGTATGATATTCGTATTATATGCACATTATTTTTTATTACAAATTATTTTCTTTCTTATTTTATATATTTTGGTATAATAATATTTAGCGTAAATGAAAAGTAAGAGGTGAAGTTCATGAGGCCACTAGCAGATTTGATGCGACCGGATAAGATTGAAGATTTTGTTGGACAGGAACAGATATTAGGTGAGGGGAAGCCATTAAGTAATTTAATAAAAAGTAATAATATCTGTAATTGTATATTTTATGGACCACCAGGAACAGGCAAAACTACTCTAGCTAATATTATGGCTAAATATGTGGATAAAAAGTTTTATAAGTTGAATGCTACAACTGCCAGTGTTAAAGACATCCAAGATATAACAAATAGTATGGATAATCTTTTAAACTATAATGGAGTAGTTTTGTATATAGATGAGCTTCAACATTTTAATAAAAAACAGCAGCAGGCACTTTTAGAGTTTATAGAAGATGGAAGAATAACTTTAATTGCAAGTACAACTGAAAATCCGTATTTTGTAATACATAAGGCTATTATAAGCAGGTGTAATATTTTTTCTTTTAAACCACTTAATAAGGAAGATATAGTTATAGGGCTTGAAAAATCTATAAAAAAACTTATAGGTGAAGGTATAGAAGTAAATTATACAATGGAAGCATTAGAATATATAGCGGAAATATCACAAGGGGACTATAGAAAATCATATAATATTTTGGAACTGGCAATAAATTCACAAGTAAAACATATTAGAGAAATTACAAGTGAAGTTATTGAAAATTTAGGTCAGTCAAATATGAGAGCCGATAGCAGTGGGGATGAATTTTATAATTTTCTAAGTGCTCTTCAGAAGAGTATAAGAGGAAGTGACCCAGATGCAGCTGTTCATTATTTAGCACGTCTTATAAAGAGTGGAAATTTAAATGCCATTGTAAGAAGAATATCTGTAATTGCAGCAGAAGATATAGGTTTGGCGCATCCCCAAGCTCTTACAGTAATAAATTCTGGTATTGAGTTGGCGTTAAAAGTAGGATTTCCTGAAGCTCAGATAATCTTATCTGAACTTGTTATATATCTTGCTACATTACCTAAATCCAATAGTGCGTATATGGCCATAGCACATGCTATGAATGATTTGGATAATATTAATGTGGGAGATATTCCAATGCATTTGAAGGATGCACATTATTCTGGGGCACAGAAGCTTGGTGTAACAGGATATAGGTATCCTCATGATTATCCAAATCATTATGTTAATCAGCAGTATATGCCAGATGAATTAAAAGGCAGAAATTATTATGTAGCTCAGGATAATAAATATGAGGAAAGTATCAGACGTTATTGGAGTTCTGTAAAAGGAAAAAAATGATAGTTTGACAAAGTCCGAGTATTTTGATAAGATATAAATGAAATTTAGATTAAAAATAAATTTTAAGGGGTGGTGGAATGAAGTTATCAACAAAAGGAAGATATGGCGTTAGAGCGGTAGTAGAACTAGCGGTTAATTATGGAGGAGCCCCTGTATCAATAAAAACAATTTCCAAGAGACAAAATCTTTCGGAATATTATTTGGAGCAACTGTTTAGTCCGCTTAGAAGAGCGAATGTCATAAGAAGTATAAGAGGTGCACAGGGTGGTTATGTATTATGCAAACATCCTAGTGAAATTACAGTGGGGGATATCATGACTATACTTGAAGGCCCAATTGAAGTGGCTGACTGTATAGACGGGGTTAAGTGTGACAGTGAAGAATGCTGTGCAACTAAGGCTGTATGGGAAAAGATAAAGAAAAGTGTAGATGATGTGATGAATTCAATAACACTTCAAGATATCGTTGATGATTATAATGAGATGCTAAAAAAACAAAGTGGAATAAAAATTGTAGACAGGAGCGAATAAAATATGAAAAACGTATATATGGATTATGCGGCAACAACTTATGTTAAGCCAGAAGTATTAGAAGAAATGATGCCATACTTTACAGAGAAGTTTGGAAATCCATCTTCTTTCTATGGGATATCAAGAGAAACAAAAAGAGCAATAGATGAAGCAAGAGCTAAAGTAGCAACAGCTTTAAATTGTAAACCAACTGAAGTTTATTTTACTGGTGGTGGGTCAGAAGCAGACAACTGGGCTATTAAAGGTATTGCATCAGCTCATAAGAATAAAGGAAATCATATAATTACAACAAAAATAGAACACCATGCAGTATTACATACTTGTCAGTATTTAGAAAAACATGGTTTTGAAGTTACATATTTAGATGTTAATGAAGAAGGATTTATTAATTTAGACGATTTAAGAAATGCTATAACAGATAAAACTATATTAGTATCTATTATGTTTGCAAACAATGAAATAGGAACAATACAACCAGTTAAAGAAATTGGTGAAATATGTAGAGAAAAGAAAGTATTTTTCCATACTGATGCAGTTCAAGCAGTAGGTAATGTACCAGTAGATGTTCAAGATATGAATATCGACATGCTTTCACTTGCAGGTCATAAAATTTATGGACCAAAAGGTATAGGTGTACTTTATATAAAGAATGGAATAAAAATAGATAACTTAATTCATGGAGGAGCTCAAGAAAAGAATAGAAGAGCAGGTACTGAAAATATTGCTTCAATAGTTGGAATAGGAAAAGCAATTGAGTTAGCTACTTCAAATCTTGAAGAACACATGAAGAGATTAAGTGGTTTAAGAGATAAATTAATAGATGGTATCTTAAAAGAAATACCATATTCATATTTAAATGGGCCTAGAGGAGATAAGAGATTACCAGGTAACGTAAATGTTAGATTCTCATTTATAGAAGGAGAATCAATCTTGTTATCATTAGACTTTAAGGGAGTATGTGCATCAAGTGGTAGTGCATGTACATCAGGTTCATTAGATCCATCACATGTATTACTTGCAATAGGTCTTCCACATGGATTAGCTCATGGATCTTTAAGACTTACATTAGGAGAAAAATCAACAGAAGAAGATGTTGATTACGTATTAGAAGTATTACCACCAATCATAGAAAGATTAAGAAATATGTCACCATTATGGGATGACTTTATTAAGAAGGGAGAAAATTAATAATGATATATAGTGAAAAAGTATTAGACCATTTTCAAAATCCAAGAAATGTTGGAGAAATTCCAGATGCAAATGGAGTTGGAGAAGTAGGAAACGCTAAATGTGGAGATATAATGAAGATATATTTAAAAGTAGAAGATAACATTATAAAAGATGTTAAATTCAAAACTTTTGGATGTGGATCAGCTATAGCTTCTTCATCAATGGCTACTGAAATGATTAAAGGAAAGACTATAGATGAAGCTTGGGAATTAACTAATAAGGCTGTTGCTGAAGCATTAGATGGACTTCCACCAGTAAAAATGCACTGTTCAGTTCTTGCAGAAGAAGCAATTCACAAGGCTATTAATGATTATAGAGCACAAAATGGTTTAGACGTTAAGCCAATGGAAGAACATGATCATGATGAATTACACAACATGGTTCATGGAGAATAATAGTGAGTACTAAAAAGAAAGTTTTAGTAGGTATGAGCGGCGGAGTTGATAGCTCCGTTGCTGCTTATTTATTAAAGCAACAAGGATATGAAGTTATTGGTGCAACTATGCAAATTTGGCAGGAAGATAAAGGCTTTGAAGAAAGAGAAGGTGGATGTTGTTCACTTTCAGCCGTTGAAGATGCCAGAAGAGTATGTGATAAGTTAGGTATACCTTTTTATGTTTTAAATTTTAGAGATTATTTTAAAGAAAAGGTTATAGACCCATTTGTTCAAGAATACATAGATGGAAGAACTCCAAACCCTTGTATAGAATGCAATAAGCATTTAAAATTTGATGAACTTCTAAGAAGGGCAAGGGGAATAGGTGCAGATTATGTTGCAACAGGCCACTATGCAAAAATAGAAGAACGTGATGGAAGATATTTATTAATAAGATCTGATGATGATAGAAAAGATCAGACTTATGCACTTTATAATTTTACTCAAGATCAGCTTAAACATACGTTAATGCCTTGTGGAGCGTATGAAAAGACTAAGATAAGAGAAATAGCTAAAGAAATAGGTTTAGCTGTACATAATAAAAAAGATAGTGAAGAAATATGCTTTATTTCTGACAATAATCATGGAAAATATATATCTGAAGCAAAACCTGATAGAGTAAAGCCAGGAAACTTTGTTGATAAAGAAGGAAATGTATTAGGACAACATAAAGGAATAGTATATTATACTATAGGTCAAAGAAAAGGACTTGGAATAGCTCTTGGAAGGCCTGTATTTGTTACTGCAATAAATGCTAAGACAAATGAAGTTGTATTAGGATCAGAAGATGAAATATTCAGAAATGATCTTATAGCTACTGATGTTAACTTTATTCCTTTTGATAAGTTAGAAAATGAGATTACAGTTACAGCAAAAGTTAGATATTCAGCACAACCAAGTGAAGCAACTTTAATACCACTTCCTAATGGAAAGGTAAAGGTTTCTTTTAAAGAAAAGCAAAGAGCAATTACAAAAGGTCAATCTGTAGTATTTTATGATGGCGAAATTGTAGTTGGTGGCGGAATTATCGAAAGCGTACTATAAAGCATATTATAATATTTAGAAATATATAGCCATTTTATTTAAATAAGTGAGTTAATCATTTTATTTAAATGAATGGCTTTTTGTGTACAAAAAATATATCAGTATATATTTTTAATAAATAGAGGGATATTGCCACTTTTGGCTACGATATAAATATTTTTGTTTCAAAATTTTTATATAAGAGGTTATATATGATTATCTGAATTTTGTGGGAATTAATTATTTAAAAATGGTAAAAATACTATTGTATTAAATCAGATACTAATGGTTGAAATAAAAGGAAGAGAGATAGAAAGAATTATGTATAAAATAAAGGATTTCTACATTAAAAGTATTTATGATACAAAAGGTAAAAAGATAGGAATAGTAGAAGATTTGTATTTGGATTTTTTTCAAGAAAAAATAATGGGTGTTAAGGTTGCAAGTCATAAACTATTTTCTAAAAAGAATTATATACCTATGGATATGATTGTCGAGATTGGAAAAGAAATAATTACGTTGGGAATAGAACAGTATGATGGGCTTGAATTTAAGAAAATAAGAAATATGGAAGTGATTAATACCTTAGGTGAAACAGAAGGTGTATTGGAGGATATTATAATAGATGCTCGAGATTATTCTATAAAAGGTATTATAGTAAGTTCAGGAATAATTGATAGATTAATAAATGGAAAACAAGTGTTGCTTATTAAAGAATGTATTCTTGGAGAAAAGTACATATTGCATTGTGGAAAAAGTAAAATTAAGTTAAAAACTATGCCCCATAGGCTGGAGAGGCAGTATGAAATTTAAAAAATATAAACCATATTTACTAAAGGCTATTATTGCAACAGTTTTTTTG
>DPOH01000257.1 GCA_003539755.1 Clostridium sp.
TAATAATGTTGTTATTATCCATTTTGTAAGGATATGATGTATTAGTAAATTAATTGGGTATTTTAATAAGTTATTTGAAATTTGTAGTTATGTAGAAAAAGAATATTTAAATTGACAATTTTAGCTAATAAAACCACCCAAAAGAGTCTGAAAATTTTATTATAAAAATTTAGTAAAAAATATTGATTTTTTTACTAGATATGAAATATAATTAAGAAAACGTTATCTTGAGGGAGGCACAGGTTATGAGTATTAATCTTAGTAAAGACAATAAAATATTTAAATTAGATACAAATAACACATCATATGTTTTTGGAGTTGATGATAAAGGTCTATTAAGACATATATATTGGGGAACAAAAGTAGAAAATATTGAGGATTTTGATATGCCAGTTCTTGAGGAAGTTTCAACTAATGATCCAGTTTTTGAAATTACACCTGAAGAATTTCCTGTACACGGTGGATTAAGATATAAGGAAACATGTTTAAAAGTTAATTTTAATGATGGTACAAGAGATTTATTATATAAATATAATGGATATAACATAGAAGGTAATGTATTAACAGTAAAATTAGTAGATGATTATTATGATTTTGAAATAAATCTATATTATAAGATTTATGAAGAAGAAAATTTACTTGAACGTTGGGTTGAGATTAAAAATAACACAAATGATGTTATAGAAGTAGAAAGAATACATAGTGCTCAGTTCCATATACCTTATTCAGGTTTAAATTTCTCAAATACTCATGGACATTGGGGAGCAGAACAACAGATGTTCACTCAAAAATTAGGGTATGGTAAGATTACAATTGAAAATAGAAGGGGCATATCAACACATAATCATAATCCATATTTCATTTTAGATAAGGATGCTAATGAAACTTCTGGTGAAGTATTTTTTGGAGCATTAAGATTGAGTGGTAATTTCAGTGGAATTATAGAGCAGACTCAATATGGAGATACATTAATTCAAATGGGAATAAATCCTCATGATTTCTTATTAAAGCTATTACCAGGTGAAAGTTTCACAGCACCAGCAATTATAAGTGGATATTCTAACAGTGGATTTGAAACAATGTCACATAATATTCATAAGTTTGCTAACAATTATATTTTAAGAAATGGACTTAGACCAGTTTTATATAATTCATGGGAAGCTACAGAATTTGATGTGAAATGTGATGAACAAATAAAGCTAGCAGAAAAAGCAAGTGAAATTGGTGCAGAATTATTTGTAGTAGATGATGGATGGTTTGGACAAAGAAATGGAATACATAATGGCCTTGGAGATTGGTATGTAAATGAAGAAAAATTTCCAGAAGGATTAACACCATTAATAAATAAAGTAAAAGAATTAAACATGATGTTTGGAATATGGGTAGAACCAGAAATGGTAAATCCTTTATCACAGCTGTATAAAGATCACCCTGATTGGATTTACCATTATGATACTAGAGTAAGTGATACTTCAAGAGGACAATATGTATTAAATTTAACTAAGCAAGAAGTAAAAGATTTTGTTTATAATATGTTAGATAATTTATTATCAACATATGACATAGATTATATTAAATGGGATGCTAATAGACCTATTTCTCAAGCATCTGTAGAAAAAGACATATGGTATAAGCATATAGAAAATGTATACGATATTGTTAGAAACTTAAAGAAAAAACATCCACATGTTTTATTTGAAGCATGCGCATCTGGTGGAGGAAGAATTGATTATGGTATTTTAGGCATTTTTGATGACTTCTGGACAAGTGATAATACAGATGCTTATGACAGATTAGCTATACAAAAGAGTTACTCATATATATATCCTATAAAGGCAATGAGAGCATGGGTTACAGATTGTCCTAATTTCTTATCTAAAAGAATAATTCCTATGAAATTTAGATATCATAGTGCTATGATGGGGACTTTAGGTATTGGATGCAATATTATAAAATTAAATGAAGAAGAAATTGATATTTCTAAGAATATGATTAAGGAATACAAAGATATACGTCATATAGTACAAGAGGGAGAATTCTATAGATTAGAAAATACTTCATGTAATGACTATCACTTATTCCAATATGTAAAAGAAGATGAAGCTTTATTATTTGTATTCCTACCTCAAAGTAAATTAGGTCATAGTGGAGTAAGAGTAAGATTAAGAGGATTAGATCCTAAAAAATCATATGTATTTGAGTTGAATAAAAAAGAGTATAAAAAATCAGGAGCATATTTAATGAGTCATGGTATTAATATAAAATTAAATGGCGATTATGCCAGTGAAATTATAAAATTTAAATCACTTTAAAGAGATTATTATATAATTTTAGCTATGACAAAAGGCGCTTAACTAGTGTAGTTAAGCGCTTTTTGAGCTTTTTACTAAAAATGTAGTAAAAAGTATAAAAAAATTTAGTAAAAAAGTATTGTATTTGTTTACATAAGATGATATTATTTATATAGAGGATGTAAACAATTACTTAAGCGATATTGAAAGGTGAGATCGTTATGAAAGATTCAAAATTATCATTTAAAACTAAATATTCATTCGGTGTAGGAGCTTTAGGAAAAGACTTATGTTATTCAATTATGTCTTCGTTCTTAATGATTTATTTAACCGATTTAGTAGGAATAGCACCTGCATTTGTAGGAACATTATTTTTAGTAGCCAGAGTATGGGATGCTGTTAATGATCCTATGATGGGAATGGTAGTAGATAATACAAGAACAAGATTTGGTAAGTTCAGACCTTGGATTATGATAGGTACAATTCTTAACTCAGTAGTACTTGTATTATTATTTACAAAACCAGATTTAAGTGGCAGTAGCCTTTATGTATATTTCTCAGTAATCTATATATTATGGGGTATGACTTATACAATGGAAGATATACCTTATTGGTCAATGTTACCATGTTTATCTAAAACACCAGAAGAAAGAGAAAAGATGTCAGTTATACCTAGAATATTTGCCAGCAGTGCGTGGTTAATAATGGGTGCATTTGGATTAACAATAATAAACAAATTAGGTCAAGGAAATGACATAAAGGGATATTCAAAATTTGCAATTGTAATTGCAGTAATATTTATAGTAACAGCTATCATCACTTGTGTAAACGTTAAAGAAGAAAATATGCTTGATGCAGAAGATGATATGGCTAAGCAAGATAAGAAAAACAGAATTGGTCTTAAGGGAATGATGAAAGTAATACTTCAAAATGACCAACTTAAAGTTTTTATTGGTGTAGTTTTATGTTATAACTTAGTAGTTCAATTATATGGTGGAGCTGCAATGTACTACTTTAAATATGTTACTGGTAATGCTAATATGTATTCAGTATTTACAGCGTGTGCAGGAATTGCAGAAATTGCAGGGTTATTCTTCTTCCCAATGCTTACAAAGACAATTGGAAGAGACCAAGTATTTAAAATAGCAGCATTTATCCCAGCAGTAGGTTTAGTGTTATTACTAGTATCAGGAATATTTGCACCAACAAATGCAATACTAATTGCACTTTCAGGAGCAATATGTAAGCTTGGATCAGGATTTACATTAGGTGCTACAACAGTAATGATTGCAGATGTTATTGATTATGGTGAATATAAGTTAGGTACAAGAAATGAAAGTATAATAGCTTCATTCCAAACTTTATTAGTTAAAACTGCTTCAGCAGTATCTGGATGGTTAGTTGGAGTAGGATTAACTATAGTAGGGTATGTTCCAAATGTTGAGCAAACTTCAGGAACTATTTTAGGATTAAGAATATTAATGATAGGTGTTCCTTCAGTAATAACAATAATAAGTTACTTTATTTATAAAGGTGGTTATAAGTTAAAGGGACAATATCATAAAGAAATTATGGATGAATTAGAAAAGAGAAGAGAAGAAAAAGCAGCTTAGTTTATACAATCTGTTGCAAATCGTTATACAATAATAGTTTGCAACAGATTTTTTTTGAAAGGAGTATATAAATATGCATTTAGGTGTAGATTATTATCCAGAGCATTGGGATAAAGAAATGTTAGAGGATGATTTAAATAATATATTAGAACTTGGAAGTAATGTTATTAGAATAGGTGAATTTGCATGGCATATGATGGAATGCGAAGAAGGAAAATATGATTTTTCTTATTTTGATAATATTATAAAAGAAGCAAAAAACAAAGGATTAAAAGTCATATTTGGAACTCCAACAGCTACTATGCCAGCATGGCTTGCCAAGAAGCATCCAGATGTATTATCAGAATTTGAAGACAATACAAAGAGAGTGTTTGGTGGAAGAAGACAGTATTGCTTCAATAGTAAAACATACTATGATTATTCTAAAAAGATAATTGAAAAATTAGCAGAACATTATAAAGGTGAAGAGGGAATAGTTGCATGGCAAATAGATAACGAATTTGGTCATGAAGGAAGCGATATATGTTTCTGCGACAATTGTAAAAAAGCGTTTAGAGAATATTTAAAGGAAACATATAACAATGATATAGAAAAGCTTAATAAAACATGGGGGACAGTATTCTGGTCACAAGAATATAATGATTTTAATGAAATACCTCTTCCAGCAAAAACTATAACAACTCATAATCCAGCACTTCGTATGGAATGGGAAAGATTCAGAAGTATCAGCATTGAAAGATATGCAAAGATGCAGGTTGATTTATTAAAAGAAATATTAGGAGAAGATACAGTTGTAATTCATGATTTTTCAGGAGGATATTTTGATAAGAGTTATGATTATTCAAAAGTAGCTCAGCATTTAGATGTTGTAGCATATAATAATTATCCTGTATGGGGAGGACAAAGAGAACCAATTCCAAATTATGAAATAGCATGTGGATTAGATTTCATGAGAGGATGCAAAAAGCAAAACTTCTGGATAACAGAAGCGATTATGGGAGCTCAAGGTCACGATGTAATTGGTTATCTTCCAAGACCTAATCAAGCTAAAATGTGGTCATATCAAGCAATGGCTCATGGATGTAATTCTCTTATGTATTTTAGATATAGAGGAGCTACAAAGGGTGCTGAACAGTATTGTTATGGCATAATTGATGCAGATAATAAAAAGAGAAGAAAGTTCTATGAAGTACAAAATTTCTTTAATGAAATGAAAAAGAGTGAAGATGTAATAAACAGCATTATTAATTCAGAAGTGGCTGTAATTTATGATTATGAATCTATGGCTTCATTTAGAATACAAAAGCAAAGCTTTATGATGGATTATAAAAATGAAGTATATAGACTTTACAGACCTTTTTATGAAAAGAATATAAATATAGATGTTATTCCATCATATGCTGATTTTAGTGATTATAAAGTACTATTAATTCCTGCAATGATTGTATTTAAAAAAGAATTCCAAAAGAAGATAGAAAAGTTTGTTGAAGATGGAGGAAAAATAGTATTTACATTCAGAACAGCAGTAAAGGATTATTACAATAATTTGACACTAGGAGAATTAAATCCAACTTATTATAATGATCTTGTTGGTGCTTATGTTGAAGAAATTGAATCTTTACAAGATGGGCAAGATGTAAAGATAAAGGGTGTAGGAAACTTCGAAGGAATTAGTGGAAGCGGAAATGTATTTAGAGATATGCTTAAGACTACAACTGCAGAAACTTTATTTGAATATGAAGATCCATTCTTTAATGATTTATCAGCCGTTACATTAAATAAATATGGTAAGGGTGATGTATATTACATAGGATGTGGTGTAGACAACTCTATTATGGACTTGTTAGCAGAAAAGATAATCAAAGATGCTGATATTGATTTTATTGAATCACCACAAGGAGTAGAAATTGTTAAGAGAGTAGTTAATAACGAAACATATTATTTTGTAATGAATCATACGAGTGAAAATAAAGAATTAAATAACACTAAATTAGCACCTTATGAAAGCAAAATAGTTAAGAATTTATAGTATAACTATATAGTTTTGTGGTTATAAAATAATATATTTACAATGACTTATTTTTGTGATGTAGATAACCGTCATGAAAATGAGTCATTTTTATTAAGTTATGCGGTTAAATATATTTTTTGAAAAATTAACAAAAAATATTTATAAAGTTTTTAGGTATTACTATAATAACAATTAAATATCTATTTAATGTATTAATTATTGAATTATTGCCATACTATTTTTAAGATTAAACACCATCATTGCTGAAGAATTGTATTAAGATTATGATTGTTTATGCGAGATTTTGGTATTAAGTTTATTAACTTTGTAGTGTTTTAATTGCTTGTAA
>DPOH01000150.1 GCA_003539755.1 Clostridium sp.
CCTGATAAATTATCCATATTAAAAATTGAAATTTAATACTCGATTAATATCTTATAATTTTATGATAAAAGATTTTATTATGATGAAAATTTAAGTCATGGCTTTTATTTAATAGTATATTATTAGAAAAAAATGCTATAATTTATTAATAATGAAAATTAAATTGTGAACTATTAATATCAAATTTTACATAATGGAGGGGAAATATGAATATTAAATATATAGAAACCAAAGAATTTAAAGCTAAAGAACTCGAAAATCTATTTTTATCAGTAAAATGGGAATCTGGAAAGTATCCAGATAAACTAGTTAAGGCTATGAAGAATTCTTCTCATGTAATAGCAGCTTATGATAATGATAAGCTTGTGGGATTAGTAAGAAGCCTTGATGATGGGGAAACAGTTGCATTTATCCACTATCTTCTTGTAAATCCAGCTTATCAGGATTATCATATTGGTACAGAGCTTATGACAAGACTTCTTCATAAGTACAAGGACATGCTTCATATAAAAATAATGCCTTCTGATCCTAAGGTGATTCCTTTCTATGAAAGATTAGGATTTAAGATATATGATAATTATACAGCTATGGAGATTATGAGATTGTAGATATTTTTATGAGGTAGTTTAAATGACTTTTAATGATTTATATATAAAAGAAATAAAACTTAAAGATGATATTAATAATGAAAAAAGCTATATAAAGAAGCTGCCTGTAGTTAATAATTTAGACAGAATACAGTTGTCAAGCAATGTAACCTTCTTTGTTGGAGAAAATGGAAGTGGAAAGTCTACACTATTAGAAGCAATAGCAGTAAATTGTGGTTTTAATGCAGAGGGTGGAACCAAGAACTTTTGTTTTTCATCAAGAGAAACACATTCTGAATTATATAAGTATATTACAGTAGTAAAGAATATAAATAGACCAAAAGATGGCTTTTTTTTAAGAGCAGAAAGTTTCTATAATGTAGCTACTGAAATAGAGGAATTAGATTATGATGGACTTTTAGCTAAGAGCTATGGTGGTAAATCATTACATCAAATGTCTCATGGTGAGAGCTTTATGGCACTTATGACTAATAGATTTTGTGGAAGAGGATTATATATTTTAGATGAACCAGAAGCAGCATTATCACCAATAAAACAGATGGCAATGCTTAGTGTTATAAATGAACTTGTAAAGAAAAAGTCACAGTTTATAATAGCAACTCATTCACCAATTCTTATGGCTTATCCCAATGCAGATATCTTTGTTATAGATGAAGATGGTATAAAGAAGACACAATATAAGAAGACTGATAATTACATGATTACAAGAAAGTTTTTAGAGAATCCTGAAAAGATGATAAATTATCTTTTTGATGAGTATTAAATATACTATGAATTAGTAGAATTCTTATCTTGTGAGAGAATATATAATTATGAACAATCATAATTATATATTCTCTTTTTTGTGTGCAAGAAATTACAAAGAATTTTGATTGAAAATATTAACGTTATATACAGTTATAGTGAAAAGGCTAAAAATTAAATATTTACATTAAAGCAGGTAAATAAATGAAGATTAAGAACAAAATTAAGAACATAAATTATAAAAGGTGGATTAAACTCTTGGTGATACCATAGTGGATATTTAATAAGTAGAAATATTTTTATAAAAGTTAGATAAGCCACGTATATTTCAAGTAATTAGTATGGTTAATATCAGGTCACATTGAGGACATATATGAAATTTATAATAGGTTTTGAGAAAAGTCGTTATAAAAATAAATTTTAGGAGGAATCAAAAATGAAATATACTGAACCACCAAAAGGATTACCAAAAAAATGTTTAAATCTTAAAGCGCCATATATGTCTGGAACTCGCGTATGGTGTTCATTCTGTAAACATACAGGAGGAAGAATGTGTTATCCTGTATGCTTAGTTATTGGAAAGAAAAAATAATGAGAAATAGAAATACTTGAACTAGATTTTCAACTAGCTCAAGTATTTTCTTTATGTTTATATGGAAGTATAGTTATATGGAAAAAAATTAATAAAGTTATATGTATTAGGTTATGTTAAAGTTGTGAAATATGATAATATTAACTAGAAAAGAGGTGACTCACTATATTTAATATTTTAGTGGTGGAAGATAACACAAATTTAAGAAAACTAATTGCTGCTCGTTTAGAACAAGAAGGATATGCTATTTATCAAGCTGAAAATGGAGAACTTGCATTAGATATTCTTTTTTAATAGTATTTAGACTTTATGAGTGGTTATAAAGATAAAACTAAAGGAAGAAGTGTTATTTTTGAAAAAAGATAGAGAAAAACAAATTGTACAGATATCTATTGTAGGTATTATAACTAATCTTATTTTAGCAGTTATAAAAATAATAATTGGTTCAATATCTGGATCTATTGCCATTACATCTGATGCAGTTAATAATTTGACAGATTCATCATCTTCGTTAATTACAATCATAGGAACAAAGTTAGCTCAAAAAAGACCAGATAAGAAGCATCCATTTGGATTTGGAAGAATTGAATATCTAACTAGCATGATTATTGGAATAATAGTTATAGTTACTGGTATTCAAATGATTATATCATCTGTAAAAGGTATTTTTCACCCTGAAGCTGTAGAATATAATTTATGGATAATTCTTGTATTGCTTGTTACAGTAGCATTAAAAACTTTTCTTGGTACTTATACTGAGAAGCAAGGAAATAGGCTTAATTCTGGTGCTTTAGTAGCATCAGGAAAAGATGCTAAAAATGATGCAATTATTTCAAGTGTAACTATTATTTCAGCAGTAATATATATGCTTACAAGCTTTTCTATTGATTCATATGCAGGATTACTTATTTCTATATTTATTTTAAAGGCTGGACTTGAAGTTCTAAGAGATACTATAAGTAAAATCCTTGGTGAAAAAATAGATGTAGATGTAAAGGAAAAAATTTATGATATTATTGAAAGCTCTGAATATGTGTTAGGAGCTCATGACTTGATATTAAATAATTATGGCCCTAATACAAACTTAGGTAGTATTAATGTTGAAATAGATTATAGAAAAACTGTTGGTGAAATTTATCCAGAGTTTCATAGATTGCAGATGATGATTTATCAAGAAACACATGTTTATATTGTACTTGGAATTTATGGAATTGATAAGGATTCGGAAGTTTCTAAGGAAGTGTGGAATGTTCTTAAAAACTTTAAAGAAAATGAACCACATTGTCTTGGATGTCATGGAGTAGTAATTGATCAAAAAGATAAAAGAATCTTTTGTGATGCTGTTTTAGATTTCTCTTGTGATAGGAGAGAGCTAAAGAGTAGATTAGAAAAAATGCTTAAAGATAAATTTGATGATTATGCAATTGAGGTAACAATTGACTCAGAGTTTGCTTAACATAAGTACTATTATTACTTCAATTTTAATTAAGAAATTCACTAAATAAAATAAGATTTACTGGTGGATTTCAACGGTTGTGATTCACCTCCACCACAAAACCTATGAAAAGCATTTATTGGATTTTGAACTGCTCCCTGTCAAGTAGATAGGGAGCAGTTCATTTTCGTGGGTTTATTTGCGTATAAAGTAGGTTTAGAAGGAATATAATTGAGTCTTAAATGATTGATATTGTAAAAAACTAATTATATAGAACCAATTGATACTATTATTTTAACTAAAGCTCAATATGAGGCTACTACTGAATAAAATGTATTTGGCAGTAAATACAGTTAATTGGTGAATATTTTTATTACATTCCATATTAAACTCATAAAATATTACAAATAAGGAATAATATAATTTAAAATACACTAAAGAGAGGTTATATTTATGGTGAAAAATATGATAAGAATATACGTAACAAACTTAAGAAAGTACAATGAAGGGCATATTATAGGAAAGTGGCTTGAGCTTCCTGAAAGTGATGAACAAATTGAAAAGGTATTAAAGGAAATAGGTATTGGTCAGGAGTGTAATGAATATTTTATTTCAGATTTTGAATGCAGCGTTCCTGGTATAAATATAAAGAAAAATTCTTCAATAGATGATCTTAATGAAATAGCAGATAATCTTCTTAATATGGATGAAGATGAGATTAAAGTATGCAGTACCATTATGAAAAATGAAAATTGTACTTTAGATAAAGCTATGGAAGAGAAAGATAACAGGTTAGTAATTAATTTAAATAGAAGTAACTCAAATACTTATATTAATCTTGCATACAGCTATATAGAACACCTTTTTGATGGTGATATAACTAAGATAGGAAGAGAAACTATAGAAAAATATTTTGATTTTGAAAGATTTGGTGAAGATTTGAAGATGGATTTTAACATAGATGATGATGAAACAATAGCAGTAAGTAATTCATAGATTATACATAGTTTCGTGTCTGTTAATAAAATATTAATACATGTTGAATTAGATAAAGTATTTAATACTGAAACTAAGGCTATAGCAATTTCCTCATTGATTAAAAGATAGTCTGTTATTTGCTGAAACATAAAATAATTGGAATAGATATAAATATGATGGTAAAATATTTATTAATGAATAATTTTAAAGTATAAATAACATCTATACAAATTATGAATAAAACAAAGATTATTTTAATCATAGGGGGAAACAATGATAACATCGGAAGAAATTAAAAGAAGGCTGTGGAATGGAGCCAATGAGCTTAGAGGTTCTATGGATGCAAGCAGTTATAAAGA
>DPOH01000046.1 GCA_003539755.1 Clostridium sp.
AAAGCTGCTGTATCTATCATAAAGTTTTCTCCCATAGTATGAATCTAGCTAACTCTTCTTTTACAGGAATTATAATATCCTCTGGTACATTATGCACTACAGAAACAAAACTAATTGGCTTATTAGCTCTTTTAGCTATATTATATATAGACCCATACACTGTGGTCTCATCTAATTTAGTTATAATAACATTATCAAAACCTAAATCAGAATATCCCTTTAATATAGTTTTTATATCTCTATTTTTAGTTGTAGCACTTACCACCATATTAACATAATCTGGTTCTGCCTTTTCTATAAATGCTCTTAACTCTGAAATTTGCATTGTATTTTTACTACTTCTACCAGTTGTATCAATTAATATGACATCGCAATCCGACATATATTTAATTGCCTCTTCCATTTCTTTAATAGTAATAACAACTTTAAATGGTATATTCATTATTTCAGCATAAGTCTTTAACTGTTCTATTGCTCCAATTCTATATGTATCTATAGTTATTAAACCTACTTTTTTCTTATCAACTAATGCAAGTCTTCCTGCAAGCTTTGCTATAGTAGTAGTTTTACCAACTCCTGTAGGACCTACCAATGCAACTTTACCTTTAAAATTTCCTGTTGCAACTAATAATTCTCTTTCAAAAATATCTCGTAAAATCTCTTTAATTTCTAATTGTTCATCTTTATATTCATTTGCAGCCTTAATTATATCTTCAAAAAATTCTTCATCAATATCAAGTTCATCTAAAGTTTTTTTCAATTCACTTTCTATTTCACTTTCATTAAGTTCATGTGAATAATTATTTTGAATACTCTTATTTTTATTTACTTCCTCTATTGAATTTGATTTATCTTCCATAACCTTACTAAGAAGATTTTTTAGTTCAACTACTTCATTATGAACTGATTCAACACTCAAATCATCTTTATGTATGTTACTATTGTTAGGTATATTATTATGTTTTATATCATTAATAATACCATCAGATACTTGAGTATTATTATTTCTTTCTTTTAAAGCATTATTATTATGTTCTGTTATCATACTATCTAAATTTGAAATTTTATTTTCTTTAGATGCAGTAATTTCAGTTTCCATAAGTCTTTTTATACTTTCTAGAGATTTTCTAAATTCTTCCTCATTATTAGCAATATTCTTCTTAGAACTTTTATCTTCATCTACTTTAGACTCATCTTCAGGACTTTCTACTGCTGCTGTAACTTCAATTAATTTCCCAGAAAATAAACCTATAATACCAGGTTTTCTAACTTTTCTTTGACTTATAATTATGGCATCTTTACCCAATTCATACCTGATTCTAGTCATTGCTTCATTTATATTTTTTACGAGATATCTTTTTATGACCATTATATTGTTACAACTCCTTCACTATTTATTTGAACATCATTTGGTACTTCATTTAATGAAATAACCATAATTTGTGGGAATACCATTTCTATTAATTTTCTAAACACTGGTCTAATATTGGGTGAAACCAATATAATTGGCTGGTTATTATAGAAATATACACTTTCTACAGTATCTTTAATTCCACTAAGAATTTTAGTTGTCGTATCAGGATCAACTGTTGGGAATGATCCATGAGGCGATTTCTGTATATTAGCTCCAACAATTTCTTCTATCTGAGGATCAAGTGTAACTACAGTAATTGTTTTATTTTCATCAACCACTTGGTTACATATAGTTCTTGATAATGCAAATCTAACATATTCAGTAAGCAACTCTAAATCTCTAGTATTTCTTGCATTATCAGCTAAAGATTCCATTATTGTCACAATATCTTTTATTGGAACTTTTTCTCTTAATAAGTTTTGTAATACTTTTTGTAATTCACCTATAGTAAGCAAATCCGGAATAAGTTCTTCAACAACTGCACTATACTTTTCTTTAGCATTATCAACAATAAGCTTAACTTCCTGTCTTCCAAGTAATTCATAAGAGTGAAGCTTAATTGTCTCAGTTAAATGAGTTACCATAACTGTTGTTGGATCTACAACTGTAAATCCTTTGATTTCAGCATCCTCTCTTTGATCCTTATTTATCCATACTGCTGGAAGTCCAAAAGTAGGTTCAATTGTCTTAATTCCAGGCATGTCTGAGTTTTCTCCTGTTGGATCCATACATAATAGCATACTTGGCATAAGCTCAGAGGAAACAACTTTTGTTCCTCTTATTTTTATAATATATTCATTAGTTTTAAGCTGAAGATTATCTCTAATTCTTATAGGTTGTACTACAATTCCCATTTCAATCGCACATTGCCTTCTTACTGATGCAATTCTTTGAAGAAGATCTCCTCCACTACTTTCATCAGCTAAAGGTATAAGACCATATCCTATTTCTACTTCCATAGCTTCAACAGAAATAAGATTCATAACATTTTCAGGTTCTTTTCTTTCCTGCTCTATTATTTGTTCTTCTTCTGAAATAACTTCTTCAACATTCTTAGAAGCTTCATCTTTATATAAAAGATAAGTTAATGTTCCCATTGCTATAGATGCAATAAAAAATGGTATTTTAGGCATATTAGGTATTATTCCTAGGAATAACATGATAGCACTTGCTACACCTGTAGCAACTGGGAATGCTGTTAACTGCTTTGATAAAGTTTCTCCAAAATTTTCAGCATTTCCTGAACGAGTTACAAGTATACCTGATGCTGTAGATATTAAAAGTGCTGGAACTTGGCTTACAAGCCCATCACCAACTGTAAGTCTTGTATATGTTTCAGCAGCTTCTCCTGCATTCATTCCATTAAATAATATACCAATTATTATTCCACCTATTATATTAATAATTGTTACAATTATTCCTGCTATAGCATCACCCTTTACAAACTTAGATGCACCATCCATTGCTCCATAAAAATCTGCTTCTGCCTGAAGGTCTTGTCTTCTTTTTCTTGCTGTAGCTTCATCAATCATACCAGAGTTTAAATCTGCATCTATACTCATTTGCTTACCTGGCATAGCATCAAGAGTAAATCTTGCAGATACTTCAGATACTCTTCCTGCACCATTTGTAATAACCATAAACTGAATAATTACTATAATAAGAAATATAATAATACCAACCACATAATTTCCACGTATAACAAAATTACCGAAAGCAGAAACTATAGTACCCGCATCAGCTTCAGTAAGTATTAATCTTGTAGATGATATATTTAATCCCAACCTAAACAATGTAGTTACAAGCAGTAATGTAGGAAATACTGATAATTGTAATACATTAGTTGTAAACATAGTAATAAGAATTATAACTATAGATATAGTTATATTTAAGGCTAAAAGCAAATCAAGCATAAACTTAGGTAAAGGAATAATAATCATTAAAACTATTCCTATAACTCCAAAAGCTATTAAAACATCTAAATTAGCTTTTAAATTAAACCCCTTTTCTCCAAACATAAATTCACACACCCTTTTAATAAATTTAACATTTGATATTAATAGATTATATAAAAATATTAAATCTTACTACCAACATGTTTTTATCATTTGTTTAAATAAATATTTATTAATTTAGTTATCTTTTATTGTACCATATACTCCTAATATTGCTATTATTATTTTATAAAATTAATAAAATATTATTTTTTCTCCTTTATTTTCATCACTACTGCAAGTATTTCTGCTACTCCTTGATATAATTCATGTGGTATTTCTTGATCTACTTCTACCATATCATACATCATTCTCGCTAGTGGTTTATTTTCCACTACTGGAACATCCTTATCTTTTGCTAAGCTCTTTATTTTTAAAGCAAGATAATCCGCACCTTTTGCCACTACTTTAGGAGCTTCCATATCTGCTCCTTCTTCATATTTCAACGCAATAGCCAAGTGAGTTGGATTTGTTATAACAACAGTTGCATCTGCAACTGACTGCATCATTCTCTGCCTACTCATTTCTCTTTGCTTCTGCTTTATTTTCCCCTTAATGTTTGGATCCCCTTCCTGCTGTTTATATTCTTCTTTTACTTCTTGCTTAGTCATTCTTAATTCTTTATTGTGCATTCTTACTTGCATAAAATAATCTATAGCTGCTATTATTACAAGCACTAGACATATTTTTTTAAATATTCCTAATACTAAATCTTTAATTTCTACTCCTACAGTAGGTAAATATAAATTTGACATAGATGCTATACTTTTATAATTTGTAGAAATATATGTATAAGCAATTATTGCAACAATAGTTATTACAATAAGATTTTTACACAAATCAAGTAGCTTTCTTTTAGATATCATATTTTTAAGTCCTGATAAAGGATTTAATTTACCAAAAGAAGGCTTTAAAGGTTCACCAGTTATTATAAATCCTGTTTGAAGCAAACTTGCTACAATTCCACCAATCATTATAGGCAATGCTATTGGCAATAATGCTGTCCCAATTTTTAATACAACTGTTATCATTATACTAAATAATGATGATTTATCAAAATTATATATCATAGGAATCTGTAAAAAATAAATTATAGCCTCCTTAAAGTTGTTTGTTATCATATTCCAAAAAACTGATAATGCAAGCGTACATATAATCATTGTAATAGCAACACCAACTTCTTTACTTCTTGCAATTTGACCTTTTTTTCTAGCATCAGACTTTTTCTTTGGAGTTGCTTCTTCTGTCTTGTCATCACTTGCAAAAATAAATGCTATTGGTGCTACAGGTATAAGTTTGACTAACCCTTCTATTATTCCCTGTAGATTATATATTGCTGTACCTATTAAATTTAACATTACAGGTAGTATAATTAAATATGTTATAAAAGCCAAAATATTTTTTATTGGCATTCCCAAAATCATTACAGGAATTGTAGGTACTGTTCTTGAAATCAATCCAAGACAGACATCTGTAATTACTATTATTATAACTACTGGAATTGCTATTTTTACTCCTAACAAAAAATACTGTATTATAGTATTTATCACGTCCATAGTTGTTTCTTGATATACTATAGTTCTGCCTAAAGGAACAATTTGTATACTTTCAACTATTAATTTAATAACTAATCTCTGTCCCCCTATTATAAAGAAAAAAACAACACCTATAAAATAGGATAAATTTCCAAGTAAAGTAGAGGACATCTTTGTAGCTGGATCAAAAATACTTACCATTGAAAAACCAGCATGTAAATCCATCCA
This sequence comes from Clostridium sp., assembly GCA_003539755.1. Taxonomy (GTDB): domain Bacteria; phylum Bacillota; class Clostridia; order Clostridiales; family Clostridiaceae; genus Clostridium. The sequence continues at coordinate 5,172 of DPOH01000046.1, forward strand.
TCCACCTGCAAACTTTGCTACTTGGAAAATCAAATTTGTTATGTATCCTAAAATTAACCCTGTCATTATTTCACTTACCGCATAAAAAACAAGCATATAATTATTATCAACACTTAATAAACTATTATAATCAACACTTGAAACTATACCATAAGACACTATAAGTGAAAATGCACCTTTAAATATTGCAGGAGTTCCACTAGGGAAAAAAATCTGTGTTGCAAATAAATATGATGTTATCCTTAAAAATATTAAGAATAAAGCAAGAAAGTAGGCTACGTCTACCACTTTGTCCTACCTCCTTACGTTGTAATTCTTGAAATAATATCAAATATTCTATTTGTATATGATATAAGCATTTCAAGCATCCAATTTCCAAGCAGTAATCCAACTACAGCAGCAGCAATAAGTTTAGGAATAAATGTAAGAGTTTGTTCTTGAATCTGCGTTGTTGCTTGAATTATACTTATAACCAATCCTAATACAAGAACCACAATCAATATAGGAGCTCCTATCTTCATTGCTGTAATTATTGTATCTTTCACTACACTATTTAGCATTATCTGGCTCATCCTATATCACCTCATAAAACTTTTTATTAATGATTCAACTAATATATGCCATCCATTAACCATAACAAATAAAATAAGTTTAAATGGAAGTGCTACTGTTGTTGGTGGTAACATCATCATTCCCATAGACATTAATACACTTGATACTACCATATCAATAACTAAGAATGGTAGAAAAATTAAAAATCCTATTTTAAAAGCTGTATTTAATTCGCTTATAGCAAATGCTGGTATCAATGAAGTAAATGGGATATCATTAGCCTCTCCAAGAGTTGATTTATCCACATTATTTATGTCCACAAATAATTCTAAATCATTTTGATTAGTCTGTTTAGCCATAAACTCTTTTAAAGGCTTTGATATTTCATCTATAGCCTGTTCCTGCGTAATCTTATTCTCTAAATACAGTTTAATTCCATTTGTATTCATTTCAGAATATACAGGCTGCATTATAAATAACGTTAAAAATATAGCTAATCCAGTTAATATTTGATTTGGTATTGCTTGAGTAACACCAATTGCTGTTTTAAGAAAAGAAAACACCACTATAATTCTTGTAAAACTTGTTACCATTATTACTATAGAAGGTAATAGTGCTAGAATAGTAAAAAATATAAGTATCTTTATATTGTTTACATAATCGCTTGGAGTATCCGTACCATTTCCAAAAGAAATATTTAGTTGTGGAATATCAGTTGTACTCGGTGCTGCATATGCACTTATGGACCATAACATCATGACTGTCAAAGCTACTAAAAATGTAACTACTATTTTTCTTTTATTTTTCTTCATTAGTCTCTTCCTTTGATTTTATTTTCTTCAATACCTTCAAAGCGTTATCTTTTGAAAAAGAAATTAATTTATTGTAGCCGTCTAAAACTTCTTCATTATATAGTCTTTTGTTCTCTTCAATTTCTTTAATTTCCTCTTCAGACAATTCTGCTAATTTCTCTACATGCCCTGCTGTACTAGTTACTACATATCCTTTTTTCCCTGTTTTAATAACCAATATGGAATTTTCTTTTGTAATCTGAGTTCGTTCCAGCACTTGCACATATTTATTTTTATTTATACCATTAACTTTACTCCCTAATACTTTGTAGCTTAAAAACATTATCCCAAGTGTTATTGCTAAAGCAATAATTAATTGCATAATCATTTTAAAAAATTCAAAATTCATTTTTCTTCCTTATTGTACTATCATATTCTTAAATCTTATATCATTAATTTTTCCTTTTTGAAGTTCTTTATTAATTGCACCCATTAATTCTTCTTTTATTTTTTCTTTATTATTAATATTATTTATGTACTCTGCTTTTTGCCCTTTAAAATAAAATATAATCGCATCTCTAATAACTACAGAATTATTTGCAAGTTCATCTGGTAATTTTTTATCATCCTTATCATATCCTAAAGAAATTTCTCCTTTAAAATATCTTTTCCCCCCCTCATCTGCAAGATTAACAGTAAATTCTTCTAAATCAATATATGTTTGTTCCTTAATTACTGGCTGGGCAGATACATTCTTATTTGTCTTCATAAACAAATACACTCCTCCAAAGCTTGCTGCTCCTAAAACTATAAGACCTAAAATAAATAAGACTATCATTAATCCCTTACCACTTTTTTCTGTATTACCTTCTTTATCCTTTGTTTTATCTTTATTCTTAGCCATTACCCTCACTCCTCATTATTCTCAATCAAAATATTTACCCTTCTATTTTGTGCTTTATTTTCCTCAGTACTATTATCTACTTTTGGCTTGTACTCTCCATATCCTGCAGCTCTAAATCTTTTTGGATCTTGATGTTTTACCTCTGTAAAATATCTTAACACATTTGTAGCCCTCATTGAAGATAAATCCCAATTATCTTTATATTTTTCATTATGTATAGGCACATTATCTGTATGTCCCTCAATAACAATTGAATTTGGAATAGTCGATATTATTGTATTAATTTTATCTAATATTTCATTACTGTCTGCCTTTAAATCTGCCTGACCAGATTCAAATAATATACTATCCTTTAATTGTAACACCACACCTTTATCATTTTCAGCTAAATCTATTATATTCTCTAACTTATTCTCTTCTATAAATTTCTTTACATTTTGGTACATCGCCTCAATTTCTGCACTTTCACCTTGATCAATACCATTGTCAACTTTTGATTCTCCACCAATTATAGGCTGACTCCCTTGATACATATCATATTGTAAAATACTATCAGCTGCTTTTCCACTTAATACAGAAAACGCCTGTGAAATAGCCTGTACTTTCGCTTCATCAACACTAGACATGGAATATAATAAAACAAATAATGTCATAAGTAATGTTACCATATCAGAATATGTACCTAACCATTCATTTCCTGTTGGACCGCCGCCTTCTTCCTTCTTTTTCCTAGCCATATATTATGCTGCTCCTTCACTTCCATTAGGATTATTTTCATTAAATGTTTTTCTTTCTTCTGGTGATAAATAACATATAAGCTTTTGCTCTACAACTCTAGGATTTAATCCTGCTTGAATAGCTAAAACCCCTTCAACAATCATTTCTTTTATTGCAACTTCTCCTTTACTTTTAGCAATTAAATTTTGTGAAATTGGTGACCCAAATAAATTTGCAATAAGTGATCCATAATATGTAGTTATAAGTGCTTTTCCCATACCTACAGCTATTGTTGTTGCATCCGATAAATTTGCAAGCATCTGTATTAACCCTATTAGCGTCCCAAGCATCCCCATACTTGGACCATATACTCCAATCATAGCAAACATATTAGCATTTTCAGCATGTCTTGTTTCCATTCCAGCTATATCTGATTCTAATATTTCTTTAATTGATTCAGGCTCAGTACCATCAACAACCATTTGAAGTCCCTTTTTTAGAAATTGATCTTCTAAATTATTTATTGTATCTTCCAATGATAATAAGCCTTCTTTTCTTGCCTTAGTAGACAAATCTGCAAATTGAGTTACAATTGACAATTTAGAACTAGTATCCTCTTTTATAGCTTGCCCTAATAATTTTCCAAAATTCTTCAATACATGTGGTGGAGTTATTATCATTGTAACCGCTATAACTCCACCTAAAGTAATTGCTACAGATGGTATATCTAAAAATAACCCTAATGTTGGTATTCCCATTCCATAGAACATCATTCCAATTCCCAGGGCAAATCCCACAATAGTCAATACCTGTGTTTTTTTCATTATTAATTCCTCCTATATAACCTCTCTATACATTTTTCTTTTGAAATCTATTATCTTATTCTTAATTTCCTCAATGCTTTCAAGCACCAGATATTTCTTACCATTACTCAAAGTAATGACAGTTTCAGGCACAGATTCTATTTTTTCAATATGATCTTCATTAAGGGTAAATTTCATATTATTCATAGCTGTTAAATCTATCATGCTCCCCCTCCATTCTTAATATTAATAATGAACCTTCTATCCCCTATTATACCTTGTACATTAATATGT
>DPOH01000312.1 GCA_003539755.1 Clostridium sp.
ATGAATAATTTGAAAATACCAGAAAAGATATCAGGAGCTTTATGTATAGCACTCATAAACATATTGCTGATACTTTTTATAATATATTTGGGAAATGAAATCTTTAATTTAGGAAAGAATATATATAGTAAGAACTTGGAATTTATAAATAAATTAATTAAAGATATATCAATAGCGCTAAATATTGATATAAATAATTTAAAGATAGGCAAAAGTGTATTTTCAATAATAAGTGATAAGGGGTTAAGGCAAGGTGCTATAAGTACTGGGGAAATGATATTGGCTTATTTTATGGCTAATATATGCACATATTTTATACTTGTGGATAGAAAATATATAATTGAAATATTCGAACTTCTTTTTCCAAAGAATTTTACAAATAAGTTTATGAATCACAAAAATAATTTTAAACATATGATTGTTATTGAAGGCATTCTAGTTTTGATTTCTATATTTGAGATAATTACCGGATTTATAATACTTGGAATACCTAATAGTTTTATGCTTGGGATGATATGCGGTGTATTAGATATACTTCCCTATGTTGGTACTATAATTGTATTTATTCCGATTATAATATACAATATTATAATGAGAAAGTATATTACTGTAATTGGGCTTATATGCCTATATATATTAATACAGGTAGTTAGAGAAGTGCTGGAAGCTAAATTTTTAGGAGCTAAATTAGATATTCATCCTCTTGTTATTTTAATATCTATTTATGTAGGAATGAATATATTTGGTATACTTGGAATGATAGCTGGGCCTATGTATAGTATTATTGCAAAAGAAATAATATACAGTACTGAGTGATGTATTTGTATATTTTAGGAGGGAATTAAAAAATGAGAAAACTTTCGATACTAGGGGTCACAGGTTCTATAGGAACTCAAACTCTTGATGTACTAAGAAATTCAAGCAAGAAATTAGAATTAATTGGGATTACTGCAAACACATCAGTAAGAAAAATAACTGAAATAATAGAAGAATTTAATCCAAAATATGTTGGTATGATGGATAAAAATTCAGCTGAAGAAGTAAGAAAATATTGTAGTGAAAATAATAAAAATATTATAGTCCTTGATGGAATTGAAGGATTAAATAAAATAGCAACTTTAGATGAAATTGACATAGTAGTGACATCTGTAGTTGGTATGATAGGATTAGAGCCAACTATAAAAGCTATAGAAGCTGGAAAGGATATTGCTCTTGCAAATAAGGAAACATTAGTAGTTGCTGGCGAAATTGTAATGAAAGCAGCAAAAGAACATAATGTTAAAATTCTTCCAGTAGATTCTGAACATAGTGCTATTGAGCAGTCATTGAAAGGAAATAGACTTGATACATTAAGAAAAATAATTTTAACTGCATCAGGAGGTCCTTTTAGAGGTAAAACTACAGAAGAATTAACTAATATTAAAGTAGAAGATGCATTAAAACACCCAAAATGGAATATGGGAAGAAAGATATCTATAGATTCAGCAACTCTTATGAATAAAGGTCTTGAAGTAATAGAAGCTCATTGGCTTTTTGATTGTGATTATGATAATATTCAAGTATTGGTACATCCACAAAGTATTATCCATTCAATGGTAGAGTATATTGATGGAAGTATAATAGCACAGCTTGGAGCTCAAGATATGAGACTTCCTATACAATATGCACTGAATTATGAGGAAAGAAAAGAACTTGTAGCAGATACTATAGATTTCTATGAAATAGCTCAGCTTACTTTTGAAAAACCTGATATAGATACATTCAAATGTTTGAAGCTTGCGTTTGAAGCTGGTAAAAAAGGTGGACTTATGCCTACTATATTAAATGGTGCAAATGAAGCGGCAGTAGAACTATTTTTAGATGAAAAAATAAGTTTTCTTAGAATTCCTCAGCTTATAGAAATGGCTATGAGAAATTTTGAGGAGGATGGAAGAAAAGAATTGACATTAGAAAATATTATTGATTTAGACAAAAGGGTTAAGGCATATGTAATAGAAAATGCCAATTAAGGAGGAAGAGAAGATATATGTATATAGTTTTAGCTATATTAGCTTTTGGAGTGCTGATATTTGTTCATGAACTAGGTCATTTTACATTAGCTAAGATAAATGGTGTAAAGGTTGAGGAATTTTCAATTGGGATGGGGCCTAAGATAATTTCTAAACAATACAAGGATACTAAATACTCATTAGGGATACTTCCTATAGGTGGATATGTAAAAATGCTTGGTGAGGAAGATGAAAGTGAAGATCCAGATAGCTTTTCGGCCAAATCACCACTTAGAAGAATTACAATAATAGTTGCAGGGGTGATAATGAATTATATTCTTGCAATATGCATATTTACAGCTTATATAAGTAATTTTGGGTATACAAAAATTGAGGCTATGAATGTTGTTCAAGGATCTCCAGCTTATGAAAGTGGTATTCGAGATGGAGATAAGTTCTTAAAAGTAAATGGTCTTAAAGTTTTTACTCAAGATGATATTTCGGCAGGTGTATTATTATCATATGGGAATCCAGTAGAAATAACTATTGAAAGTAATGGTAAAAAGAAAGAATTAACAGTTACACCTGGGTTAGATGAAAATAATCAATATAAAATAGGTGTGTCTTTTGAAAGAGTTCAGAATCCAGGGCTTTTAACTAGTTTTGAGCAAAGCTTTAAACAGACTGCATCACTTGTGTCTCAAACATTCAAAGGACTTGGAATGATATTTACAGGAAAAGCGAACTTAAAGACTGATGTTGGTGGACCAGTTACTATTGTAAAGATGTCTGCAGCAACAGCTAAAGCAGGTATATGGCCTTTATTATACTTTACTGCTTTCTTAAGTGTTAACCTTGCTGTATTTAATTTATTGCCATTCCCAGCATTAGATGGAGGCTGGACTGTAATCTTATTAATTGAATTAATAACAAGAAGAAAAGTTCCAGATAAGATTGTAGGGGCCCTTAATTATTTCGGTTTTGCAATATTAATAGGTCTTATGATTCTTGTAACAGCAAAGGATATATTATTCCCGGTAAATTTCTAACATATAAATAAAAAAATCCTGTTTATCAACTGAAGATTGATAAACGGGATTTTTTCTTTTTGGTTGTAATTATGATCTTAGGTTGAAGTATCTGTATTAGAAGCAATTTTATTAGTTGCAGAAATAATAAACTTTTTTGAAAAATGTTTGCTTATTTATAGACAAAAGATATAAAGGGTGATATTATACAAATAAATACAAAAAATAAATAAAAAGGAAGTGAAGTTGTGAAAGAATTAGATAAGGATTCTAATGAGTTATTTTGGAATGCAAAAGTAGAAGAATTAATTAATGGATACGTTGAAAAAGATGAATCGTATGAATGTATATTCTGCGGAGAGGAATTTACTAAAGGAAGAATATATGAAATTAATAGTATATTTTTTGAAGCGCAAAAGACAGCAAAGATTCATATAGAAAAGAAGCACGGATCATCTCTTGAATATATTTTAGGAATGAACAACAGTTTTACTGGAATATCAGATGTTCAGAGAGAACTTTTAAAGATGATGGCATATGGATTAAGTGATAAGGAAATTGCAGGAAAATTAAATATAGCAAAATCAACTATAAGAAATCATAGGTTTAAGTTGAGAGAAAAAGAAAAGCAAGCAAGACTACTTCTTGCAATTATGGAAATGATATTTGGAAAGGAAAAGAGGAAAATAAATATGTTAGAAGATACTTCATTATGTGATGCACATAAAACAGCAACAACTATAGATGACAGATATAATATAACAACTAAAGAAAGAGAAACAGTTTTAAAAAATTATATGAATTCAGATGGTTCAATAAAATCATATCCAGCAAAAGAAAAAAAGAAAATAATAATTTTAAGTGAAATTATAAAGAAGTTTTCAAGAGATAAACAGTATAATGAAAAAGAAGTTAATGAAATAATTAAGTTGGTATATGAAGATTATGCAACTATAAGAAGAGCGTTGGTAGAATATGGATTCATATATAGAAGTGATGATTGTACTAACTATTGGATTAAGTAATAGCTAAAAAATAGTGATAAAACTATAAAGTTTACAATAATACTATAAAGATATATAATTACAACATCAGATTAGAAATAATTATAGATTCAATATATATGCTGAATAAATAAGAGGTGAAGATACATGGAAAGAAGAACTAGCAGAAAAGTTAAAGTGGGAAATGTATATATTGGTGGAGATGCTCCAGTATCAATACAATCTATGACAAACTCAAAGACTAAAGATGTTGAAGCAACATTAAAACAAATCAATGAACTTTATAATGCTGGATGCCAAATAATAAGATGTGCAGTTTTAGATATGAAAGATGCTGAAAAATTAAAAGAAATTACGGAGAAATCTCCTATTCCAGTAGTTGCAGATATACACTTTGATTATAGATTAGCATTAAAAGCAATAGAAAATGGAGTATCTGCCCTTAGAATCAATCCGGGAAATATTGGTAGTATAGACAGGATAAAAGCTGTTGCAGAAAAATGTACTGAAAAAAATATTCCAATAAGAATAGGTGTAAATTCAGGGTCTCTAGAAAAAGATATTTTAGAAAAGCATGGAACAGTTAATGCAGAAGGATTAGTTGAAAGTGCATTACGACATGTGAAAATACTAGAAGATTTAAACTTTCATGATATTGTAATTTCTATAAAATCGTCTAATGTTCCTATGATGATTGAGTGTTATAGATTAGTTGCACAAAAATGTGATTATCCTCTTCATTTAGGTGTAACTGAAGCTGGAACAGTTCAGATGGGAACTATTAAATCAAGCGTAGGAATTGGAACTCTTTTAGCTGAAGGAATTGGTGATACTATAAGAGTATCATTAACAAGTAATCCAATAGAAGAAATAAAGGTGGCTAAAGAAATTCTAAGATCATTAGGATTAAGAAAAGGTGGAGTAGAATTTGTGTCATGTCCTACATGTGGAAGAACACAGATTAATTTAATAAAGATTGCAGAAGAAGTAGAAAAAAGATTAGCTGAATGTAATAAAAATATAAAAGTTGCTGTAATGGGTTGTGTTGTAAATGGACCAGGAGAAGCAAGAGAATCAGATATCGGTATTGCTGGAGGAATAGGTGAAGGTATAATCTTTAAAAAAGGTGAGATTATAAGAAAAGTCAAGGAAGAAGAACTTATTGATGCTCTTATGGAAGAGGTTGATAAACTATAATTTAGTGTCATTAGTTTGCATTAATTGATATAAAAAGTTTTGATTTTTTCTGTATGAAGTCAAGACTATAATTGGGTTTATAAGCAAGCAGTGTATTAGGAATTTAATATTGGTGTTGTATTAATTTAAAAAATGTGCTAACATATAAATAGAATTTAATTCTAATAGAGTAAAAAAGGAGTGGGAAAAAGTTTACCCGCTCTTTCTGTTTGTAACGCAACTTCTACAAAGATAGTTGCGTTTTTGATTACAAATTTTAAAATTGCGTAAACTAAAAATATATTTGTTATGTAATTTTGTTATGATGAAAGCGAGGGTAAGAAAAACATGGATAAAAATGCATTAGTTGAAAAAATCGAAAAGATAGTTGAGCCTATTACTTCAGAATTATCATATGAATTATATTACGTTGAGTATGTAAAGGAAAATGGTGATTTCTATTTAAGAATATATATAGATAAAGAAGAAGGTAGAGTATCATTAAACGATTGTGAGGCTGTATCAAGAAGAGTAAGTGAAGTATTAGATGCTGAAGATCCAATTGAAGGTGCTTATTACTTAGAAGTTTCTTCACCAGGTCTTTTTAGAAATTTATATACTAAGAAACACTTTGAAAAAGTACTTGGAAAAGAAATATTAGTAAAATTTAATGGATCAATTGATGGCCAAAAAAGTGTAAAAGGTATTCTAAAAGAAGTAAATGATGATTTTATTGTGGTTGAAAGCGATAAAGAATTCAAAATAACAAATGACAAGATTAAAAGTGCAAATCTTGAAGGGGAAGTATAATAAGGAGGGTTTTTAAAATGAATGAAGAGTTTGTAGGTGCTCTTAGAGAACTAGTAAAGGAAAAAGGTATATGTGAGGATTTACTTTTCACAACAATACAAGATGCATTAGTTGCAGCTTATAAGAAAAATTATGCTAATGTTAATACAAATGCGCAAAATGTTAAAGTGACTATAGATAGAGAAACTGGAGAAATAGGAGTATATGCTCAAAAAGTTGTTGTAGATGAAGTATACGATGATGTTACAGAAATCTCAATAGAAGAAGCTAAAGCTATAAGTCCAAAATATGAAGTTGAGGATATTGTTGACTTAGAAGTTACTCCAAAGAATTTTGGAAGAGTTGCAGCTCAGCTTGCAAAACAAGTTGTTACTCAAAGAATTAAAGAAGCTGAAAGAAACATAATCTATGATGAATATAAGGAACAAGAATTTGATATAATTACAGGAACTATCTTAAGAAAAGATAAGGGAATGGTTTTTGTTAACTTAGGAAAATTAGAAGGTGTTATAGGACCAAATGAACAAATTCCACATGAAGAATATAAATTCAATGAAAAGTTAAAACTATATATAGTTGAAGTGAAAAATGGAAGCAAAGGTCCTCAAATACACGTTTCAAGAACTCATCCAGGTTTAGTTAAGAGATTATTTGAACTTGAAGTTCCAGAAATATTTAATGGAGTAGTTGAAATTAAGAGTATTTCAAGAGAAGCAGGATCAAGAAGTAAAATTGCAGTATTCTCAAATGATCCAGAAGTAGATGCAATGGGAGCATGTGTTGGTCCTAAGGGAGTAAGAGTTCAAAATATAGTAAATGAACTTAAAAATGAAAAGATAGATATAATTAAATGGAGCAAAGATCCAGCTGAATTTATAGCAAATTCATTAAGCCCAGCAAAAGTACTTTCAGTTGAAGTAGATGAAGAAAACAAATGTGCAAAAGTTGTAGTTGATGACAATCAGCTTTCTTTAGCAATAGGTAAAGAAGGTCAAAATGTTAGACTTGCAGCTAAACTTACAAACTGGAAGATAGATATAAAGAGTAAATCACAAAAAGAAAAATTAGATGCAGAAGAAGAAAAGTTATTAAATACTGACGTTGAAATCGAAAATGAAGATTCTAATGATTTAGTAGATTTAGAAACTTCAATGGATGAAAACGAAGAATAGAGGTGCTTTCATGAAGGTTAAAAAAATTCCTTTAAGAATGTGCACAGGATGCATGGAAATGAAACCAAAGAAAGAACTAATAAGAATTGTAAAGACTCCAGAAGGAGAAATTTGTGTAGACTTAACTGGTAAAAAATCAGGAAGAGGAGCATATGTATGCAGAAACATTGAATGTTTTGAAAAAGCATACAAAGCAAAAAGACTTAGTAGAAATCTTGAAACACAGATAAGTGATGAAATTTATGATAAACTAAAGGAAGAAATAGAAAATGAATAAATTTTTTAACTTTTTAAGCATAGCAAAAAAATCAAATAATCTGCTAGAAGGCTATAGTAAATGTGATGACTATAGAAATAGTACTAAAATTTATTTGTTTATTATGTCTAAAAATTTATCAGATAAATCAAAAAGTAAGTTTAAAAAACACTGTGAAGCCAATAATATACCATATATTGAAGATTTCTTAAAAGAAGATTTGGGAAATGCACTTGGTCGTAAGGAAGTTATGCTACTAGGCGTGCTGGACGAAGGCATAGCAAAAAAATTATTAAGCTTATACGAGGAGGAAAAATATATGGATAGATAATAATATGGGGGTGACTGCATGTCAAAAATAAGAGTACATGAATTAGCAAAAGAATTAAATATAGGTTCTAAGGAATTAATTAATTTATTAAAAGAAGAATTTAATGTAGAAGTTAAAAATCATATGAGCACCATTGAAGATGAAGATGCTGAACTAATAAAAGAACTTCTAAATGGGAATTCTAATAATGACTCAAAAGCAGAAGCAAGTGCAGATAAAGACAATAAAAAGAAAAATATCGTAGATGAATACGAAGATCAATTAGCCGATGAATTAAATAAAGGCAAAAAGAAAAAGAAAAAGAATAAACAACATAAAGAAGAATCTTTGAAGGATGAGGGAAGCAGAAATATGGAAGAAACTCAAATAATAGAAATAGGTGACAGCATAACAGTAAAGGAATTAGCTGAAAAGTTAAATAAACCTTCAAATGAAGTTATCAGAACACTAATTTTCGCTGGTGTTATGGCTGCAATTAACCAAGAAATTGATTTTGCTACAGCAGAAAAAGTTTGTGCAGAATATAATGTATTAGTAGAGAAAAAAGAAGAAAGTCAAGAATTAGAAGAACTTGAAATCGAAGAAGATGACGAAGAAAATCTTCAAAAGAGACCACCAATAGTAACTGTTATGGGACACGTTGACCATGGTAAGACTTCATTACTTGACTGTATAAGAAAGTCAAGAGTTACAGCTTCAGAAGCAGGTGGAATCACTCAACACATTGGTGCTTATACTATAACTATAGATGGAGAAAAGATTACATTCTTAGATACTCCAGGACATGAAGCTTTCACAGCTATGAGAGCAAGAGGAGCTCAAGTAACAGATATAGTTATATTAGTTGTTGCAGCTGATGATGGTATAATGCCTCAAACAAAAGAAGCTATCGCTCACTGTAAAGCAGCAGGTGTTCCAATGGTTGTTGCTATAAACAAGATTGATAAACCAGGTGCAAATCCAGACAGAGTTAAGCAAGAATTAGCTGAAGAAGGATTACTTGTAGAATCTTGGGGTGGAGATGTAATATCTGAAGAAGTTTCTGCAAAGCAAAACTTAAACATTGATAAATTATTAGAAATGGTTCTTTTAAGTGCTGAAATGCTTGAACTTAAAGCAAACAAGAACAGAAGAGCTGTTGGTACTGTAATTGAAGCTAAACTTGACAAAGGTAGAGGTGCTGTAGCAAGTTTATTAGTTCAAAATGGTACATTACATGTTGGTGATTCAATTTTAGTTGGTTCAACATATGGTAGAATAAGAGCAATGTTTGATGATACAGGAAAGAAAATTAAATCAGCAGGACCTTCAATTCCAGTTGAAGTTTTAGGTCTTTCAGAAGTACCAGAAGCAGGAGACAGATTTAACCAAGTTAAAGATGAAAAGACTGCAAGAAACATGGCAGAAGCTAGAAAAGAAAAATTAAAATCAGAAACTCAAATGGCTAACCACAGAGTTTCATTAGAAGACTTATATAGCCAAATTCAAGAAGGAAAAGTAAAAGAATTATCTATTATTGTAAAAGCAGATGTTCAAGGTTCAGTTGAAGCTATAAAACAATCATTAGAAAAACTTTCTACTGATGATGTAAAAGTAAGAGTTATACTTGGAGCTGTTGGAGCTATAACAGAAACAGATATAACATTTGCAGCAGCATCAAATGCACTTGTAATAGGATTCAATGTAAGACCTGATAACAATGCATCAGCTCAAGCTGAAAAAGAAGGCGTAGATATTAAAACTTACAGAATTATATACGATGCAATAGAAGATATTAAGAAAGCTATGATAGGAATGCTTGAACCTGAATATAAGGAAGTAATTCTTGGAACTGCAGAAGTAAGAACAACTTATAAGATTTCTAATGTTGGTACTATAGCAGGATGTTATGTACAAAGTGGAAAACTTAGAAGAAATGCTGAAGTTAGAGTTATAAGACAAGGAATTGTTATATTCGAATCAACTTTATCTTCATTAAAGAGATTCAAGGATGATGCTAAAGAAGTTGCAGCAGGATATGAATGTGGATTAAGCGTGGATAAGTTTAATGACATTAAGGAAGGCGACATCATTGAATGCTTCATGATGGAGGCAATTCAAAGAAAAGAACTTTAAGAGGTGATGTGCTATGGCAAACTATAGAGGCGGAAGAATTAACGAAGAGTTCAAAAGAGAAATTAGTAGTTTAATTCAAAACGAAATTAAAGATCCTAGAATAACAGCTATGATATCAGTTACTGATGTAAAAGTTACTAAGGATTTAAGATATGCTAAAGTTTATGTAAGCATATTCTGTAATGATGAAGAAGAAAAGAAAACTAATCTTGCAGCTTTAAAGAGTGCAAGTGGATTTATAAGAAAAAGTGTAGGCCAATCAATTAACTTAAGACACACTCCAGAAATATTATTTGAATTAGATGATTCTATAAACTATGGAATGCATATGGATGAGCTAATTCAAAAAATAAGTAGCAAGAAATAATGCAATTTAAAGAAATAAAAGAAGAAATTTTAAAGGCAAAAAAGATTGGATTATCATTTCATACATCTCCTGATGGAGATGCTATAGGAAGCACACTAGGGCTTCTTATTGGACTTAGATATCTAGGAAAAGATGCTTATGTAATATCAAGAGATGTTATCAGTGATAACTTCTCTTATATTACTTTTAGCGAAGAAGTAGATGGAACTGTATGTCAGCCTAAAGAAGGGACTGATTTAGTTATAGTTTTAGATTGTGGAAATGTTGAAAGGATTTCAGCAGACCTAGAAAACTATAATGGAAAGATAATTAATTTAGACCATCATATTTCTAATGATAATTATGGAACAATTAACTATATAGATTCAAAGGCAGCAGCAACATGTGAACTTTCATATTTATTAATGAAAGAACTAGGTATTGATTTCAGTCTTAAAACTAAAGAAACTATAGAAATAAGCAAAGCAATATACACAGGAATAGTAACAGATACTGGATCATTCAGACATTCTAATGTTACAAAAAGGTCTCATAATATTGCAGCTGAGCTTATAGAAAATGGAATAGATAATAGTAGTATACACAGCAGTCTTTTTGATAATAAGCCTTTTGAAAAAATTAAATTAATGGGAAGTGTCTTATCTAATATAAAGCTTGAACTTGATAACAAAGTAGCTGTTTTAGAAATTCCTAAAGGTATGCTTGAAGAATTCAATTTACCTAATGCTGATACTTCAGACATTATTTCAATTGGCCTTGGAATAAAAGGTGTAGAAGTATCTATACTTCTTAAGGAAGTAGATGAAGGAGTAAAAATAAGTCTTAGATCTAAAAATAATGTGGATGTTAGAAATGTAGCTGAAAAATTCGGCGGAGGCGGACATGTTAAAGCATCAGGTGCTATGCAGAAAGATGTAGGTCTTGAAGAGGCTAAAGAAAATCTTTTAAAGGCATTAAAGGATGAAATGCAGATATGAATGGAATATTGAATGTATATAAAAACAAAGGAATGTCTTCTTTTGATGTGGTTAGGAAAATTAAATTTTTAGCTCATGAAAAAAAAGTTGGACATACAGGAACATTGGATCCAGAAGCAACAGGAGTGCTTCCTGTTGCACTAGGAAAAGCAACCAAGACAATAGATTATATAATGAATTGCAACAAGACATATGAAGTTAAGTTTCTTCTTGGAGTAAAGACCACTACATATGATCTTGAAGGAGAAGTAATAGAAAAGAAGGATACTTCATTTCTTACAGATCAGGAAGTAAAAAACGCAGTTTTATCTTTTATTGGAGAATATGATCAAGTTCCTCCTATGTACAGTGCATTGAAACAAAATGGCGTACGACTTTATGACCTTGCAAGACAAGGTATTGAAGTTGAGAGACAAGGAAGAAGAATTCATATCCTTAATATAGAAGATATAAAAATAGAATTACCGTATGTATCTATGAAAGTAAGCTGTTCTAAAGGTACATATATAAGAAGTTTATGCTTTGATATAGGAGAAAAGCTTAATGTTGGAGCAACTATGACAGAACTTAACAGAAGTGAAACATCTGTATTTAAGCAGGAAAATAGTGTCAACATTGAAGATTTAACAGAGGATAATATACAGGAATATCTAATATCTATAGAAGATGCATTAAAGTTTTATCCTAAACTTGTAATTAATAGTTCATTTACTAAACTATTAATAAATGGAGTAAATGTTTTTGATAAAAGACTTACAAATGAGTATAGAGAAAAAGATGTACTATATCGAGTTTATGATGATAAAGGTGTATTTATTGGTCTTGGAAAACAGGATGATAAAGGTTTTAAGATAGAAAAATTGTTAATGTAAATTAAGAATTAGGAGTCATAAAATGATTGTTATAGATGAAAATACAGATAGTATACAATCTTTTGATAATTATATAGCTTTAGGCAGTTTTGATGGGCTACATTTAGGACATTTGTCTTTAATATATAAGACAAAAGATGAAGCTGATAAAAGTAATGGAAAGAGTATGATTTATACTTTTAAAAATCATCCTCGTTTTTTAATAAATAAAGATAGCAGTCCTAAATTATTGATGGATAATGAAGAAAAAGTTCAAATTTTAAATGCTTGTGGAGTTGATATTGTATATTTTCAAGAATTTAATGATATGTTTATGAAAATTACTCCAGAGGAATTTATAAAAATGTTAGTTGAAAAATTCAATGTTAAGGGAATTATAGTTGGATTCAATTATAAATTTGGATATAAAAATTCAGGAGACATAGAGTTGTTAAGAAGATTACAGAAGAAGTATAACTATGAATTATATGTTATGGAACCTTGTACATATAAAAATGAAGTTATAAGTAGTACTAGAATAAGAAAAGCTATTGAAGAAGGAAAGGTAGAAGATGCATATAAAATGCTTAATAGACCTTATTCTTTAAAAGGAACTGTTACCCATGGAAAACAAATAGGAAGAACTATAGGATTTCCGACAGCAAATTTGTCTTATGATAAAAAATTTATTTTACCTGCAGATGGCGTATATTATACTAATGTTAAGGTAAATAATAAACTATATAAAGGAATTACGTCAATTGGATATAATCCAACTGTAGGTGGTAAAGGCCTGACTATTGAAACTTATATATTGAATTTTAGTGAAGATATATATGAAAAGTATATAGAAGTAAATTTTATAAAGAAAATCCGCGAAAATGTGAAATTTAATGGAATAGATGAATTGAAAGATCAGCTTGAAAAAGATAAAAGTTTTGCAGAGAGACAGAATTATATGTCGAGTTTAAGAATATAGTTTACAATAATCATTACTTTTGATATAATTACTCGTGAACCTAGTGCTATGTTTGAAGGTGCCATCTTTTTACTTGGAACTAGGGGATAATGAATATAATTACACGGAGGTGCACTTATAATGGATAAGGCAACAAAATTAGAAATAATCAAAAAGTACGGTAGAAGTGAAGGAGATACTGGTTCTCCAGAAGTTCAAGTAGCTTTATTAACTGAAAGAATAAACTCTTTACAAGAACACTTTAAAGTTCACAAAAAAGACCACCACTCAAGAAGAGGTTTATTAAAAATGGTTGGTCAAAGAAGAGGTCTTTTAAACTATTTAGCTGATCAAGATATCGAAAGATACAGAACTTTAATCAAAGAATTAGGTTTAAGAAGATAATTTTTAGAGCGGAGTTTTCCGCTCTATTATTTTAAAAAATTACAAATTGTAAAAAAAAGTATAAAATAATAAGATGAACCTGAAGGGAGGTCACAGTTTATGAATAACGTTCTAAGTACTGAAATCGCCGGAAGAGAACTAAAGGTTGAATTTGGGAAAACAGGTATGTTATCTAATGCGGCAACATTTACTAGTTATGGTGATACTGTAATTATGACAAATGTTAATGCAAGTGAAGAACCAAGAGAAGGAATTGATTTCTTCCCATTAAGTGTTGAATATGAAGAAAGATTATATGCAGTAGGTAAAATCCCAGGTGGATTTATCAAAAGAGAAGGTAGACCATCTGAGAAAGCTATATTAAATGGTAGAGCTGTTGACAGAACAATCAGACCTTTATTCCCAAAGGGATATAGAAATGATGTTCAAGTTGTTAGTACTGTAGTATCAGTTGAAAAAGACAATTTACCAGAAATATTAGCAATAAATGCAGCATCTCTTGCATTGTGCTTATCAAGCATTCCATATACAATCCCAGCTGCTGCAGTACAAGTAGGATTAATAGATGGTAACTTTGTTACAAATCCTAATGAAGAAGGAAGAAAAGAAAGTATTCTTCATTTAACAGTATGTGCTACTAAGGAAAAGGTAATGATGATAGAAGCTGGTGGAAATGAAATACCAGAAGATACTATGATCGAAGCTATTAAGTATGGATTTGATGAATGTCAAAAGATAATTGCATTCCAAGAAGAAGCTATGGCTAAATTCGGTAAAAAGAAAGATGTTCCAGTATTATATTCTGTAAATGAAGAACTTGAAAAAGAGGTTAAGGACTTTGCATTTGATATGGTCAAAGAAGCAATGTACATAATGGATAAAGATGAAAGAAATGCAGCTATAGATGCAGTAAATGAAAAGGTAAACGAAGAATTTGCTGAAAAGTATGCTGATAATATGGCTGATATTAAAGAAGTTCTTTATACAATGCAGAAGAAGATTGTTAGAAATATGCTTTTAAATGAAAAGCGTAGACCTGATGGAAGAGCATTTGATGAAGTAAGACCAATATCATGTGAAGTAGGAATACTTCCAAGAACTCATGGAACAGGATTATTTACAAGAGGATTAACTCAAGTAATGACAGTTGCAACCCTTGGATCTGTAAGTGAAGTTCAAATATTAGATGGTATTGATGAAGAATCAAAGAGATACATGCATCACTATAATTTCCCAGGATACAGCGTTGGTGAAGTTAAGCCACTTAGAGGACCAGGAAGAAGAGAGATTGGTCATGGAGCATTAGCTGAAAGAGCTCTTGAACCATTAATTCCATCTGAAGAAGAATTCCCATATACTATAAGATTAGTTTCTGAAGTATTAAGTTCAAATGGATCTACTTCACAAGCATCAGTATGTGGATCAACATTAGCATTATTAGATGCAGGTGTTCCAATAAAGAGACCAGCAGCAGGTATTGCTATGGGATTAATAACATCTGAAGATTTAACTCAAGAACAAGTAATCACAGATATCCAAGGAATAGAAGATTTCTTTGGAGATATGGACTTTAAGGTAGCAGGAACAACTGAAGGTATTACATCAATCCAAGTTGATACAAAGCTTCAAGGTTTCAGTTTCAATGTAGTTGAAAATGCTATAAGAGATGCTAGAAAAGCAAGATTATTTATCTTAGGTAAGATAAATGAATGTATAAGCGCACCAAGAAAAGATGTATCAATTTATGCTCCTAAGACTGAAATGATGCATATTAATCCAGATAAGATCAGAGATGTAATCGGAGCTGGTGGTAAAGTTATCAATAAGATAATTGCAGATACTGGTGTTAAGATAGATATCAAAGAAGATGGAACAGTATACGTAAGTTCTTCAGATCATGATGGCGTAAATGCTGCTATTAAGATAATTGAAGGATTAACTAAAGAAGTTCAAGCTGGAGAAGTTTATTTAGGAAAGGTAACAAAGATTGCTACATTTGGAGCATTTGTTGAAGTATTACCTGGAAAAGAAGGATTAGTACACATTTCTAAGCTTGCAAAAGAAAGAGTAGAAAAAGTTGAAGATATTGTTTCTGTTGGAGATGAAATTTTAGTTAAAGTAACTGATATTGATAACCAAGGCAGAATAAATCTTTCAAGAAAAGATGTATTAGAACAACAAGAAAATAAAGAAGATAAGTAAAGGGCAATTTTAATTGCCTTTTTTTAGAATGAGGAGGCTAAATATCATGTATAACACATATACACTTAAAAATGGACTAAGAGTTGTAACAGAAAAAATTGAACACTTAAATTCAATAAGTATTGGTGTTATGGTTCAGAATGGTTCTAGAAATGAGAGCCCTGATGTAAACGGAATCTCTCATTTTATAGAGCATATGTTCTTTAAAGGGACAGATAAGAGGACTTCAAAAGGCATTATGGAAGAAATCGAAAATGTAGGAGGACAGATTAATGCCTTTACGAGTAAAGAAGCAACATGTTATTATATTAAAGCCTTAAATACTCATATTGATTTATCGCTTGATATACTTTCTGATATATTATTAAATGCAAAGTTTGATCCAGAAGAAATCGAAAAAGAAAAAGGCGTTGTAATAGAAGAAATAAATATGAGTCAGGATTCTCCAGAAGATGTTTTAGATGATGTTTATTCAAGAGCATGCTATGGAAACGATCCTTTAGGAAATCCTATTCTTGGAACAATAGACTTGGTTAAGTCATTTACAAGAGAAAAAATAGTGAAATTTATAGAAGAGAAGTATACACCTTATAATTCTGTAATTTCAATATGTGGTAATTTTAAAGACGATGAATTAAGAGATTTAATAGAAAAGTATTTTGGTTCGTGGGAATGTAAAAATAAAAATATTGTTGATTATGGAAACCCAATAATACAAGTAGGTTCTGCATATGGTAAAAAGGAAATAGAACAGCTTCATATTTCGTTAGGCTTAAAAGGACTGCCTTATGCTGATAAGAATAATTATTCTTTAGTTCTTTTAAATAATATTTTTGGTAATGGGGCATCATCTATACTATTCCAAAAAGTTCGTGAAGAATTAGGCTTATGCTATTCAATAGGTTCATATCTACAACCATTCCAAGGAATAGGAACTTTAAATATTTATGCAGGTTTAAATAAAAATTATGGAGAAAAGGCACTGGAAGTTATAGATAAAGAACTTAATTTATTTGTTAAGAATGGTATAACTGACAGACAACTTGAAATAAATAAAGAAAAGATTAAAGCTAATTATATTTTAGGACTTGAAAGCACAAGTTCTAGAATGTTTGCAAATGCAAAACGTTATCTATTTAAGAACTCTATAAGAACTCAAGAAGAAGTTATAAATATGATAGATAATATAGATAAAGATGATATACAATATGTTTTAGATAGCTGTTTTAAAACAGGTATATTAAATGCAGCATATGTAGGTCAAGATGTAGAATGTGACAAACTTGATTCTATAATATTAAAAAATGCTAAAGCATATGATAATTCTAATGTTAATGGAAAAATAGAAATTTAATAAACTGTGTAATAATATGCCTCCTTGCTTCATATTATGTTATGAGCATTATAAGGAGGTATTTTTTTATGAGTGAAGAAAGCAATATAAAATATTTAAGTGATATAGAGAAATATGAGCTTATTAATATAAATGATGGTGAAAAATATGATTATTTATTAAATAATGATTTAATTATAGATGATGATGGTAATTTCAAATATCTTATAGTAAACTTAAGCAGTGGGAAGTTTAGTTTTTTTAATAGCAAAGATTTTCTTGAAATTCCTTGGAACTGCGTGAAAAAGATTGGTGCAAGGACTATAATAATAGATGCGGATGAGGAGAATGTAAAGAAAGTTAAGCTATAAAGATAGTGTAAAGTACGCTATG
>DPOH01000302.1 GCA_003539755.1 Clostridium sp.
ACCGATGCTTTTCGGCGTTGATTCTATATATCAATAATAGAAGATTAACTTTGTTGCAATCTAAGTTTTATATGTATAATTATTGTTTAACATGATGTGTGTTTATGATTTTATATAATAATTAGTATTAATCGTATACTTTGTGTTTTATTTCTATTTGAATGTGGTATATATTTTTTTAAGGTAAATAGTCAGAAAATAGTGAAAATTTATTGAGGAAAGATTATGGTATGGGGGGATTAAAAAATGAATAAAGATATTAAGAAAATAGCTTTGTTGACTGGGGGAGGAGATTGCCCTGGTTTAAATGCAGTTATAAGAGCAGTTACTAAATCGGCCATATTAAATTATGGTTACGAAGTCATTGGGTATAAATTTGGATATAGAGGTTTATACAATAATGATTTTGTGAAATTAGATTTGTCTACTGTATCAGGTCTTTTACCTAGAGGAGGAACTATATTGTATAGTTCAAATAAAGATAATTTATTTGATTATCAAGTTATTGAGAATGGTCAAAAAGTAAAAAAAGATGTATCTGATATTGCAGTTGAGAATTTAAAAAAAGAAGGAGTAGATGTATTAGTAGTAATCGGAGGAGATGGAACATTAACATCTGCAAGGGATTTTTCTAGGAAAGGTGTAAATGTTATTGGAGTTCCAAAAACAATTGATAATGATTTAGGTTCTACTGATATTACATTTGGATTTAATACTGCTATTGATGTTGCAACAGAAGCATTAGATCGTCTTCATACTACTGCAGAATCTCATCATAGAATCATGATACTAGAGGTTATGGGAAGAAATGCTGGATTTATAGCATTAGAATCAGGTATTGCAGGGTCAGCAGATGTAATTTTATTACCAGAGATTCCTTATGATATTAATAAAATTGTAGACAAGGTTGAAGAAAGGAAAAAGGAAGGAAAATTGTTTACGATTATTGTTGTAGCAGAAGGTGCTAAGCCTAAAGATGGAGAAATAAGTGTAGCTAAGATAGTTGCAGATAGTCCAGATCCAATAAGACTTGGAGGAATTGGTGACAAACTTGCAGATGACTTAGAAAAGCTTATTGAAGAAAGAGAAGTAAGATGTACAGTTCTTGGACATATTCAAAGAGGCGGGACAACATGTACTTTTGATAGAATCTTATCTACAAGATATGGAGTTGCAGCAGTAGAACTTATTAATCAAGGTAAATTTGGAAGTATGGTCTGTTTGAAAGGCAATGAAATAACATATGACAGTCTTGAGAATGTTATAGGAAATAATAAAAATGTTGATATAAATGGTGAGCTTGTAACTATGGCTAAGAAGATAGGTATATCATTTGCAGATTAATAGCTATATCTGACATAAGATAATATTAGAAAGCGGTGAAGTATTATGAAGGAAATAAAGAAGTATTTAGAATCAAGAATAGGGACATATTCCTTTTTCTTTGAAGATTTTGAAAGTGGATTTTCTTACGGGTACAATGAAAATGTTCAAATGACAAGTGCAGGGTGCATGAAACTTCCGATTGCTGTTTCTGTTATTAAATATGTACAGGATGGGAATTGTTCATTTTTAGATAGAATTAAGATTGAAGAAAATGATAAGATATATGGTACTGGAATATTACATGAGTTTGATAATAGGGACTATACTATTTTTGAACTACTTGTAGCCATGCTTATACAAAGTGATAATACTGCAGCTAATAAACTTATAGATATAGTTGGAATGGATACAATAAATGAAGATATTTGTTCATTAGGATTAAAAAATACAAAGCTTAATAGAAAGACATCTGATGAAAGAGCAGTAAGTACTGGAATTGAAAATATAACTAGTGCTTATGATTTGTCAAGAATATGGAAGGTACTTCATAAAGCAGAATTCTTGGATGAAAAGAACAGTCAGATGCTTATAGATATTTTGCAGAGACAGCAGATGAAAAATAAGCTTGCATTATATATTCCTGATGATTTAAAATATGAGATTTCAAGTAAAACTGGAGATAAAACCGGTGTTGAAAATGATACAGCGCTTCTCCACCTTCAAAAAGGAGACTTTACATTTACAGTTTTATCAATGGGGATTCCTAATAGTGTTTATGGAACAGTTACTCTTGCAAAATGTGGTAAAATGATGTGGGATTGTGTCATGAATAATTTTTAATGTTCTAAATGGCTTTTATGTAGTATAAGAGCCATTTTTTTGCATATTAAAATATAGTATTAGTTTTAATAGATATTTAGAATTATAGGTTTAAAAGTATGATGATAATTTTATAAATTAACCTATTTGCTTAAATATTTTATTTAAGTACTTTGTAAAATGAATATTTATATTGACACAATTTCAAATAAGTGTTATTCTTACACAAAGAATACCTTTAATTTGATACAGAGAGATCAATAAGGAAGTTATATAGTGATATAATTTTATTGGGATTATTATACCTTCCTTTAACTTAAAGGAAGGTTTTTTTCATGTTAATATATAATTTCCACCTTTAAATTAACACAGAGAGGTTAAGAAGGAGTGACAAAAATGACAACAAACATACGACACTTAATAGAACCAAGAGATTTTACAGTTGAAGAACTTGATGAAATCTTTGAACTGGCACACAAAATAATGGATTGCCCAAAGGAATTTTCTCATATTTGTGATGGGAAGATTTTAGGGACACTATTCTATGAGCCAAGCACAAGAACAAGACTTAGCTTTGAAGCAGCTATGATGAGGCTTGGTGGAAAAATCTTAGGCTTTTCTGAGCCAAGTTCAACATCAATTGCAAAAGGAGAAACACTAGCAGATACTATTAAGATGGTATCAATATACTCAGATATAATTGCTATGAGACATCCAAAAGAAGGAGCTGCAAAGGTGGCAAGCCTTTATTCAGGAGTTCCAATAATAAATGCAGGAGATGGAGGACATCAACACCCAACACAAACATTAACTGATTTACTTACTATATCAAGTCTTAAAGATGGACTTCACAACCATACTATAGGAATATGCGGAGACTTAAAGTTTGGACGAACAGTGCACTCTTTAATCAAAGCAATGTCGAGATACACTGGAAATAAGTTTGTACTCATATCACCTAAGGAATTAGCTATTCCACAATATATAAGAGAAGAGATATTAGAAAAGAATAATATAGAATACAGAGAAGTAGAAAAACTTGAGGATGTAATTGGAGAATTAGATATTCTTTATATGACAAGAATTCAAAAGGAAAGATTCTTTAATGAAGAAGAATACTTAAGACTTAAAGATAGTTACATCTTAGATAAAGCTAAGATGAACATGGCTCGTGAAGATATGATTGTAATGCATCCACTTCCAAGAGTAAATGAAATTTCATGTGAAGTAGATAATGATATGAGAGCGTGTTACTTCAAACAGGCTGAATACGGAATGTATGTAAGAATGGCATTAATAGTTAAGCTTTTGGGGGTGATGTAAATGTTAGAGATAACTAGCATAAGGAACGGAATAGTATTAGATCATATTAAAGCAGGAACAGGAATAAAGATATTTGATTATTTAGGACTTGCAGATAGAGATTGCAGTGTGGCACTTATAATAAATGCAGACAGCAAAAAGCTAGGGAAAAAGGACATCATAAAGATAGAAAACTGTGAAAAGATAGATTACACAGTACTTGGCCTTCTTTCTCCATCAATAACTATATGTGAAGTTAAAGATGAAAAAATAGTTAATAAGGTATACCCAGAACTTCCAGAAAAAGTGCAGAACATTATTAAATGTAAGAACCCAAGCTGTATAACAGGTCAAGAAAAATATGTACCACATTCATTTGTATTAGTAGATAAAGAAACAGGAAGATATAGATGTGAATACTGTGATACTATAACACAGTTATAGAAGTTAACAGTTAACAATTAACAGGAAATAGTTCAGTTGATAGTTGAAAGTTGATAGTTGAAGGATGAAACAGCGGGACTGTTTCTAAGAAATATATATTTAAAGAAATTCTCTTTGGAGAATTTCAACCACAAACTGTCAACTATCCACTATCCACTCTCAACTGAAAAAAGGGGTGTTTTATGGAGTTATTAATTAAAAACGCAAGAATTATTGATTCTACTCAGGATTTTAAGGGTGATTTATACATAAAGGATGGATTAATCTGTGAAGTTGGTACAGAGTTAGTTAAGGAAAATGTGAGAGTTTTAGATTGCAAGGGTAAAGCTGTAATGCCAGCGTTTATAGATACTCACACACATTTCAGAGATCCAGGTCTTACTTGGAAGGAAGATATAGAAACTGGTTCTAAAGCTGCACTTAGAGGTGGATATACTGGGGTATGCCTAATGGCTAATACTAAACCAATATGTTCTGATAGAGAAGCATTAGAATATGTAAGAAATAAATCTAAGGAATTAAACTTAATAGATGTGCACCAATGTTTATCAGTTACAAAGAATTTTGATGGCATAACATTAGATCATCTAAAACAATTAAGTGATGATAAAGAAATCAAAGCAATTTCTGATGATGGAGTAGGGGTATCAAATTCTAACACAATGCTTGAAGCTATGAAGATAGCAAAGGAAAATGACTGGGTTATAATGTCTCATGCAGAAAGCCCGGAGTTCTCAAAAGTAGATATGAGAATAGCTGAAAATATGATGACACTTAGAGATGTAGAGCTTGCAAAAATGAGCGGAGCAAGGCTTCATATGTGTCATGTAAGTACAAAGGAAGCTGTTAAGTATATAATAGATGCCAAGATGAGTGGTGCAAATGTAACTATGGAAATTACACCTCATCATATAGGGCTTACAAGAGATATAAATGATTATAGAGTTAATCCTCCAATAAGAGAAAAGGAAGATGTAGATTCTATAATAAATGCTATAAAGATGGGTATGGTTTATTGCATAGGAACTGACCATGCACCGCATACAGCAGAAGAAAAGAAAAATGGTTCTCCTGGAATGGTTGGATTAGAAACTGCATTTTCTATATGTTATACAAAATTAGTAAAAGAAAATGGAATATCTATAAATAAGCTAAGTGAACTTATGTCTTATAACGGGGCAAAACTTTTAGGAATGAATAAAGGTAAGATAAGCATAGGAACAGATGCTGACTTAGTTGTAATAGACTTAGACAAAAAAATTAAGATCGACAGCAGTAAATTTGCTTCAAAGGGAAGAAACACACCTTTTGAAGGAATGGAGTTTTATGGGGAAATACTAAATACAATAAAGGGCGGAGATATTAAATATAGTCTTTAATATGAATTAGCATTAAGAATGAATAAATAGTGGGCTTAATACAATTGAAAGTTGATAGTTGAAATTTGACAGTTAAGGATTAAATCTCTGCGAGATTTATTTAATTAGAATATATATTTTAACTAACAATGTACGATTAGGAATAGATTATATATCATAGATACTCAAGGTATCATAAATAAAAATATGGAGGAACTTTAAAATGGCAAAGAACATAATAGATAGATTATATGATAGAGTTGAAGAAAGAGGCGTTGTATGTGTAGGTCTTGATACATCAATAGATTATGTACCAGACCACATAAAAGAAGGAAGAACACCAGGTGAGGCTATATTTGAATTTAACAAGGCAATAATAGATTCTACATATGATGTAGCAGCATGTTTTAAAGTTCAAATAGCATATTATGAGGCCTTAGGACTAGAAGGATTAACAGCATATAAGAATACATTAGATTATCTAAGAGAAAAAGGTGAGATAATAATAGCTGATATTAAGAGAGGCGATATAGCAGCTACAGCTAAAATGTATGCAAAAGCTCACTTTGAAGGAGATTTTGAAGCTGACTTTATAACACTTAGCCCATATATGGGAATGGATAGTATAGAACCATATATGCCTTATTTAGAAAGTGGTAAGAAAGGTGTATTCAGCTTAGTTAGAACTTCAAACCCAGGTGCTGAAGATATTGAATATATAGATACTAAAGATGGCAAGAAGGTTTATGAAGTAGTAGCTGATAAGATTACTGAATTAGGAAATAAATGTGTAGGTGAATGTGGTTATACTGCAATAGGTGGAGTTATAGGATGTACTCACGTAGATGAAGGTAAGAAAATAAGAGCAGACTATAACAATATGTTCTTCTTAATACCTGGATATGGTGCACAAGGTGGAACTGCTGAAGATGTAGCTTTATACCTTAACAATGGAAATGGTGGAGTAGTAAATTCTTCAAGGGGAATATTATTAGCATACAAGAAAGCTGGAAAGCCAGAACAATTTGCAGAATGTGCAAGAGAAGAAGCTGTAAAGATGAGAGATGCAATAAGAAACTCAGTAAATAAATAAGAGCAAGGTTCGAATGATAATTAAAATATGGGGAGGACTTTAAATGGCCATAGAGTATAGACAAGCAAAAGTTATTTCAAATAAAGAAATTTCAAAAGATATATATAAACTAGTAGTAGAAGACAAGAATGAGATTAAAGCAGGGCAATTTTATATGCTTAAGATAAATGGAGGAACTTTTCTTCCAAGACCAATAAGTATATGTAGTAAGGATGAAGATACGCTTACGTTTTTATATGCTGTAGTAGGAAATGGGACTAAAGAATTTACGAAGCTTAGAGAAAGTGACGAAATTAGTCTTACAGGTCCTCTTGGAAATGGATTTGATGTTAATAAGAAATATGGAAAAGTGGCTTTAGTATCAGGGGGAATAGGTACTGCGCCTATGTTTGAACTTGCTAAAAGATTGAGAGCAAATAATCCAGATGAAAAAATTGATTTATATAGTGGTTTTAGGGATGATATTTACTTAGTAGATGATTTTAAACCATATGTTGGCCAAATAAACATATCTACAAATACAGGGAAGCATGGAGATAAAGGTTTTGTAACTGATTTATTAAAGGTAGAAGAATACGATACAGTATTATGCTGTGGTCCTGAAGTAATGATGAAAAAAGTAATAGAAATGTGTAAAGAAAAAAATATTGCTGTTTATGTTTCTATGGAAAAGCATATGGCATGTGGAGTTGGTGCATGTTTAGTATGTACATGCAAGACTAAGGATGGAAATAGAAGAACGTGTAAAGATGGTCCAGTATTTGATGGATACTATGTTGAGCTATAAGATTCGAGGGGGAATATAAAATGATGAAGGTCAATATTAATGGAGTAGAATTTAAAAATCCTGTGATTGCTGCATCAGGAACCTTTGGATTTGGTGCTGAATACAACAATTTTTATGATGTAGGAATTCTTGGTGGTATATCATCTAAAGGGCTTACTATAAATCCTAAGGAAGGTAATGATGGGCTAAGAGTATATGAAACTGCATCAGGAATGATGAACTCAGTTGGTTTGAACAACCCAGGAATAGATGCATTTATAGAAAATGAACTTCCTAAAATGAGAAAGCTGGGAACTAATGTTATTGCCAATATTGGTGGTGGATGCATAGAGGATTACATAAAAGCTGTTACTAAGATAAATGAAACAGATGTTGATATGATAGAACTTAATATTTCGTGTCCTAATGTAAAACATGGTGGAATGGCATTTGGAATTAAATCTGATGTGGCATACGATGTTGTAAAAGAAATTAAGTCAATAGTAAAGAAACCTCTTATGGTTAAGCTTTCGCCAAATGCTGAAGATATTGTGGATATGGCTGTTAAATGTGAAGAGGCTGGTGCTGATTCAATATCCCTTATAAATACATTGAAGGGTATGGCTATAGATATATATAAGAGAAAACCAGTATTCAATAATGTAACTGCAGGTTTATCAGGTCCGGCTGTAAAGCCTGTAGCATTGGCTATGGTTCATGATGTAGCTAAAGCAGTAAATATACCTGTAATAGGCCTTGGTGGGATTGCAAGTGGAAAAGATGCTATTGAATTTATGATGGCAGGTGCAAGTGCAATTCAAATAGGAACAGTTAATTTCATAAATCCTATGGCAGGAAAAGAAATAATAGAGGAAATAGAAGTTTTCTTAAAAGAACAAGGAATTAAAGATATTAATGAAATAGTGGGAATTATCAAATAAGACAAGCAAATTGGAGGATGTAGAGATGAAGGAATATAAAAAAGAATTTATTGAGTTTATGATTGAATGTGGAGTATTAACTTTTGGAGATTTTGTTACTAAGAGCGGCAGAAAGACCCCTTTCTTTGTTAATACAGGAAACTATCAAACAGGAAGTCAATTAAGTAGATTAGGGGGATTTTATGCAGAAGCTATAAAAGAAAACTTTGGTGCTGAGTATGATATATTATTTGGACCAGCTTATAAAGGGATTCCACTAGGAGTAACTACAGCAATAGCTTTATCAAGTAAATATGATATAGATGTAAAATACTGTTCAAACAGAAAAGAAGTTAAAGATCATGGAGATAAGGGGATTCTTTTAGGAAGTAAGTTACAAGATAGCGACAAGGTCCTAATAGTAGAGGATGTAACTACAGCAGGAACTTCTATATATGAAACAATGCCTATATTAAAGAGTCAGGGAGATGTTGATGTAAAAGGTCTTATAATTTCTGTTGATAGAATGGAAAGAGGTCAGGGAGAGCAATCAGCATTGGTTGAAATAAGAGAAAAATTTGGATTTAAGACTTGTGCTATAGTTACTATGGCTGAAGTAATAGAATATTTATATAATAAAGAAATTAATGGAAAAGTAATTATTGATGATGAGATTAAGGGAAGAATTGATGATTACTACAAACAATATGGCGCAAAATAATATATTAAATAAAACTATTAAAAAGCATGTAACTTTTGGAGTTATGTGCTTTTTTGGTTATTTGTTAAATTTGAATTTTGTTATTAAGAGTATACTTTTGATTAAATGGTATTTTATTGGAAAGAATAATTAATAGGAGGTTTTTATCGCTGATTTATAGATGTTTAAAGTTTGAAATATTTGAAAAGTGTGGATAAAAAATAATTATGAAATAAGTTTTAGCTTTATAATTGTATTAAATTGGAATATAGTGAGAAAGGCAATGTAAATAATAGTAAAGGAGGATAAAAGATATGAGCATTAATTTTGAGGGGAAATTATTTTTTAAGAAAGGAAATACAAAGAATACGGAATGAGAGAATATATAATTAAAATTGGAAAAACAATAAACGAGAAGATAATAAGAATCATAAAAAACTTTATTAATAAGAGAAAATATGAATATAGATATACAAATAGTGAATATAATAGAAATAAATTAACTTATGAAGACTATATATTGAAAGGTCAAATAAGTGTTTTTCGATATAGAAGAGATTTATAAAGTATACTAATAAAAGTTAAAATATGATATAATTGTATTATTATTCTAAAACAAGGAGGAATGATTATGTTAATTAAAATTAGAGTAGCGGGAGTTTTGACACTAGATTTAGCAAAGTCTATAAAGAGGATAGGGGGATTATCTCTGTAGAATCTGCTTAGTATAATCGCTCTGTATATTTTGTGGACTTTGTACTTAGATATAAAAATCAATTTCTAAGGAGCGGATAAAATGAAATATACAACAGCAAATGAAATATTACCAAAAGAGTTATTAGAGCAAGTTCAGAAATATATACAAGGCCAATATATATACATTCCTAAGGAAAAGGGCGTACGAAATCCTTGGGGAAGCACTTCAGGAGCTAAGAAAATTACTGCCGAAAGAAATAGTGAAATAAAAGAAAAGTTCTTAAATGGAACTACTAAAGAAAGCCTTGCTGAAATGTACTGTTTATCTATTGCGAGTATAAAAAAAATTATATATAGTAATTAATATTATGTGATTTTAAATAACCTTTCATTTTGACATATGTCTTAATGAGGGTTATTTTTATATTCCGATTTATTACCTCTATTCTTTGATAGATTGACAATATAACGACAATTAAAAGTATTATGAAAAAATTTTTAGGAAGTAAGTTAATAAAAGCTTGCATTTTATTCTTTTATTTGGTAATATAATAATCAATAATAGTTATCCATTAATAATTATTATTTTTATAGAAATGAGTAAAAATGAAAGCTTAGGTATTTTCTTATAATTTGTTCAAATTAATTGAAAAATAAAAGTTCTGAAATATAAAAAGAATTTGAATGAATAGTCAGAAAATAAGAAAGAAAGCTTTGATAAAAAAATAACAATCATCAAGGTAAAGTTATGGATAACTAGAAATAAAATCAAATTAAGTTAACATAAATATAAGGAAATAATAAGCAAAAATAAAAGAAGTTAAAAAAAAGCAAGGAAATAATAAAAATATTAATTAATTATTAAAAAAAACTTTTCAATTTGTCGATTTTATATTAAAATACAATTGAGGATGATTTAACAAAGTTGAGGATTTATTTAAATCATTAAGTTATTTGTATATTTTTAATATAAAAGAAAAAATGTATACAAGCACAAAAGGAGGAACAATTATGTTTAAACAATGGGATGGTTTTAAAAATGGGCAATGGCAAAAGAATATTGATGTAAGAAACTTTATTCAACTTAACTACACTCCTTACGAAGGTGATGATTCTTTCTTAGCAGGAGCTAGTGAGAATACTACTAAGCTATGGGATGAAGTAAGTGAATTATTTAAAAAAGAAAGAGAAAATGGTGGAGTTTTAGATGTTGATACTAAGACAGCATCAAGAATTGATGCTTATGCACCAGGATATATAGACAAGGCAATAGAAAAAATAGTAGGAGTTCAAACTGATGCACCTTTAAAGAGAGCTGTAATGGCTGAAGGTGGAATAAGAATGGCTGAAAATGCAGCTAAAGCTTATGGATATGAGGTTGATCCTAAAATTTCTGAAATATTTACTAAGTATAGAAAGACTCACAACCAAGGAGTTTTCGATGCTTATACAGATGAGATGAGATTAGCAAGAAAATCAGGTATCGTTACAGGTCTTCCAGATGCTTATGGTAGAGGAAGAATCATAGGTGACTATAGAAGAGTTGCTTTATACGGTGTTGATAGATTAATAGAAGATAAAATAGCTCAAAAGAAATCTTTAGAAGTTAGAACTATAGATGAAGAAGTAATCAGATTAAGAGAAGAAATCTCTGATCAAATAGTTGCTTTAAAAGAATTAAAAACAATGGCATTAAGCTACGGAATAGATATATCAGCTCCAGCAACAAATGCTCAAGAAGCAGTACAATGGTTATACTTTGGATATTTAGCTGCAATCAAACAACAAAATGGTGCAGCAATGTCACTTGGTAGAACTTCTACTTTCTTAGATATATATATTGAAAGAGATTTACAAAATGGAACAATAACTGAAGCAGAAGCTCAAGAAATAATGGACCATTTCGTAATGAAATTAAGATTAGTTAAATTCTTAAGAACTCCAGAATACAACGATTTATTCTCAGGAGATCCAACTTGGGTTACTGAATCAATCGGAGGTATGGGATTAGATGGAAGAACTTTAGTTACTAAGAACTCATTCAGAATTCTTAATACACTATATACAATTGGACCATCACCAGAACCAAACTTAACAGTTTTATGGTCAACAAGATTACCTAAAGGATTTAAAGATTTCTGTTCTAAAGTATCTATAGATACAAGTTCAGTTCAATATGAAAATGATGATTTAATGGCTCCATACTGGGGAGATGACTACGCTATAGCTTGTTGTGTATCAGCAATGAGAGTTGGTAAGCAAATGCAGTTCTTTGGAGCTAGAGTAAACTTAGCTAAGACTTTACTTTACACTATAAATGGTGGTAGAGATGAAAAGTCTGGAGTACAAGTTGGACCAAAGATGGAACCAATAACTTCAGAATATTTAGATTATAATGAAGTAATGGAAAAATTTGAGGCTATGACAGATTGGTTAGCTAATCTTTATGTAAATACATTAAATGTTATTCATTATATGCATGATAAATATTCTTATGAAAGCTTACAAATGGCTTTACATGACAGAGATGTATTTAGAACAATGGCTTGTGGTATAGCAGGACTTTCAGTTTGTGCGGACTCACTTTCAGCTATTAAATATGCTAAAGTTAAGCCAATAAGAAATGAAGATGGAATAGCAGTAGATTTCGAAGTAGAAGGTGACTTCCCTAAATACGGAAATGACGATGATAGAGTTGATGATATTGCAGTGTTCTTAGTTGAAAACATGATGAACAAAATCAGACAAAATAAGACTTATAGAAATGCATACCATACTCAATCAATATTAACTATCACTTCAAATGTTGTTTATGGTAAGAAGACTGGTACAACTCCATGTGGAAGAAAAGCTGGAGAACCATTTGCACCAGGAGCTAATCCAATGCACGGAAGAGATAACAGTGGTTCATTAGCATCATTAAATTCAGTTGCTAAATTACCATATGAACATTCACAAGATGGTATTTCAAATACATTCTCAATTGTGCCAGATGCATTAGGAAAGACTAAGGAACAACAAATTACTAACTTAAGCGCTATGATGGACGGATATTTTGGTCAAGATGCTCATCACTTAAATGTTAATGTATTTAATAGAGAAACATTATTAGATGCAATGGATCATCCAGAAAAATATCCACAATTAACTATCAGAGTTTCAGGATATGCTGTAAACTTCATTAAGTTAACTAGAGAACAACAATTAGATGTTATAAACAGAACATTCCATGAAAAAATGTAATCTGTTTAGAACTTAATTAAAAAATAAATCTATTATAGATTTTAGAATAAGATAAGTGATTTATGTAGAACCTTGGATAGACTTTTGTTAATCCGAGGTTTTACTTATAAATTTAGAACTATTTATAATGCAATTAATTGCTAAAGAAGAGGTGGAATATATGGTTACTGGAAAAATTCATTCGATTGAAACAATGGGGCTTGTAGATGGTCCAGGAATAAGGGTTGTAGTATTTTTTCAAGGATGTGCATTGAGATGCAAATATTGTCATAATCCTGACACATGGGCTCAAAGTGGTGGAGAAGAGTATACACCAGAAGAACTTGTAAAGAAATTAGAAAGATTTAAAAGTTATTTTTCTACAAGTGGTGGAGGCGTTACTTTTTCTGGAGGAGAACCATTAAGACAGCCTGAATTTCTTTTAGAAGTATTAAAGCTTTGTAAAGAAAAAGGAATACATACATGTATAGATACTTCTGGATATGGTTTTGGTGAATATAATGAAATTCTTAAGTATACAGATTTAGTTTTATTTGATATTAAGCACTATACAAAAGAGGGATATAAGAATATTACACTTAGAGAAATAGATGAATCATTAAATTTTATTGAAGCAATGAAGAGAAATAATACAAAAATGTGGATAAGACATGTTGTTGTACCAGGTCTTACTGATAGTGAGGAACATCTTAGAGGTTTAAAAGAATTTATTGATACAATTCCAAATGTAGAGAAAGTTGAACTTCTTCCATATCATTTGCTAGGTGCTAATAAATATGAAATTATGAAAATCAATTATCCTTTAGATGGTGTAAACGCTATGGATAAAGATTTATGTAAAAAATATGAAAAAGAAATATTTAATATATGAAAAATAGCAGATTATCTTATTTTGATAATCTGCTATTTTTTATATTGATAGATTATTCTGATGTGTCCTTTAATTCAGAAAAATTCTCTTTAGTGAAAGAACATATAGGACACACCCAGTAATCAGGAAGGTCATTAAAATCTACGCCAGGATCTATGCCGTTGTCTTCATCCCCAAGTTCGGCATCATAAATATATCCACATACTTCGCAAATATACTTTTTCATATTATTCACCTCATTTAGAATGTTAAACAATGTAAAACTTAAAAAGTAATTTTAGTACGATAATTTTAAATTTAATTATTTAAATTTAAAAGAATTATTATATATAATATATGATTCTGATGCTAAAAATGACTCA
>DPOH01000127.1 GCA_003539755.1 Clostridium sp.
CAAATGTTTATATTTCTTATAAATTGTTAATATTGTTAGTAAAAATAGTATTATTTTAAGATACTAATATACCAAGAATAGTAACTTGACTTGACTTTCCTTCATTTAATACTTCAATATCAATTTTATATTTTTTCTTAATATCATTTTCCTCTAATATTTCTGTAACTGTACAATCTCCCCATCCATCTTTGAAATAAGTATCAAGTACCCTATTTTCTCCATCATTAATTCTAACTGTAAATTTTCCTCCATCTGCTGATATAACTTTTTTATACAAAAGAATTATATTTTTTGCCTCTACTTCTAAAACTAATCTTCCTATTTTTTTATAATCAGATTCATACTTCCATCCATTTTGAAATACCTGAAATCCCTCTGGGCATTCATTAAATCCTTCTATTTTGCTTGGTGTTAAGTCCTTATTACTAATTATTTTTCCGTTTATATATTTATCTCCAAAAACACATGGTGTATCTAATGTCTTATCTGTAATTAAAATTTCTTTACCTGGTTCATAATCCTCTTTATAAACCTTTTCCATAAATTCTATTAATAAATCAGCTATTATTCTATGACCTTCATTATTAGGATGTACTTCATCAGTAAGTAATGCACTCCATTTCAAATTATTTTTTTCTATTATCTCTTTAGCCACATTTCTAAAACTAATCATTGGAACATCATACTGTTTACCTATTTCTATTTCATAGTCCTGATAATTAACTCCATTCTCCATTGTCATAAAGACTTCTATAACCGCTGGTTTGCATGAATGACTTAGTAATTTCCTTATTTCACTCTCAAATGATAATTTACAAAAATATTGTTCATTATCATTTACAGCTGCATCCACAAAAACTATATCAGGATTTTTACTTAATACTTGCATATCAGCTCTATGAACTCCAATTAATGATCCTGTTGCTCCAACCCCTGCATTTATATGCTTAACATTTACATTTCTAAATTTTTCTCTAAACCATTCTGCAACAAGTTCAACATAACACTTTTGATAATAAGTTGCATTACATCCTTGAGTAATAGATCCTCCTAAAAACGCAACAATTATATCTTCACCTTTTCTTGCTTTTTCAAATAATTTTAATATCCTAGAAGTATCTCCTCTGCTTACTACTGATTTTTCTATTAATTCTCTGTTTAATTTAATATTCATTATTTCTACCTCTCTAGTTTAATATTGACTTTCAAATATTATTATTTATTCCCCTAATTTTTAATGGATCTTTTTTCATTGTATACTCCTCAATTCAAAAAAAGCGGTAAACATTTAATAATTTACCGCTTTTATATTTTTTACAGGAATACTATAGTCTACCCTTAGTTGCATCTATTCCAATAAGTTCATTATGATCTTTTATAAATTTAACAGTTTCATCAATTGTTGTATATGCAAGACTTACATAAGTATCAGCAGCACCATAATATATTGCTATTCTACCGCTTTCAGCATCAGTTAATGTTGCACATGGGAATATTACATTTGGTACAAAGCCTCTTTCTTCATACCACTCTTCTGGTGTAAGCATTAAACTTCCCGCTCTGTATAATACTTTAGATGGGCATTCTTTATCTAAAATAGCTGCACTCATTGAATATACAAATCCATTACAAGTTCCTGTTACACCATGGTAAAATATAAGCCATCCTTCATCAGTTTCAATAGGTGCAGGGCCACAGCCTATCTTAATTGATTGCCACCAGCCTTGTCCACCTTTCTGCATAACAATTCTATGTTCTCCCCAATATTTTAAATCTGGACTCTTGCTTAAGAATATATCTCCAAATGGAGTATGTCCATTATCACTTGGACGTGAAAGCAATGCAAATTTTCCATCGATTTTTTTAGGGAATAATACGCCATTTCTGTTGAATGGTAAAAATGGATTTTCCAATCTTACAAATGTTTTAAAATCTTTAGTTTTAGCAATACCTATAGATGCTCCATCAAAATCTCCACACCATATTACATAATAAGTATCTTCAACCTTAACTAATCTTGGATCGTATGCATATAGTGGTTGATATGGTTCACCATCTTCGTTAACAAATTTAATTTTTTCTTTATCAAATTCCCAATTAACAGCATCTTTACTGTGCCCTAAGTATATATGTGGCCTTCCATTTATAGTTTCTCCTCTAAATACTCCTATAAATTCTCCATTATAAGGAACAACAGCACTATTAAATATTCTAGAAACTCCTTCTACAGGATTTCTTCCTATAATAGGATTTTCACTATGTCTCCATATTGGTCCTTTAAATCCTTCTGGTTTATCTTGCCATGGCATATTTGCTAAGTTATCTCCAATTATTTTTGTCATCGTTATTCTCTCCTTTTTATATATCCTTAAACTTTATGCTTTTTTGAATTCTATTGATAATTTATTTTAGTAATTATTCTTTAACTGATCCTGAAACAAGACCACTGTAAATTTGCTTTTGTAATGTTAAAAATACTATTAATGTTGGAATCATAACAACAATTATTCCCGCTGAAATTACTTCCCAATGTGACCCAAATGGTCCTTTAAATTTAAATAATGTTGTTGATAAAGTTAATAAATCTGCTTTTGGTGTATAAAGGAATGGAGTATAAAAATCATTGTATATACCTACCCCTTTAGTAATTAACACTGTAATTATCGCTGGCGAAAGAAGCGGTAGTATTATCTTAAAAAATATCTGAAAGTAATTTGCTCCATCTATAATTGCAGATTCATCAAGAGAAACTGATATATTATCAAGAAACTGCAAGAATATATATATTGTCATAATATCTGTTCCTAAATAAAGAATTATAGGAGCAAGTCTTGTATTAAATAATCCAAGTGCTGATACTATTTGGAATGTAGCAACCTGTGTTGCAATTCCTGGAATCATTACAGCAACTAAAAACATGCCATTTACAAATTTACTCACTTTTGTCTTAAACCTTGAAAATATATAAGCAGCCATTGATCCTGATAATACTGCACCAATTAATGAAAACACTAATATTATTACAGTATTTTTAAATCCAGTTAACATATTTCCATCATTAAATGCCTGTATAAAATTATCAAAATTCAAAAATGAATTTGGAAGTGCTAAAACACTTGTTGAAGCATATTCTTCTCCTGTTTTAAATGCTGCAAAAAATACTGTTAATATTGGAATTATAAATACTAAAACTAATGAAATTAAGAATAAATACTTAAGTGTTGCAAAACAAATTTCCTTAGGCGTATATTTTTTCATACTCATCTTTTACACCCCTTTCTTTCTAAATGCTAATTTTTGTATACTAGTAATTAATATACAAATAACTAATAATATTATTGCCATTGCTGATGCTAGTCCTACTCTATGGTTTTGGAATGCATAATTAACAGTTTGAATTATAAATGTCATACTTCCATTTCCTCCACCAGTCATGATATATGGTGTTTCAAATGCTGATAAAGCTCCTGTAAGTGCTAAGAATAATTGAAGTCCAAGTATTGTAGATATTCCTGGTAAAACAATATGAATAAGTTGTTGCCACTTGTTTGCTCCATCTACTCTAGCAGCCTCTAAGATATCAGGTGAAATTGAAGCCATAGCTGCTGCAAACATTACTACGTTATATCCCACATATCTCCACACAGAAACTCCTGCAAGAGAAACATTTATTAGGCTTGGATCTTGTAGCCAGTATTTGATTAAACCATCTAGTCCAAGTAAACTTAAAATTGTATCTAACGTACTACCTGGTTGAAAAAAGAATATAAATATAAAACTTATAGCAACACTATTAATTAGTGATGGGAAAAAGTATACACTTTTAAATAAATTAGAAGCTCTACACTTAAAAGAAACTAAATAAGCAACTACAACAGCTAAACCTATCTGTACAAACGAAGCAATAAAGTAATAAATACTAACAAACATTGGTTCAAAATATTTTATATCACTAAATATTGTCTTATAATTTTTAAATCCAACAAAATGCTTTACTTTGCTTATTCCATCCCAATCAGTAAAACTGTATCCTGCCATTGCTATAGCAGGTATATAAGTGAATACTGTAAGTAATACTACAGGAACCATTAAAAACAATATTGAAATTACTATTTTTTGCTTTTTATATGGTAGTGATGAAAAGCTAAACTTTTTCTTTAAAGAGTTTGCTGCATTTACTTTTACATCAACTTTTTCAACATCTGATATCATAACTACACCTCTTTTATTTTTTAATTAAAAGGCAATATTAAAACTTTTCCTATTTAGAATTAATATTGCCTTCATCTTTAAATATCACACATTATTTTCCTAATGAATCAATACCCTTTACCCAGCTTGAGTTTAATGATTTCATATACTCTTCAAAAGTTTGGTTTCCATTTCCAAGTCCAATTTCTACAACTGGCTTAATCCAGTTAGGATCATTAAGATTTATTAATGATTCTTTTTGTACTGCATCCATATCTTTAGTTGATTGATCTGTACCTGCTGCTGCTTCTATTAATTCTGTATTACTATCAACTTTTAAGAAGTCAGGATATTCTGTACCTTTTAAAGCAGAAAGCATATTAGAATCATTTGGATATGTTTTTACAAAGTATTTTACAAATTCTTTAGCTAATTCTTTATTTTTACTATTTTTATTAACTCCCATAGTATAATCTGGTGATACTTGAATTGTTTGTTTGCCATTATGAACTGCTGGTACTGCCATGAATTTAATATCTTCAGGAGTCTTAGATTTATCTTTAATTTGTCCTACAGCCCATGAACCCAAGCACATTACCCCAATCTTATTATCTGCCATATCTTGCTTAGATTTTTCCCAGTCAGATGTCATCGGATCATTTTCAACTAATTTATTAGCTACAGCATCATGTAATAGTTTTAATGAATCATAAGTAGCTGAACCTGGTAAGAATTCATTCTTGTTGTAAACAAGTTTGTTCATATAATCAGGATCCCCTGACATTGGAATTTCTATTGCATTAGAAAAGTTAGTTAATGTCCATGAATCATGATAATTTGTATAATAAGGAACTACATCTGGACATTTTTCTTTTATCTGCTTTAAATCATTAATATATTCTTCTGCTGATTTTGGCAATGAATTTATTCCTGCTTGTTCAAATACTTTTGAATTATATACAAATCCAATTGCATTTGCTCCAGTTGGTATTC
Organism: Clostridium sp.; assembly: GCA_003539755.1. Taxonomy (GTDB): domain Bacteria; phylum Bacillota; class Clostridia; order Clostridiales; family Clostridiaceae; genus Clostridium. Next base: position 5,188 of record DPOH01000127.1, read on the forward strand.
CATAAACTTGACCTTCATATGTTGTATTATCTAAGTAGCTATATTCCTTCGATAATTCATCTTTACTACCTAATGGTTCGAAGAAATCAGGATATTGATTTTTAGTTATGTTTGCTGGCAGCATAAGAACATCACCATAATCATCAGTCCCCATTCTAGTAGATATATTATTTTGATAATCATTTAAGTTTTCAAAATTAATTTTTATTCCTTCATGATCTTTTTCAAATTCCTCTGCATATTTCTTAAATGTTTCATCCATGTCTGTTCTATGAGTTAATATAGTAAGTGTATTCTTAGCAGACTTACTTCCATCTGTCGAAGAACTACTGCCACATCCTACTAAACAACTTGTTGATACGGCTGCCGCTAATAATAATGATATATTTTTATTTAATTTCATATTTCATACCCCATTTCTTATTAATTCTTATTTATATCTAAACTTTAGTTATTTAAATAATTAAAGTCTATTTACGAAAATTACTTTATTATATTTTTTTCTATTAGATTCCAAGAGCAAAAACTTGTTATAAATGAACTAAACGAAAAGCTGAAAAACATCAATATTACTGGAATTGTAATAAACCTAAATAGTATTCCTAATGTTATTGCAACCCCACACAATACAACTGTAATAAATGAATTTTTAAATGAAACTATAGCTAATATAAACGAATTTTTTATTATTGCTCTTATAGTTAAATTTATTGAAACAGCCATAGGAAACATATACATGAATCCCATGTAAAATAATATTCCTGCTGAAATTACTACAAACATCATTGAATAAAAAGCTATTCCTTTAAGCTGTAAATAGAATAAAAATGCACATCCAATTATAATGGCAGTCAACACACCAATTGTTCCCAATACTAATCCTTGTTTAAAATTTTTCTTAAATCCTTCTTTAAAATCATAAATATAATCCGAAGGTTCATCTCTTACCATTTTCAAAGTAACATTTGTCATTCCAGCAATTGCAGGACCAATTGTTATAATCGGAATACAATATATTAAAAATATAAAGTTCAATTTTAATAATGTTGTAAATTCTCTAATAAATATTTCCACAAACAATGGAATTCCAGTTTTTTTAGGTGCATTCCTATCTATTCCCGGCCCTGGTTTTGAATAATTTGGTATTAGAAAATTCATCATAAAAATTCCTCCAAGCCATACAATTAATTAGTAATTGTCATTTCTGTTTCTTTATCAAACAAATGTATCTTTTCTGCATTAAAAATCAAGTCAAGTTTTTGTCCTATTTCACATTGGAAATTACCATTCATTTTTATATTTAACCGTTTACTTTCGACATCTACGTATATATACGATTCTGCCCCCATTAGCTCTTTAAGTTCAACTTTACTTCTAATTACAGAATCTTTATTATTTGTTTTAGATGAATTACTTTCTTTTACACATATATCACAAGGACGTATACCTGCTATAACTGTTTTTCCCAGATATTTTTCAAGCTGCATATCTTTGTTCTTACTCTTTGGAAGTTTAATAATATTATTTCCAAAACTTAAATAATATTCTTCATCTAATTTTTTTATTTCTGCATCAATAAAATTCATTTGAGGCATTCCTATAAAACCAGCTACAAACAAATTACAAGGATAATTATATAAATTTTGAGGAGTGTCATATTGTTGAATACATCCTTCTTTCATAACTACAATTCTATCTGCCATTGTCATAGCTTCGACCTGATCATGAGTTACATAAACAAATGTTGTTTGTAATTTTTCATGAAGCTTTGAAATTACAGTTCTCATTTCTCCACGAAGTTTAGCATCCAAATTTGAAAGAGGTTCATCAAATAGAAATACTGATGGATTACGCACCATAGCTCGTCCAACTGCTACACGCTGTCTTTGACCTCCTGATAAAGCTTTAGGTTTACGATTTAACAAATATTCAATATCTAAATCCTTTGCAACCTTTTTAACTTTTTCATCAATTACCTTTTTATCAACTTTTGCTAAGTTAAGTCCAAATGCTAAGTTCTTATATACAGTCATATGTGGATATAAAGCATAATTCTGAAATACCATTGCTATATCTCTATCTTTTGGCGCTACTTCATTAACCAATTTATTTCCAATATACATTTCTCCACCTGAAATTTCTTCAAGCCCTGCAATCATTCTTAATGTAGTTGATTTTCCACATCCAGAAGGACCTACCAACACTACAAATTCTTTATCTTTTATTTCCAAACTTAAATCCGGTACAACAGTTACATTACCTGGATATGTTTTTGATATATGGTTAAGTGATATACCTGACATAATATACCTCCTTTATTACTTCTTAAAATATATTTAGCTCAGATTCTCTATGTCTCTCACTTGATACATTTATTATATTTTTTATGTTTTTTTATGTAAACGCTAATCAGAAATAGCATTAATTATAGTTTATATTAAGTAAAATTTGTTTATTTTAATATTTCTAAAAGCATATTTCTTTAAATTTACAAAGAAAAACTGCCGATTAAACACATTTTAATCGACAGTTTTACTAGTTCTATTATTTTCTTCAGACCATGTTCTATTTATATTTCTTCTTATATTATCTGTATCAGCACTAATAATATATTGTTGTACAAGATTATAATTTATATTTGACGCACTTTTTATTCTATTGAATTTCTCATGAATCAAGTTTTTTTCCATGTTTTTATTATATGCTAAATCTCCATCAAAATTCACACAAACATTATAATTACTTATATTATCAATCACTTCAGCAGTTCTATTACTATTTTTCATATTAGATTTTATATTTACTGCTTTTGCATATCTATCATCTTCAAAAAGAAACTTCAAAAATTCTTTTGCTGCCTCAGGATATTTTGTATTTTTACTTATTCCTATTCTATAATCTCCATTTATTATTATGTTCTTAGTTTCTGGAATTGGAAACATATCTATATCATTTTTATCCATCCCCATATCTTCTAATTGATTAATAAAATCAGAATTCCATATAATCATTGCAATGTTTCCATTAACCATATCAGATTTACATTGCATCCACTCATAATCAATTAAATTTTTTTCGCAATATCCATACTTATGTATTGCTCTAAGAAATTCCATTGATTTATAAATTTCACTCTCCGAGTCTAGTATATTATATGATTTATCTATCAATTTTTTTTCCATATTTAAATCATATAAATATGGAATTTTACTAATCCAAGTATCCATAATCCAAGATTGTCTATAATTTAACGCTATTGGAGTTATATTATTGCTTTTTATTTTCTCACATACATTCCAAAACTCTTCATTAGTTTCAGGTACATTTTCTATTCCCAAACTATCAAATATGCGCTTATTATAAATAATGCCTTGCCATGAAAGAGATGTAGTTAATGCATATAACTTGCCATCATTTCCCACGCCAAGATTATAATTATACATATCCTCTTCATTGAAGCCCAAATTATCTAGGGGCAATAGATATTTATCAAATTCATTATTAGTAATAATACCTGGAATAACGGTTACATCCTCTAATTCCCCTACAGATGCCTTTCTTTGTAGTATTTCTTCTGCATCTCCCATAAGTTCTAATTTAACCTTAACATTTGGGTAAACATTTTCAAAATCAGTTATTAATTTATTTAATTCAATCTGCTTATCAGTTCTGTTACTTACAAATGTAATAGACCCATGAATTTCATTATCCATTTCTTTTTCATTGCTAAATGGTGTCTTTATTCCAGTATATAAAATACCAATCTGTATTGAAATAAATAAGGTTGTTAAAATTCCAACCATAATTATTTTTCTTTTCTTCATATTTTACAACTACCCTTCTTAGAATGAAAAACATTCTTTCAAAAATATTATTTTAGTTAGCTAGGAAACATACTTTTAACCTTATCATCATTATTTCTAAAGCTATTTGGTGTTACTCCTGTTATTTTCTTGAAAGCTCGTCCAAAAGTTATTGAATCACTATATCCAACCTTTTCAGCAACTTCATACACCTTAAGATTAGTAGTAATTAACATTTCTTTAGCTTTTCTAATTCTATATTTCGATATAAACTCATAAAAGCCTTCCCCTGTTTCCTTTTTAAATAGTTCAGATAAATAATTTTGACTTAAGAACACTTCATCAGCAACATCTTTCAAAGTTATATTTTTATTAAAATTATTTACAATATATTCTTTTGCTAATCTAATTGCAGTATTATTTGATGTATTATTATCTTCATTTAAAATTTGTGCAAGTTTTTCTGAATTTCCCAAGTAATATTTTTGTATATTACAATTATTATAAATATTATCATACATATTCTTTACTATTTCTGATTGCCTTCTTAGCGTCCACACTTCTTCTGTAGCCTCTAATATATAAGGACTTAGTCCTTCATTTAAAAACATATCTGTACTATCTTCAATAAAATTAATAATTTCTTTAATACCATTAACTATTTTTTTATTAAAATAGAATAATATATAGACGCTATTTTTAAAGTTAAATATCAAATACTCAATATAATCATATTTTTTAATTATATCCTTTACATAATTTGTAATAACATTATTCCTTTCAAATGCTTTTATAACTATCAATTTATATACATAATTTTCATCAAGCTGTATATTATCAAGCAATATAGAATCATTGTTTATTTCAATATCTTTTTTTGAAAAAAGTATTTTCTTAAAGAAATCCTTTTTCAAAATATCTAAGGATACTTTCATAATACTTTCTTTATTTTTCTTTTCACCTATTCTATCTCTTGCTTCTTTTAATACTTTTTCTAATTCCTCTGTTTTTATTGGTTTTAACAAATAATTAAATGCACCAAGTTTCATAGTATCTCTAACATAACTAAATTCATCATATCCACTCAAAACTACAAATAATGGCTTTTCCTTACACTCCTTACTTGCTTTTTCAATTAGTTCGATTCCAGTCATTTTCGGCATTTTTATATCTGTTACCACTAAATCTACTTCTCCTTGATTATCTCTTATGTAATCTAAGGCATCGCTTCCATTTTTTAGATCTGCAATAACTTTATTATCCTCAGATAATCTCTCAATTAATTTTTTTAATCCTTTTCTTATTATGTTATCATCATCAACAACTAATATCCTCATTTTGCCTCCTCGAATTAAAATCCCATATAAATTTTTAATAACCCCAATATTACAAGAAGAACCATTTTTATTGAATATTTAACAAATATATTATATATTGTAATTATACATCGAAAACGATTATATTCAAACTAATTTTATTTAAATATTATGCAAAGTAGGTAGATAAAGTCATGTTTTCACTTAATAAAAATTTATCAATAAAAAAATTGACATTAATTATATTTACAGTTATGTATATAATATTTTTATTAGTTACTGGAATAAATTTATATTCTTATTCTAAATATGAATTTAATAAAACAGAAAAATTAATATGTAACTATAATACAAGTTTAAGTCAACAAATAAATCAAAAATTAAATAATGTAATTGATG
>DPOH01000200.1:0-2532 GCA_003539755.1 Clostridium sp.
TATATAAGATGTTTAAATATTGATTAATATTGTAGAAAATTATAAATAAGAAATTCATAAATCTGTTTTCAATAAGATCTATTTTTATTTTATTGGAAGCAGATTTTATCATTTAAATTATTAGTTAATTTTACTAAATATTTATGATATAATCTTATAACAGGAAAATTATAAGTGTTAATTTATTGAAACGTATGTAGAACATTGAGATTTTATATGTATGTTTTAATAGGAAGGTAGAAGGATGAAGTATACAGATTTATTTGACATTAATCAATTTATGAAATTTAGAAGTGAAATAGAAAAATATAATAATTTTCAATATTATAATCGCTCGACAGCTATATTAAAAAGCTCAATAAAATGTTTTCCAGCCCATCCTGGATTACACTACCTTCTTGCACTGACATATTTTAATTGCAAGGAATATGTAAAAGCTACGGAAAATTTCAAAAAAGGTATGAAACTGGATGAATTAAAAAATGAATACTTAGGTTTAATAAGCTGCTGTTTCTTTATGATGAATGATTTAGAAAACTCCTATAATTATGCATGGAAGGCATATGAAATAGATAATAATGATGTTGATGCCATAGTTACACTAGGAAGAATTGAATTTTTAAGAAATAATTTTGAAGAATCCTTATCTTATGCAGTTATAGCCGTAGAAATAGATAATAATAACTTCAATGCTGTAAGGCTTTTAAGCAAAATATATATATCTATGGGGTTAGATGAAAAGGATACTTTAAATATATTATACAGAGTAAGAAGTTTAGGGAATGATGAAGATCTGACTTTAGATATTATAAAGATTTTATTTTTACTGCAAGATTATACCTCATGCCTTAAAGAGTGCAAAAATACTATTATAAATCATGAAACAGGTTATGTTATTGAAAATTCCACAAGAATTGTAAAGAAGATACACGAAAAGTTTATGACAACTAATAGCAGCGGATCTAAAGAAAGTGCTGTGGCATCAAATAAAGAGGCAGATGATCAGGATAAAAAGATAGAGGACAAGCATAAGGATATTATAAAACCTATAAGCAATAATTTATTCGGAAATTCAACGTTAGATAGTATAGATAAAATAATTAAGTATATTGAAGCTAATCCACATAATGTAGAGGAGAGCCCTGCAAATAGAGATGAGAGTGAAAAAGAAAATATAAAAAATGAAATTAATGAAGCAATAACAGGAAATAAAAAATCTTCAGGCAAAAGCAAAACTGCTGAGAAGATAAAAGAGGATTTTCATAAGACATTATCATTAGAAGAGGCTTTAAATAAGCTTAACAGTCTTACTGGATTGGAAAGTGTTAAGAAGGAAGTTAATAAAATAGTTAAATATATAAAATATGAAAAGAATAGAAATAAAATCTTAGGCTTAAGTAATGAATCTATAAAAAGTTATCATTTTGCTTTTTTAGGCAATCCAGGGACAGGAAAGACAACTGTTGCAAGGCTAATTGGTGATATTTTTTATTATCTTGGAATATTGGAAAAAGGACAGTTGGTTGAAGTTGATAGAAGTGATATTGTAGGTAAATTTATAGGTGAAACTGCAAAGCTTACTAAAAAGGCTATTAATAAAGCAATGGGAGGCATTTTATTTATAGATGAGGCTTATACATTGGCTAAAGGTGGACAAGACTCCAATGATTATGGAAAAGAAGCAATTGAAATATTATTAAAGGCTATGGAAGATAATCGTGGAAGTTTTACTGTTATATTAGCTGGGTACACTAAAGAAATGAACAATCTTATGAAGCTTAATCCAGGTCTAAAAAGTAGAATTAATCTTGAAGTGAATTTTGAAGACTATACAGATGAAGAACTTTTAGATATTGGAATGAATATGGCTAAAGAAGAAAAATATGAGATTAATGAAGATGGACAGAAAGCTTTCCTTGAAAAACTTAATATCGAAAAAGTGGATGAAAATTTTGCAAATGCAAGATGCGCTAGAAATATAATAGAAGATGCAATAAGAGAAAAGGCATTTAGAATAGGTGATGATGAGGTCGCGGTAGAAGAACTTACAACATTATCAAGTGAAGATTTCTGTGTTGATTTATCATTTACTGCAAAAGAAAATTCTGAGTATTATCTTAATGAATTGGATAAACTTATTGGCCTTGAAAATGTAAAAGATGTGGTTAAAGGAATATTAAATACATTAGAATTTAATCATAAAAAGAAAGAAATGGGTATAAAAACTGAAGATATTTCTTTGAATATGATTTTTACTGGCAATCCAGGTACAGGGAAAACAACTGTTGCAAGGCTTATAGGAAAGATTTTAAAAAACATGGGTATTCTTAAAAAAGGTCACATGATAGAAGTTACAAGAGCTGATTTAGTTGGGCAGTATGTAGGACAGACTGCTATAAAAACTGAAGAGAAGATTAAAGAGGCCTATGGAGGAATCTTATTTATAGATGAAGCATACAGCTTAAATAGTGGTGGTCAAAATGACTTTGGAAAAGAAGCTATTGCTACATTAATAAAGGAAATGGAAGATAA
>DPOH01000200.1:2787-3314 GCA_003539755.1 Clostridium sp.
TAAAAAAGAAAAATATACAATATCACATAATGCATATAAAGAGCTTAAAGAAGTATTAAAAGAAGCTGTTAAAAATAAAGATAAAAACTTTGGTAATGGAAGATATGTTAGAAAATTATTTGAAAACATAAAGATGAAGCAGGCATCAAGAGTGATTAGTGATAATATTAATGAAAAGAAGGAAGTTCTCAAAATAACAAGTGATGATATTATTGGTTAAAAGATGTTGACATTTTATGTATCTTTTTATGCTTTTTTAGCAGAGTATATAGATTCTAATTGTGGAATATTAATATATATAGACTATATTGTTTAGAATTTATAAGATATGCTTATAAGATTAACCTGTATTAAATTTTCGATTTATGATTATAATTGTTATTAGTAAAGTTGAAAGCACAATGTATCTGCTTTCAGCTTTTGTTTTTATGTATGATAAATATATTTTTTAAAAACAGAAGGCTGTAAAATTGGTCTTCTGTTTTTTTGTAAATAATATTATCAGCATCGTTGCCACAAATGGCAAT
>DPOH01000358.1 GCA_003539755.1 Clostridium sp.
GTGGTATAGTTATTAGAATAGGAATAATAATAATATTGTTTAAAGAAATAATTTTATTGAAATATAGATAATTAAAGAGATTTGATTAAAATGGAGTAAAAAATTTAAAATATTAGTTTTTCTTTAGTCTAAGATAGTTTAGGAGGAAGTTTTATGAAATTTGTTTTGGCACCAGATTCTTTTAAGGAAAGTATGACTTCAAAAGAAGCATGCGATGCAATGGAAAGAGCAATTAAAAAGGTTATAAAGGATGCAGAATGTGTTAAAGTACCTATGGCAGATGGAGGAGAAGGAACTACAACATCATTGGTAGATGGTAGTAATGGAGAATTTTTCACTACAGAAGTAACAGGTCCTCTTGGAGATAAAGTTGAAGCTGTTTACGGAATAATGGGAGATAAAGAAACAGGAATTATTGAAATGGCAATGGCAAGTGGAATACAGCTAATAAAAAGAGAAGAAAGAGATCCACTTATAGCTACTACATATGGTACAGGAGAACTTATAAAAGAATTATTAGATAAAGGTATTAAGAGAATTCTTCTTGGAATAGGAGGCAGTGCTACTAATGATGGTGGAGCAGGTATGGTTCAAGCATTAGGTGGCAGATTACTAGACAAGGATGGAAATGAAGTACCATTTGGTGGTGGTAATTTACATAAAGTTGAAAAGATTGATTTAAGTGATTTAGATAGCAGATTAAAAGATGTAAAAATTGAAGTAGCGTGCGATGTTACAAATCCATTTATCGGTGAAAATGGAGCATCTAGAATTTTTGGACCACAAAAAGGTGCAGATGAAGAAATGGTAGAATTATTAGATAATAATCTTGCTCATTTTGCAGAAGTTATAAAAAGAGATCTTAAAAAAGATATTGCTGATGTTCCAGGAGCAGGTGCAGCTGGTGGTCTTGGTGGAGCACTTCTTGCATTCTTAGATGCTGAATTAAAAAGAGGAATCGAAATGGTAGTACAGCATACTAATTTAAGAGAAAAAGTTGAAGGCGCAGATTTCGTATTTACTGGAGAAGGTAGTATAGATGGCCAGACTTTATTTGGAAAGACTCCAATTGGTGTTGCTAAAACTGCTAAAGAAGCAGGAGCTAAAGTAATAGCATTTGCAGGAAGAGTTGCTGATGATGCTAATACTTTATATGATGGAGGAATTGATAGTATATTCTGCATCTTAGATGAAGTAACTTCCTTAGATGATGCACTTAAAAATGGTGCTCATAATTTAGAAAAGACAGTTGAAAATGTAGTTAGAGTATTAGATCTAAAATAATTTATATAGCTTCTATAGAGGTAGTAAAAAATAAACTATTTCTATGGAAGTTTTTTATTATGCTTAAGATTATAAGGATAAAAAGAGTTTTTTTTGATTAAATTTCCATGGTGTTTTTTAAAGAGAGTTTAGTATAATATGTGATATTATTTCTTCTAATGGTAACACTAAATTTGAAGGGAGGAAGCAAAATGAAATTAAACCTTAAAAAAATATTGTCTTTTGCTTTAATTTTAATTTTTACTATAATGCTTTTGCCTATAAATTTTGTGCATGCTATTACTATTGATTCTCGAGAAAATAGTGAAGAAGATAAAAGCAGTGAATATAGTTCTGTATATGGTGAATATGAAGAAGATAGAAATTATATTGATGTTGATGATGACTCATATGATAATATAGCTGAAGATGAGTATACAGAAACTGAGGCAAAAAATGAAGAAACAAAAATTGATGAGCCAAAGTCTGATAGTAATAATATAGAAGCAAGATCAGCTTTACTTATGGAACCTACAACTGGTAAAGTTATTTATGAAAAAAACTCTAATGAAAAATTTGCACCAGCTTCTGTAACTAAGATTATGACTATGCTTTTAACAATGGAAGCAGTGGATAGTGGAAAGATTAGCTTGGATGATAAGGTTACATGTAGTGAAAACGCCAAGAAGATGGGCGGAAGCACAATGCTTTTAGATACTGGAGAAGTAAGAACTGTTGAAGAATTATTAAAGGGTGTAGCAATAGCTTCAGGAAATGACGCAGCAGTAGCACTTGCTGAATATTTAGGTGGAACTGAACAAGATTTTGTAGTTATGATGAACAAGAGATGCGAAGAATTAGGAATGAAGAATACTACATTTAAAAACTGTAATGGACTTCCTGCAGAAGGACATTTATCAACTGCAAATGATATTGCTACAATGTCTAAGGAATTATTGAAACATCCACAAGTATTAAAGTACACAGGAACATATATGGATACTATTACAGAAGGAAGAAAATCTCCAATTGAACTTGTAAATCATAATAAGTTGGTTCGTTTCTTTGATGGTTGTGATGGTTTAAAAACAGGTTTTACAAATGAGGCAAAATATTGCATAAGTGCAACTGCAACAAGAAATAATGTAAGAATGCTTTCTGTAATAATGGGAGCACCAACTTACAAAATAAGAAATCGTGATGCTTCAATTCTTTTAAATTATGGATTTTCTAAATATGAAGGTAAAAAGATTGTAGCTAAAGATGAAGATGTAGATAAAATATTTATTGATGAGCAAACAGAAAAATACTTTATGGCAAAGGCAAAAGATGATTTAAATGCTGTTGTTCCTAAAGGCTGCGGAAAAGATATTCAAAAGAAAGTGGTTATTGATGAATTAAAGAATCAATACAGCCAGGGAGAAATAGTAGGTAAATGTGAACTTTATTTAGGAGAAGATAAAGTAGGCGAAGTTGATATTTATTCAGATAGAGATATAAAGAAAGGCAATGTATTTGAAAATATCAAGTATAATATAAAAAATATTTTTAAAGATAAAGATGATAAAGAATAGGTAGTGTTAATTAAAATATATTATATATAACATTATTTTAATGTGTTATATATGTGACAGGTGGACATTTTATAAAAAAATCTGCATGAGTGTGTAAGACTTTGCAGATTTTTTTAATTATATATAATTTTGAGAGGGTTATAAATTGCTAGATAACTAGTTTAAATGTTATAATAGTATAGCTTAAAATTAAAATATAATGTAGTTTTTTTGTAAAAAGATTTATGTTAAAAAAGCAAATTCTAAATGGAGGAAAGAGGAACCTTATGGAACTTCCTAAGATTAAAATAAATAACTTTGAAGGCCCATTTGATTTATTATTACATTTAATAAAGAAGAATCAAGTGAGTATTTACAATGTTAAAATATATGAAATAACAACCCAATATTTAAATTATCTTAATGACATGAAAGAAATGGATCTTGAAATTACATCAGAATTTATAGTTGTAGCAGCTACATTAATTGAAATAAAATCAAAGCATTTACTTCCTAAACCTAAAAAAGAAGAGGATGAAGAGGAAGAGGATTCAGAAAAGAATTTATTGGAAAAGCTTATTTTATATAAGAAAATTAAAAATGTATCAACATTTTTCAAGGAAAGATACACAAGTTCTGGCGAAGTTTATAGTAAAAAACCAGAAGTAATTGAAGAAGTAAAAGATGTTCATGATAATGAGGATATTTTAAAAAATTTAAATCTATTACAACTTTATGCAATGTTTAATAATCTTATTGAAATATATAATAATAAACAGAATAGAGCTAATGTAATTCAAAAAAGAATATTTGTTGATAAATATAAAATTGAAGATAAACTTGATTTTATAATGGATAAAATAACAAAGGAACAGGTAAATTCATTTAAAGAGCTTGTTGAAAAATGTGAGTGCAAAATGGAATGTATAGTTACATTTTTAGCATTGCTTGAAATGATAAAGCAAAGGATGGTAAAGGTATATCAAAGTGAAAACTTTGCTAATATACTTATTGAAAGGAGAGTAGAATAGTGGATAAGAATATAGGAATACAGATTCCTTTCATGGATGATGAGAGCAAAAATGCAATGAAATCTGCAATAGAATCGTTATTATTTGCTAGTGGTGAACCTCTAAGTCTTTCAGATTTATCAAATCATTTAGAGGAAAAATCAAAAAATGTAGAAGCGGTTCTTCAGGAAATGATTGAGGAATATGAAAATACATTATCAAGAGGAATAAAGCTAATAAGTATAAAGGGGAAATATCAGCTTGTAACTAAAGGCGAAAATGCAGATTATCTTCAAAAACTATTGAAAAAAAATAAAAGACAATCATTATCTCAAGCATCTATAGAAAGTCTTGCAATAATAGCATATAAGCAGCCTATAACAAGAGTTGATATAGATGAAATAAGAGGGGTTAAATCTGAAAGTGCTGTAAATAGACTTATAGAAAGAGATCTTATAAAAGAAGTTGGAAGACTTGAAGTTCCAGGAAGACCTATTTTATATGGGACTACTGAAGAATTCTTAAGACAGTTTGAATTAAAGGATTTAAAAGACCTGCCTTCACTAGACTTCTTTGGACAGGATGAAGAGGTTCTGTCAGAAGATAATAATGAAAGTTATTCAGAGGAACTTAAGCAGGAACTTCAACAGGATATAGATATTTTAGAAGGCGAAGAAGATGATGAAGATTTTAATTCTTCAGATTTATAATTTTAAAGTAATATTATAAAAATATAAGTAAAGACAATGTTTTTCATAACGAAAACATTGTCTTTACTTTATTTTAAATTAGGAGCCTGTTAAAAATTATGATTATTTTTAGTCACAGTCGCTACTGTCAATTTTGGAAGTATTACTAACTTCATCATTATTATTTCCATTTTCAAAGTTTATATTCACTTTTTTCTTAGATTTATCACATAAATCCTTTATAAATCCTGAAACCATATCAATTACCTGAGGAACGTTATCGAAAACTCTATCATATGGAGTATCATGATCGACAGGAATTAATCTTACAGAATCCTCTTTTATAACTAAAAATGCAACTGGTCTTACTGAAACACCAGCACCAGAGCCTCCACCAAAAGGATAGATATCATCTTCAACATGTGTTGTAGGAGAAGAAAATTCACTTCCACCAGAAACAAATCCAAAATTTAATTTTGAAACAGGTATTATGCATGTGCCGTCTTTTGTTTGAACAGGATCTCCTATTACTGTATTAACATCAACCATATCACGAAGATTTTCCATAGTACTCTTCATTAAGTTTTCTAATGGTTTTTCATACGAATCTGACATATATTCCCCTTAATTATCAGGGGTCACCTCCTTAGAATTAAGTAAATACTTAAAAATAATTGTAGTTATATATATAAGTTCTGCAAGTGATAAAAAAAATATACTTGATGTATTATAATCTAAAAAATATTCATCCTTAAACATTGGTTTTACTTCAAAGTTAAATTTTTTAATTTTAAATATTATATTTATCAGTATATATAATGGAGTATTAATGTTATTTAAAATTCCAAAGAAAATTGCTGTTTTGAATGCATCATTTAAGGAATAACTTAAACAAGAGTCAATGTATAGTGTTGGCTTAAAATGTCTATGATATAGTTTTGATAAAAAAATTTTAAAATTTTCTCTTTTTAATTTAATATTTTTTTTACTTTTTTTTATTGGAGGAGATATTTTTTCTTTTGAATTTTTATTTTTTTTGTTATGTATTTTATTTTTAGAAACTATAGTAAAACCATAGATCTTTATATAATAGTCTTCAAAGGAAAAATGCATATCAAATTTAAAGGGTATAGGAACAAAAAGTAAAAATAAAATAATTAATAAAATAAAAAATAGTAAATTCATAATATTCCTCCAATAAACTTTACTTCAAAAGTATTACCAATTTATCAAGAATTTAAACATATTAATTAATAAAAAATATGTTTAAAAAATTCTGAGGATGAAATACTAGTGTTAAATAGAAAAATGAATGGAGTGACTAATTAATGAAAAAGGTATTTAAGAATATAATTATAATCCTTGTCAGTATATTAGTTGTTGAAATAATACCTTTAGAAGTTAAGTATGCAAATGCAGATACTATAGAAAAAGCAACTGCAGTTACTAATAATAAAGATAGTAAATTCAAGGTAAATGCACGATGTGCAATTGCACTAGATAAGGAGAGTAAAGAAATTCTATATGAACAAAATGCATATGAATTAGTTCCTATGGCAAGTACAACAAAAATTTTAACAAGCCTTATTGCAATAGAGCAAGGAGATTTAGATAGAGTTGTAAAGATAAGTAAAAAGGCTGTAAGTATAAGAGGCTCAAAAGTAGGATATAAGGAAAATGAGGAAATAACATTAAGAGAGCTTACTTTTGGACTTATGTTTAAGTCAGGAAATGATGCGGCAATTGCTATAGCTGAAGCACTTGGCGGCAGTATTGAAGGATTTGCAGACATAATGAATCATTATGCAAGAAGTATAGGAATATTGGATTCTCATTTTGAATCACCTCATGGTCTAGATAGTAATGAGCATTTTTCAACTGCTTATGACTTAGCTATTTTAACATCTAAAGGAATGGATTATGATTTGTTTAGAGAAATTGTAGGAAGCAAGTCTATTACTAGAGATAAATATAATTTTACAAGAGATTATAACAATATAAATAAGATTTTATGGAAGATACCTGGTGCTAATGGCGTAAAAACTGGATATACAGGTCAGGCAGGAAAATGCTTAGTTTCAAGTGTAAATAACAATGGAAAAGATATAATTATAGTTGTGTTAAACTGTCCAGATAGATGGAATGTAACAGATAAGATTTATAAACATGTAATGGAAACTGTAGCATTTGGTGATCATAATGTGAAAGAGTTAATTTAAAATTACATAATACTGTCTTATAATTAAATCTTATAATTAAATGATTATAAATAAAAAAGTAATCTTGTGATTAGCTATCAATACAAGTGAACCTCTTACTATAAATTAGTTGTATGTTCAAATAACTTATATTAATAAATAATTAAATATTAGAACTATAACAAACAGATACTCCTTTTCATATACTAATATATAAACTTATGAAAAGGAGTGTTCTTTATGTTAGGATTTAAAAAACTAAATGAAATAAATGGTTTTGATGAAACTAATTTAAATAATGCTAAGCAAAATAATTATGCTTGGTCAATGGCTGAGTTTGGTGATTATATTTATGTTGGAACTGGAAGAAATATAACTGCTTATACTGTTAATATATTAAGTTCTGACGCAAAAGCTCCACTTCTAATTAAATCTGATAAAGTAGAAAATGACGCTGAAATATGGAGATATAAAAAAGATGGAACAAGAAAATGGGAACGTGTATATAGAGCTTCTACTGAAGATAATATAGCTGGTTTTAGGTATATGATAGTTCATGCTTCAGAAAATAGTACACCTGCATTATATGCAGCTTCATTTGCGTTTAGCAATGCCCCTAATGGAGTTATTGTTTTAAAAACCACAGATGGTACCAATTGGACAAAAGTAGGTGGACATTTAGAAGGTAGCTCATCAAGAGCAATGGCTTCATTTAACGGGAATATATATATATCAACTATTGATTCAGCAATTGGTGGTGAAAGATCTTTATTATATGTAAGTAAAGATCCAGAGTTTTTCGATTTTGAATTAGTAATTGACTATAATTCTCCAGAATATATAAAAGAAAAAAATCCTATAGGTGGAATTGATAACATGGAGGTATTTAATAATAAGTTATATATTAGTGTTGCTTCAGCTGAAGGACTAGAAGTATGGAGAAGCAATAGTGATATGCCAAAATTAAATGAATGGACTCGTGTTATAGATAAAGGATTTGGAGATGGATTAAATAAAAATTCTTTAGCAATGGGGGTATATAAGGATCACTTATATATAACAGCAATAAAAGGTATTCCTCTAATTCTTTTGGTACCACTAGGAGCTGAAGTAGTAAGAATTGATAAGAATGATAAATGGGAACTTGTAGTTGGTGGAACACCTATACAGAAAACTCAGCCTGTTACAGGAACAAGAACGAAGAGTCTTTCTGGATATGATGGTGGATTTTCTAATCCATTTAATGTTTATGTATGGCAGATAAGAGAATTTAAAAATATGCTTTTTGCAACTACTTTTGACCATGGTTCTAATATAGAAGTTTTAAGAGATATAGCATTAAAGAATAGAGATATGTTAATAAATTCCGTTGGAGAAGTAGTGTATAATCTTATAGTAAAGTTATATGATACAATATTAGATTTATTTAATAGAATAAACTATCCAAGAGGCTTTGATATGTATATGTCTACTGATGGTATTAATTTTAAACATGTATCTTTAGATGGACTTGGAAATGGAAATAATTATGGTGGAAGAATACTAATGGTTACTTCAGATAATGAGCTGTATGTAGGAACTGCTAATCCATACGATGGATGTGAAGTATTAAAGAATACAACTATAGATGTTAGAAATTTAGGTGGAAGTATTGGTAAAAATATGACTGCTACAAAAAAAGAAATGTCACAAGTGTTTGATGAAATAGAAGAAAATTATGATAAGATATTAAATTATTTTAGAGAGAATAGTAAAATGAACTAAAGAAGATTTTGTAGAAATATATAATTATATAAGGGACTGTTAAGAGATGGTCCCTGTTTAATAT
>DPOH01000357.1 GCA_003539755.1 Clostridium sp.
ACGTGCAATTTTGAAAGAACAATGTTTTTTCAAAGGAAACTCACTCAAGCAAGTTGAGGAGTACAAGATTGATTTTAAAGGAATACAAATCACTAAAGTGATTTGCATAAGTTCGCTTAACTAAATCAGAGATTTAGGAGCTCACTTAATCTCGTGACGATGGCATAGAGGTAACACTCCTTCCCATTCCGAACAGGACAGTTAAGGTCTATAACGCCGATGGTACTGCATGGGAGACTGTGTGGAAGAGTAGGAAGTTGCGAGGTAAATAATATGCGCTATTAGCTCAGTTGGTAGAGCACCTGACTCTTAATCAGGGTGTCCCCGGTTCGAACCCGTGATGGCGCACCATTAAACTGTTGAAGTTTTTCAACAGTTTTTTATTTTGCAAAAATTAAAATAAATAGTATATTAATATTTAAAATTAGGAATTATATATAGTGAGATATCCACAAAGAGTTGTCAAAATGTAATTTGAAATGTGGATAATATTGTTGAGGCCTGTGGATAAAATCTAGAAATTGGCTAAAGTTGTACAAAAATAAAATATTATAAAAAAACTTAAAAAAAGTGTTGACACAATTCAATACATTCTGTATAATAATATCTTGTTGAGGCAAGTATTCGATAAAGAATATAAGTGGCAATTAATTGGATTAAATCTGGTGATGATGGCATAGAGGTAACACTCCTTCCCATTCCGAACAGGACAGTTAAGGTCTATAGCGCCGATGGTACTGCATGGGAGACCGTGTGGAAGAGTAGGACGTTGCCAGGTAATATGGTTCACTAGCTCAGTCGGTAGAGCACATGACTTTTAATCATGGTGTCCCGGGTTCGATTCCCGGGTGAGCCACCAATTATAAGATAGTATTTAACTTGCTTAGTATTTATATAGAAGAGTTGTTTACATGAGTAGATACTCTTTTTTTTATTTCATAAAAAGTCCCTCGTATATAAACTTATGCGAGGGACTTTTTCTAGATTAAAAAATTACATGCTCTATCTAAAATTCCATTCAATTTTGCTAATGTAACTCCAAAGTTTGTTATAGGAATCTTTTGATCTTTAACATGTTCTAAACGAGATAGTAGTTGTCTTCTAGTAAACATACATGATCCACATTGAATAATTAGTTTATACTGTGATAAGTCTTTAGGAAAATCTATTCCAGTAGTATTTGTTATATTTAATTTTCCACCAGCTTTTTTCTCTAAAAGTTTAGGGAGTTTTTCTCTTGCTATATCTCCATCTTTAGGGTGATGAGTACATGCTTCTGCTATTAAAATATTGTCACCTGGTTTTAAGTCATCTATAACACTAGCACCATTGATAAAAGTTTTTAAATCTCCTTTGTATCTAGCTAATAATATTGAAAATGAAGTTAAGCGTAAATTTGGAGAAATTATTTCATTTACTTTTTTGAATATTTGAGAATCAGTAATTATTAATGATGGATTACAGTTTAATGAGTTTAATAGATCTGGTAGTTCAGTATCTTTAACAGTTAATGCCATGCAGTCATTGTCAAGTAAATCTCTTATTACTTGGACTTGGGGAAGAATAAGCCTTCCTTTAGGAGCTTGTATATCTTGGGGGGCTACTAAAATAACTCTATCTTTAGGCTTTACTATATCCCCAACAATAGTAGGCATTTCAAAGTTAATAGGAGCATTATCAATTATTGCCTGCTTTAGATTTATTATATTTAGATTATTCTTTACTGATACAGCTACAAAAGGAATATTAAATTCATTTTTGAAAAAATCAATATTTTTTTTTCCTAAATCTATTTTGTTAATAACCCCAATAATAGGAATCTTTCTTTCTTTTAGATTATTATATAGTTCTTTTTCATATGAAATATCAATATCAGATGCATTAAATGCAAGAAGTGCAAGATCTGTTTTGTCTAAAGCTAACTTAGTTTTTTCTATTCGTAATTCTCCTAAGTCACCAATATCATCAATTCCTGCTGTATCTACAAATACTACAGGCCCTATAGGTAATAATTCCATAGCTTTGCTTACTGGATCAGTAGTAGTTCCAGGTGTTTCAGATACTACAGATAGTGGTTGGTTAGTTAAGATATTTATTAAGCTTGATTTACCAACATTACGCTTTCCTAAAATAGTAATGTGAAGTCTATTTGATTTTGGTGTGTCGTACATATTTACCTCCTATAAACTATGTATATTAAAAATAGACGTACTAAATATAATTGCTATTTAATTTTAGTACATATTTGTTTTTGTATATTTTCTTGAAAATAAATTACTATCATGGAAATTATAACATATATGAGTATTAAAAAATCTATATTCTAAAGAATATAGATTCAAATTTTATATTATAAAGTTTTAAATTTATTTTTTATATCATATGAAATAAATTTTATAAATTTCTTTAAGCCATTAACATCATCTTTGAACGTTGTATCTTCAGATGATGTAAGATATCCATTATTGAATAATGTAAGTATAAAGAATAGTATACCTAAATTTATATATAAATCTTTTATATCAGCAATAAATAGAGTACTTACTCCAATAAAATCTAAGCTGCCACCATAAAATATTTTATCAACTAGTGAGCATAAAGCGCCACATGTTACAAAAATGAAACACATATCAGCCCAGTAATCATTATTACCTTTAAATTTATAATATCTATATATTTCAATAAATAAAAATATAGCAATTATGTTTATAGCTATTAGCAGTGGAAAACTTACTGAAGTTCCAAAACGTGCATTTAGCCATGAACCATCAGTATTTATTATAGGACTAAAAAAAAGCATATTGGGTATTAGCTCTATATATTCATTAAAGAAAAATAATTTTATTATTATCTTTATTCCTTGGTCTAATATAAAAAATAAAGCGAAGCATATTAATATGGATTTTTTGCTCAATCCTGAACTAAATTTTAGACTAGAATTATATATTACTAATCCAACCAATCCAAATAATACAACAAGAATTAAATTAAAAAGAATTGTCTTCATATCATGTATCCTACCACTAATTAATTCAAATAAGACATATATAATCCACATTATAGGCAAAATACTTATAGTTAAAACTTTTTTGTTTTTCATAAAAATTTACCTCCTTAGCATTATTTATATAAAAGTGTAACATATGAAAGAAAAAAATTCATCACTACAATAAAAAACTTTGGTATAATTTAACATAATAAATATAACATATTTCATAATAAATGTATAAGATAAGAAAGAGGGTATAAATATGCTTACAATTCTAGCTGTATCTGATTCAATTGGAGAAACTGCCAATCAAGTAGCAATAGCTGCTGCAAGTCAATTTACACAAAAAGTTGAAGTGAATAGACTACCTTATATAAAAACACTTGAAGATGTTAAGGATGTGATTAAAATAGCAGAAAAGTGTGAAAATGTAATAATCGTATCTACAATAATCACTGCAAATGTAAGAGAATGTTTAACACAAGCTGCTATGGAAAAAAATATAACTGTAATGAATGTATTAGGGCCCATATTAAATGTTGCATCACATATACTAAATGTACAGCCTATGTATAATCCAGGTGCAATGAGACAAACTGATGAAATCTATTATAAGAGAATTGAAGCTATGGAATTTGCAATGCAGTATGATGATAGTAAGGATTATAGAGGATTAAAAAATGCAGATGTAGTATTAGTTGGATTATCTAGAACCTCTAAAACTCCATTATGTATGTATTTAGCCAATAAAGGAGTTAAGGCTATAAACATACCTTTAATGCCAGAGGTAAAAATGCCAGAGGAAATATATAAAATTGATAAAAATAAAATATTTGGGTTGACAATTAATCCTCTTAGACTTATTGAAATAAGGAAAAGAAGGTTAGATAAATTTCATAGACTTACATCTGATATAGAATATGCTGGAGATGCTAGGGTATTAGAAGAACTAGAATATTCAGATAAAATTATGAGATCATTAGGATGTAAGACTATAGATGTAACAGAAAGAGCTATAGAAGATACTGCATTAATTATATTAGAAAAAATAAAATATAATAAAAATAGCATATGAGAATTATAAATAAAATGTCTATA
>DPOH01000256.1 GCA_003539755.1 Clostridium sp.
AATTTTAAAAAATATACCGGTATTTTTTACTTTTTTATACTGTTTAAGAATCATATTTTTAGCAAACCTCATTTACTTTATTTTCATATATTGTATAATTATAATAAAAGCACAAATATATTTTTAAAGTTCATTGAAAGGAGGAGCAGAATGTCAAAACACTAATTTTCCTTTTGACATCTTATAATTATGATTCATATAAAAAATCTAAAACAAGATATTTCAATTTTTAAAGCATTAAGTTCATCTGTAAGAATAGATATTTTAAATATTTTATCTGAATACAAGCAACTTAATATGAATGAATTAGCTGATAAACTTAACCTGACTAACGGAGCAGTAACTACTCATGTAAAAAAATTAGAAGAATGTGGATTAATTACAACAACAAACATAACAGGCCGACATGGTGTTCAAAAAATATGCTCCATCCATGAAAATAAAATTCTCATAGACCTTGAACCTCAGTCTCCAGAAAACTCATATGATGTAAACCTTTCAATAGGTCATTACTCATCATACGATATAACTCCAACCTGTGGACTTGCAAGTAAAGATAAAATTATAGGGGAAGTAGACAACCCAAATTACTTTGCTGATCCCGAAAGAATTTCTGCAGATATATTATGGTTTACAAAAGGATTTATAGAATATAGAGTTCCAAATTACTTAAAAATAAATCAAACTTTTTCAGAGCTACAGTTTTCTATGGAAATATGTTCTGAAGCACCTGGAATATGCAACAACTGGCCTTCTGATATACACTTTTCTATTAATAATATAGAGATAGGTATTTGGACTAGTCCTGGTGATTTTGGAGACAATAAGGGACTTCTTACTCCATCATGGTGGTTTCCTAATTGGAATCAATACGGCTTATTAAAATTAATCAGTATAAATAATTATGGTACATTTATCGACGGTTTAAAAATCTCAAATATAACTTTAAATGATTTAAATTTAACCTATAAGAGTGATATTATTTTTAGGCTTTCAGTTCCTGAAACAACTAAATACTCAGGTGGACTCACATTGTTTGGTAATAACTTTGGAAATTATAATCAAGGTATACAAGTTCGAATAATATATAATGAATAGAAATAGTCTATGTGTATGGGAGCACATAGACTATTTCTATATTTTCGTCTTCTATATAATTTTTTATTTATATAATTTTATCAATCTACAACTATGTGGATTTATCTGAAATTCTAACTTATCTTTTATATTTCCAATGTCCTCATGGCTCCATAAATCTCTACCAATATAAACTTCATCCAGTCCTATTTTTTTTAAATCCACACCTATATTTTCTTTAACTTCTCTTAAGTTAAATAGTCCTATATATACACTTCCATCCTTATCCTCTGCAAACCACACTACTTTATCATCTTTTCTATAAACTTCATGTCCATTTTGTGAATCATTTAATATCTTTAAAACTTCACTATTGGTAATCAAACTCAAAGTCCACTCGTCAATTTGAGTCAATTCACTTCCAATCATTAATGGTGATCTAAACATGCACCATAAAGAAATCATCATTATCTGCTCATCTTTAGTAAACCTAGTCATTCTACCAATGCCATAATTATCATTTTTATCTGTTCTTATTCCAAGACGACCTATTGGAAGCATATCTGCATCTGGCCAATGACCTGGACCAGAGTATATGCTCCACTTTCTACATTTTTCAAATTCATTATATAAGTCACTCCATCTATCCCAATAATCACCTGTCATCCTCCACATATTAGCATTCTTCATAACATGCTGTGCTGATTCTAGAGATGTAGGCCCTGGAGATAGACTAAGTACAATTTCTCTTCCACTTTTATCAATTGCTTTTCTTATAAGTTCTATTTCACCAGCGAAATAAGGAACATCACCTATTTCAGCACAAGATGAATCATCCATTTTTATAAAATCTACTCCCCACTCTGAATAAAGCTTTATCAATGATTCATAATATTCTGATGCTCCCTTTTTCCTTGAGTCAACTCCATACATATCTGTATTCCACCTACAAATTGAATCTGTAGATGCAATTTCACGTGCTGTAACATCTGTTCCTAAAATTTTAGTATTATTATGAACTGCCTGCCTTGGTATCCCTCTCATTATGTGTATTCCAAACTTCAAACCAAGTTCATGAATATAATCTGCTAATGGTTTAAAACCTTTGCCTCCTTTAGATGACGGAAATCTATTTTCAGCAGGAATAAGACGAGAATATTCATCCATAGTTAATTCTGTAAATGCATTATAGTAACATGATTCTCCTTTAGGTTCATACCACTGAATATCAACTACAACGTACTCCCATCCATACTTCTTTAAATTTTCAGACATATATTCTGCATTTTTTCTAACTTCATCTTCTGTAACACTTGCCCCATAAACATCCCAACTATTCCATCCCATAGGTGGTGTTATAGCAAATTCATTTTTATTCATTTTCATCACTCACTTTACAAAAATAAATTTAAATTCTATTTTTCAGCTTTATTGTTTTTGAATAAAAGTTTATAAATTTAAATATTAAAAGAAGTGACAAACTTAATTTATTTATATTAAGTTCATCACCTTTTTTAAATTTATTTTTCTACCATAATTTTTTAATATCTGGGCAATAGTTTTTCTTTACTGCTGCTCTCATTTCAACAAAGCAACCACAAATTCTGCACATGCCATTAAATAAATTATCACAGTTTGTACATATATCTAATCTTTTTTTGTATTCAGATTCATCAGTCTTTATTTCTTCATCTATGCTGCTCAAATAATCCTGAAGATTTTTATACTCATCCTCTTCAAAAACCTTATCTAATAAGCATTTTCTGCAGTATCTTTGATTCATACTCTACTCCACAACAAAACTTATTACGCTACAAGCTGGTATTTTAAAGTTAATTCCTTCATCAGTAATCTTATAATCTGTAAATTCAACTGGTTTAACAGCTTCTGGATTATCAAAAGTATTATGAGCATTCATATCATTAGTTAATAATTGTGCTTTTACAGATTTAACTTTCTTATCTATAATAACGCCTTCTACATCATAAGCATCAGTAATAGATAAGTTATTAATTGTAATGTTTATTCTACCTTCAGCATCCATAGATACAGATTCATTTAAGTTTGGTACCATATTGCAATCTTCAACACCAATATTTTCTGTTTCTATATGACTTCCAAGTAATGTAGCATCTTGATGGTTCTTATACATATTAAATACATGGTATGTTGGAGTTAAAACCATCTTTTCTCCTTCAGTTAATATAACTGCTTGAAGTACATTTACCATTTGAGCAATGTTAGCCATTACAACTCTATCACTATGTTTATTAAATACATTTAGATTAATACCAGCAATAAGAGCATCTCTCATAGTATTTTGTTGATATAAGAATCCTGGATTTGTTCCTGGTTCAACATCATACCAGCCACCCCATTCATCTACAATTAATCCAACTCTCTTTTCCTTATCATATCTATTCATTATTTCAATGTGTTTATCGATAAGTTCTTCCATGTATAAAGTTTTTCTCATACTTTGATACCACATTTTATCATCAAATCCAGTTGCAGGTCCCTTATGTTCCCATCCGCCTGGGTGAGTATAATAATGTAATGAAAGACCATCCATAAAGTTTGCAGCTACTTTCATAACTCCTTCAGTCCAGTTATAATCGTCTACATTAGGTCCGCATGCTATTTTATATAATTTATTTTCTCCATAATTTCTGCAGTAAGTTTGATATCTTCTATACATGTTTCCATAGAATTCTGGAGTCATGTTTCCCCCACAGCCCCAGTTTTCATTACCTACACCAAAGAATTTTACCTTCCAAGGCTCTTCATGCCCATTCTTCTTTCTTTCATCAGCCATAGGAGAAACCCCATCAAAAGTTAAATACTCAACCCATTCAGACATTTCTTGAACAGTTCCACTTCCTAGATTTCCATTTATATAAGGCTCACATTCAAGCTGTCTGCATAATTCCATAAATTCATGTGTTCCAAAACTATTATCTTCAACTACTCCACCCCAGTGAGTATTAATCATCTTCTTACGATTTTCTTTTGCTCCTATACCATCTTTCCAATGGTACTCATCCGCAAAACATCCACCTGGCCATCTAAGAACAGGAATTTTTATTTCTTTTAATGCTTGTACCACATCTTTTCTCATACCGTTTACATTAGGTATAGGTGAATTTTCTCCAACATATATTCCTTCATAAATACATCTTCCTAGATGTTCAGAAAAATGCCCATAGATTTCTTTATTAATTTTTCCCTTTTTGTTATGTGTGTTAATTACTAATTTGCTCACAATAAGTTCCCCTCTCATCTTATTTATTTAAGTATTTACTTTAATATTAAATTTTTTATTGAACTTATCTTAAATATAATATACATTTATTGTATAGTCAATAATATTTTGGAAAATAAATTTTACAAATTAATGTATATTTACTATAATGCACTTATGATTTTTAGATTTAATTTATTTTTCTTTAGAAATGGGGATTATCTATGCTATATTTTGATTCACTTAAGGATGCAAGTAATGTTATAAAAGCTTTAAGCGCTCCTATGAGGCTTAAAATTATGGAAATAATTTATGAAGATGGAGATAAAAACTTAAATGACTTAGCAAGTATGCTCAACCTTACTAATAGTGCCATATCTCTTCATATAAAAAAACTTCAGGAAGCAGGACTTATAGAAATACATACTATGTCTGGAAAACGTGGTTCAATGAAAATCTGTAAACCAGTCCATGATACTATTACTATTAATCTGCTTCCTCAGGATACAGAAAAAAAATCTTATACTGATGAAATTTCCGTTGGGTACTACTCTTCATGTTCTATAGAACCAACATGTGGTCTTTCTACTTCAACTGAAATAATTGGAGAATTTGATGACCCACGTTATTTCTTTTTTCCAGATCACTTTAAGGCAGATATATTATGGTTTACAACTGGTTATGTAGAATACAATCTACCAAATCACTTAATTGCAGGACAAGTCCTAACCAAACTAGAAATTTCATTTGAAATATCTTCTGAATGTCCTGGTTTTAACAATGATTATCCGTCTGATATCTATTTTTCAATAAATAATATTCCATTAGGTTTTTGGGTAAGCCCTGGTGATTTTGGTGATAGAAAAGGTAGGTTTAATCCTGATTGGTGGCCAAATTTCTGTAATCAATACGGCAGGCTGAAAACACTCTCTATTACTGATAAAGGAACTTTTATTGATGGAGGATTTAAAATTTCAGAAACAACTATACATGATTTAAATATTGATTATTCAAGTACAATTTCCTTTAAATTTTCTGTTCCAGCGCATACTAAAAATCCTGGTGGATTCACGTTATTTGGTAAGAATTTTGGAGATTATAATCAGTCAATCAAAGTTGAAAGTTTTTATACGTCTGAGATAAAGTAATTAAATAAAAAGAACTGCTTATCATTCTAGCAGTTCTTTTTGAACACAATACTTTTTTTCGTATAAATTATGCTTTATTTTTATTTCTCATTGCTCTTTCTTTTACGAATTGATTATACTCTTCTATTTTATATAATTCAGGTTCTCTTACTTCTTCTAAGAAATGTGAAGCTTCTGCATCTGCATTAGTAAATGCTAATACAGACTTATACATTTCGATTGCTTTATTATAATCTCTATAATCTTCTTTGGGAATATATGCACCCATATGCCATCTTATCATTAAGCATTCTTCAAGTGTAAGCTTTACAAATTGTTGTAATAAAATAACACTCTTTTCACCATGACCTAAAGGTACACTTTCATTTATTTCATATGAAGCATATCCAATCCACTTTCCAGTCATTTCATCTTTCTTTAATCTCATAGTCTTTTCGTATATGTTACATTTACATAAATCATGTAAATAACCAGTAAGATAAATTGTATCAAGGCTTAATCCAAGCTTATATTGCTCATTTTTTTGTATTAAAAGTTCTACTACATTATTTGAATGAAATGCTAATCCACCATCAAAATTCGAATGAAATTTTGTAGAAGCTGGTGCTGTAAAGTAGTCTGTTCTTTCTAAAAGATACTTAATAAGATCATCTATTCCCTCTCTTTTTATAGAACTAAGTCTTTCTATTATTTTATCTTGTAATTCTTTTCTTTCTTCTTCTGCTTTTGCTTTAGTCAAATCTTTCAAATCTTTTAAATCACTCATTTATACATCTCCTTATCCTAATAATAAATCACCTATTCGCATTTATAAATTTATTATAAACATATAAAATCCAATATTATCATATATTAAATTTTCCACATATAATTAATACTATTCCCTATATGATTTTATCACTCATTAGATAAAGTGTAAAAATAAATCCTACAGCTTTAAATATAAAACTGTAGGATTTTAATAAATTAACAGAATAAATTTATAGTAGTATAACTATCTATTAAGCATTGCTGCTCCAATTAATCCCGCATCATTTCCAAGACTAGCAATCTTTATAACTGTTGGCATATCTCCACCATAAACTAATTCCTTAACTTTTGCAGTTAATGGAACTGTTAAGTTTTCTTCTTGTTTAGATACTCCACCACCTAAAAGTATTTCTTCTGGCTTAAAGATGTTTATAAGGTTAGCAACACCAATTGCTAAGTAGTCTAAATATTCTTCAATAACTTCTTGACCAGCCTTATCTCCAGCTTGTGCTGCATCAAAAGGTACTTTAGCATTCATCTTTTCTAAATTACCTTCTACTAATTTGTAAAGAAGAGAGTCTTTATTTTCTTCTGCTTTCTTTTTAGCAGCAAGAATTAAAGCGCTTGCAGACGAATAAGCTTCAAAGCATCCGTTATTTCCACAGCTACATGCTCTTCCATCTTTTTCTATAATTATATGACCAATTTCTGCTCCACCTGGATGGAATCCTGCAAATATTTTTCCACCAATTATGATTCCACCACCTACTCCAGTTCCTAGAGTAACTACAACAGCATCTGAGCATCCTTTTGCGCTTCCTGCAACAACTTCTCCAAGAGCAGCACAGTCAGCATCATTAGCCATTCTTATTTCAGCATCTAATTTTCCTTTAGCATATTCTCTCACATTAAAGTTATCAATTCTTATATTGTTTGAATATACTACTACTCCATTTTTATCATCAATTGTTCCTGGTATACCTATACCAACACCTTTTAAATTAGTCTTATCTAATTTAAATTCATTGATTAACTCATTACACATATCAAAGATGTCATCAAAAATAGGTTCTACTCCTCTTTCTTTTTCTGTAGGTCTATGAAGTGATTTTATTATCTTACCATTTTCATCAACTAAACCTACAACAATATTTGTTCCCCCTAAGTCAACACCGATATAATTCATTTCTATTCCCCTCACTATTATTTTTACATTTTACTAATTTATTGAGATAAATATATTATATCATTTAAAATATATGCTTACAATTATTATACATACAAAAATATGTAAACAATTTAGATATTAATATTAAATCTTTTTAATTCATCACTAAGACACTGACTATCTTTTAAAACTATACCATTAATGCCTAGCATTATAGCTTTTAACACATTTTCCTCAGTATCATCTATAAATACTGTGTCTTCTTTTATTAAATTATATCTCTCCAAAAGCTTGATATATTGTAATATTTTTTATAGCATTTTCTTCTGTTATTATACCCCTATCAATCATTATCTATTCTTCACTTAAGAATATGGCTTTGTATATTCTCTCAATTTCATCTTTTAACATCTTATTCTTTAAATATTCCTTAGGATTAAATCTCAACAATACATTTCCAATATCAAACACTATATTTTTATCATATTTTTCCTTCTTATTTGTTAAATATAAGTAAATTATAACTCATCATAAAAATTTATTAATTATTTTAAATCTTTTCTGTATCGTTTCAATCAATAGGACAATAGATTATAATAAATACTAATTTATTATGAGGTGAAAAAATGAATCCACTTTTAAATATGATATTAAATTCTTTATTTCCTGGCATGGGCGGCATGATGAATAACCAAGGTGGAATGAACAACCCAATGGGAGGAAATCCTTTATTAAATATTCTTATGGGTGGACTTGGTGGAGGAATGAACCAAAACATGATTGGTGGAAATCCTCTTATGAATATGCTTATGGGTATGAATAACGGAATAAATACTAACATGAATAATAATTCAATGCCTGTTAATAATTCTAATATGGGTATGAATAATATGAATCCTTTGTTAAGTATGCTTATGAATGGTCCTAATATGGGTATGAACAGAAATCCTATGATGAATAATCAGAATAGAAATACCATGATGATGAATTCTATAAATAACGGAAATGTTAGAAACAATAACTTTAACCATTAATTCTATGGTAAGTAGGCAGCTAAAAATTTAGCTGCCTAAAAATATTTCATCATATAAAATCATAATTTTCCCATTTGTATAGGAACATATATTCGCGTATAATATAAATATATTAATCATTAATTTTATTTTTATATAAGGAGTGTTTATAAATGGAACTTATGGATAAACTTAAAATTTTATCTAATGCTGCAAAATATGATGTTTCTTGTTCTTCTTCAGGTTCTAAAAGAAAGAATCAAAACAATGGAATTGGTGATGCAGCAAGCTATGGTATATGTCATAGCTTTACTCCTGACGGAAGATGTATTTCACTATTAAAAATACTCTTTTCTAATGACTGTATCTTTGATTGTAAATACTGTATAAATGGTTCATCTCATGATTTTGTCAGAGCAACTTTTACTCCTGATGAAGTATGCAGTCTCACTATAAATTTTTACAAAAGAAATTATATTGAAGGTCTCTTTTTAAGTTCTGCTGTAGTAAAAAATCCAAATTACACAATGGAACTCCTTTTAAAAACAGTAAAAACCTTAAGATTAGTTCATAAATTTAATGGTTATATTCATCTAAAAGCCATACCTGGAGCAAGTCAGGAGCTTATTGAAGAAGCAGGAAGATTTGCTGATAGAATGAGTGTAAATATTGAACTTCCTTCAAATGACAGTCTTAAACTTTTAGCACCACAAAAAAGTAAAGATAAAATATTAACCCCTATGAAAACCATAAAAAATAATATTATAAACTACAATGAAATGAAAAAAAGCATAAAGAGCACTCCATTATTTGTACCTGGAGGCCAAAGTACCCAACTTATAGTAGGTGCTACACCTGAAAGTGATTTTAAAATAATAAATCTTTCTCAGAATCTTTATGATAGATATAAGTTAAAAAGAGTTTACTATTCAGCATATGTACCTGTAATAAAAGATAATAAACTCTTACCAGATATAAGCCATCCTCCAATGCTTAGAGAACATAGATTATATCAAGCTGATTGGCTTTTAAGATTTTATGGATTTAAAGCTAATGAATTGTTAAAAAACGAGACTGATAACTTCGACTTAAATTTTGATCCTAAAACACAATGGGCATTAAGCAATCTTAATGATTTTCCTATTGAAATAAATAAAGCTTCTTATGAAACTCTTCTACGAGTTCCTGGTATAGGAGTAACTTCAGCAAAGAAAATCATTAAAATTAGAAGAGTTCACAAATTAACATTTGATGATTTAAAGAAACTAAAAGTTGTTTTGAAGAGAGCAAAATATTTTATTACATGCTGTGGAAAATATTATGGTGCAGTATCTTTCAATGATGAATCCATAAAAAATAGATTACTTTTAGGAAATATAGATAATAAAAAAATAGTAAATGAAAATCAAATATCATTTTTTGATTCTGATACTTATGAAACAAGTAATTCTAATTCGAAAATATTACTTCCATCATCTAGTAACAACTCAAATTTAATTATTTCTCATAAAAATATACTGACTCTTCCAGAAAAATTTACATCTATAAGTGGAGAATTTTAATTATGGAAATATTATTATATGATGATTCATTTGAAGGAATGTTATGTGCTATATACTATGCTTTTTATTCAAAATCAACTATTGATGGTATTTACAGTGAAAAGGACTTTTCATCTCCCCTTTTGCTGGGTACTATCGTAAATATAGATACAGATAACATAAAATATACAAAAGTAAGAGATGCCATAATAAATAAAATAGATTTTCTCTGCTTGAAAAAAATATATATGGTTTATTTAAGCAGTGAAGTTGACAGAGGCTTAATGATTTATAAATATTTGAAGACTGCTTTTAAATTAGGTAAAGATGTTCATAGCTTCTTAAACTTAAATGAAGTAAGAATTATAGATGAAATAAATAAAAGGGTATCTCTTGAAAGACATAGATTTGAAGGATTCGTAAGATTTAATTATATAGAAAATAAGTTTCTATATGCTTCAATAGAACCAGACAATAATATAGTGGAACTTCTGGCTGAGCACTTTAAAAATCGTTTTTCCAATGAATATTTTATAATACACGATGTTAAGCGTGAAAAAGCCGTAGTATATAACTCATCATCTTATGAAATAGTTAGTATGTCTTATGATATTTATGAGCAGTTAAAATCTCATGATGATGAATACATGAAATTGTGGAAAGCATACTTTAAAGCTACAGATATTGAAGAACGTAAAAACTTAAGACTACAATGTAGAATGATGCCAAAAAGGTATTGGAAACATATTTTTGAAACAAAGAAATATAGATAACATAAAGACCTATAATTACATGAGCCACATATTAACTCATTTAATTATAGGCCTCTTTTTATATAAAAATTAATTCTTTACAGAAAATACAGTAATCGCTTTCCATCCTCAAATCAAGCTATTATCTGAGAAGAAAACTTTTTCAAAAAAATTTTAAAGAAACCATTTACATTTTCATGGTAATCGGTTACTATAATTACATAGATAAAAAATATTATCAAAGGCGGCGATTAATAATGAACGAATTAAAGACACTAAAAGAAAAATTTAAAGAAATATATAAAATAGATTCTGATGCAGCTTTCTTCTCTCCAGGAAGAGTTAATTTAATCGGTGAACATACAGATTATAATGGTGGACATGTATTTCCATGTGCTCTTACTATAGGTACTTATGCAATTGTATCAAATAGAGATGATAAAAAATGCTTTGTTAACTCTCTTAACTTTGAAGAATTAGGCACTATAGAATTTGATTTAGAAAACTTAGTTAATGATAAAGCTCATGACTGGGCAAATTATCCAAAGGGAGTAATTAAAACATTTGAAGATCATGGCTTCAAACCAGAACATGGATTTAACATTTTATTCTTCGGTAACATTCCTAACGGATCTGGATTATCATCTTCTGCTTCACTTGAAGTATTAATGGGATGCATCTTAAATGAAACATTCAACTTTAACATAGATATGGTTGATATAGTTAAAATGTGTCAAGAAGCTGAAAATAAATTCATCGGTGTTAACTGTGGAATAATGGATCAATTTGCTGTTGGCATGGGTAAAAAAGATTGTGCTATTCTTCTAGACTGTAACACATTACAATACTCTTACAGCAAGCTTAACATGGATAGATACAAAATAGTAATTGGTAATACAAATAAAAAACGTGGATTAGCTGATTCCAAATATAATGAAAGAAGAGAAGAATGCGAAACTGCATTAAAAGAAATTCAAACAGTTAAAAATGTTAACTCATTAGGAGAACTTACAGAAGAAGAATTTGAAGAAGTAAAATCTCAAATTGCTGACCCTGTAAGAGTAAAAAGAGCAAAACATGCAGTTTATGAAAACCAAAGAACATTAAAAGCTGTTAAAGCATTAGAAAACAATGACTTAGAGTTATTTGGTAAACTTATGAATGAATCTCACGTTTCACTTAGAGATGACTATGAAGTTACAGGTACTGAACTAGATACTCTTGTATCATTAGCTTGGGAATGTGATGGTGTAATTGGTTCTCGTATGACTGGTGCAGGTTTTGGTGGATGTACAGTAAGCATCGTTAAAGATGAATGTGTAGATAACTTTATCTCTACAATCACTCCAAAATATGCTGAAAAAATCGGTTATGAACCAAGCTTCTATATAGTAGAAATATCAGACGGTACAAGAAAATTAAAATAATTAGAAATTAAAGTAATTCAATATATAATTAAGATTTAAATTTTAAAAGGAAGTGTTTTTATGTCAATATTAGTTTGTGGTGGTGCTGGTTATATAGGATCACATACAGTTTATAAATTAATTGAACAAGGAAAAGATGTTGTAATCATAGATAATTTACAAAGTGGTCATATGGATGCAGTAAATCCAAAAGCTAAATTCTACAAAGGCGATATCCGTGATGCTGAAATCTTAGATAAAATATTCACTGAAAACAATATTGAATGTGTTGTACACTTTGCAGCTAATTCTCTAGTTGGTGAAAGTATGGTTAAACCTCTTCTATACTTCAATAACAATGTTTATGGAATGCAAGTTCTTCTTGAAAGCATGGTTAAACACAATATTAAAAATATAGTATTCTCTTCTACTGCTGCTGTTTATGGAGAACCAAAGAGAATTCCTATATTAGAAGATGATGATACATGCCCAACTAATCCTTATGGCGAAACAAAACTTGCTATGGAAAAAATGATGAAATGGTGTGATAAAGCTTATGGAATAAAATTTGTAGCTTTAAGATATTTTAATGCTGCTGGTTCTTTAGGTGATGGTACTTTAGGTGAAGATCATAACCCTGAAACTCATTTAATTCCATTAATATTACAAGTTCCATTAAAGAAACGTGAAGCTATAACAGTATTCGGTACAGATTATAATACACCAGATGGAACATGCTTACGTGATTATATCCATGTTTTAGACTTAGCAGATGCCCATATAAAAGCTGTTGAATATTTAAAAGCAGGAAATGAAAGTAATGTATTCAACTTAGGAAACGGTGTTGGTTTCAGCGTAAAAGAAATGATTAAAGCTGCTGAAGAAGTAACAAATCAAGAAATAAAAGTTGTTTTAGGCGACAGAAGAGCTGGAGATCCTGCTCAATTAATTGCATCAAGCGAAAAAGCTAGAACTGTTTTAGGATGGACTCCTAAATATACAGATGTAAAACAAATAATTAATGATGCATGGGCATTCCATGTAGCTCACCCAAATGGATTTGGAAAATAGGAGGCATTCTTATGATTAACCATGAATTAAACAGACTGATAAACTTTGCTCTACAAAAAAATTTAATAAATGAAGAAGATAAAATCTATGCTTCAAATATGCTTTTAGGTTTATTAAAACTAACTGAATTTGAACCTGAAGAAATTAATGAAGAACTAGAAACAGCTTCCCCTATTTTAGAAAATATATTAGATTATGCTGTAAGCAAAAATTTAATTGAAGATACTGTTACAGAACGTGACTTATTTGATACAAATATAATGAACTGCCTTATGCCAAGACCTTCTGAAATTATAGGCAAGTTTAAAGAACTTTATTCAGCGTTGCCACAAATGGCAACGGACTATTATTATAATTTAAGCATTGCTTCAAATTATATAAGAAAAGATAGAATTGATAAGAATATAATATGGAAAACAGAAACTCCATATGGTGATTTAGATATAACTATAAATTTATCTAAACCTGAAAAAGATCCAAAAGAAATTGCAAAAGCAAAACTTGTAAAATCATCTTCTTATCCAAAATGTCTTTTATGTAAAGAAAATGAAGGGTTTTATGGTAACTTAAATCACCCTGCAAGACAGACTCATAGAATAATACCTATGACTCTATCAAACCATCAATATTTTATGCAATACTCTCCTTATACTTACTATAATGAACATTGCATAATATTCAATAGTGAGCACACTCCTATGAAAATTAATAAAGATACTTTTGCTAACTTATTAAATTTTGTAGAAATACTGCCTCACTATTTCGCAGGATCAAATGCTGACCTTCCTATAGTAGGTGGTTCAATATTATCTCATGACCACTATCAAGGAGGACACTACACATTTGCAATGGAAACAGCTCCAATTGAAAAATTCTATGAAATTGCTGGATATGAGGATATAACAGTAGGAAGAGTTAAATGGCCTATGTCTGTAATAAGAATCAATGGAAGTAATAAAGAAAAATTAGTAGAGCTTGCTGATCATATTTTAACTTCATGGAGAAAGTATTCTGATGAATCCGTAGATATATTATTTGAGTCAAATAATGAACCTCATAATACAATTACTCCTATTGCAAGAAGAAGAGATGGAAATTACGAATTAGATTTAGTTCTAAGAAATAATAGAACAACAGATGAATATCCTCTTGGAATATTCCATCCACACAATGAAGTTCATCATATAAAGAAAGAAAATATAGGACTTATTGAGGTTATGGGACTTGCAGTACTTCCTGCAAGATTAAAAGCTGAATTAAATGAAGTAAAAGAATGCTTAATAAATAAAGTTCCTAATATATCTGATAAGGAAAATATATCAAAACATGCGGATTGGTATAAACAAATAATTGAAAAGTATGATATCATAAACGAAGCAAATGCAGATTCTATCGTAAGAGATGAAGTTGGTAATGTCTTCTTAGAAGTATTGAATCATGCTGGAGTATTCAAAAGAAATTCTACAGGACTAAGTGCATTTGATAAATTTATAGAAACTTTATAAGGTGAATAATTTATGAAAATTACTATACAAGAAGTAGCTAAAAAGGCAAATGTATCAGTTGCTACTGTTTCAAGAGTTATGAATGGAAATTATCCTGTTAAAGCAGAAACAAAAGAAAGAGTAATGCAGGTTATTAATGAATTAAACTATATTCCAAATATTCAGGCAAGAGAACTTACTAAGCAGAAATCTACTGCTGTTGGAGTTGTTGTGCCAAGTATAAATAATATGTTCTTTACTGAACTTATTTCTAGTTTGGAAAAATCACTAAAAGAAAATTCATTATCTCTTATACTTACATGTTCTAATGATGATTATAAAGAAGAAATGGCCTGTGTAAATAGCTTAATAGCTAGAAATGTTTCAGGAATAATAGTTGCCAGCCCTAGTTCTAAGAATATAAAGTCTGGATTTTATAAAAATTTAGCTCAGAAGTATCCTATTGTATTTATCAACTCAGAATACACTGATTTAAATATTTCATGTGTTTCTACTGATGAATCTTCTGGTGCCAGAGAAGCATTACAATATCTTAATGAAAATAATCACAAAGATATAATATTTGTACGTGGTAAAGACAGTTATTCATATGATATAAAAGAAAGAGCTTATATTGATTTTATGAAAGAAATCAATAATTTTAATCCTGACAATATTATAAATATAGGTAATGGTAACAATCTTGATACAGTTGAAAATACTATGAATATATTTTCTGATATATTAAAATCAAATCGCTGTACAGCAGTCTTCGCATGCAATGATTTGATGGCTGTTGGAGTACTGAATGCTTGTAAAAAATTATCTATAAAAGTTCCTAATGAAATTTCAATTATAGGTTATGATAATATAGCTCTTTGTAATTTCGTTGAACCAAAATTAACTACAATAGACCAAAAGATTTCAGAACTTGGTTCTAATGCTGCACAATTATTATTAGAAAAAATAGAATCAAATAATCAAAGCAGTAAAAGAGTCATTTTATACAATTTACTAATTGAACGTGAGACCGTAATTAAAATTTAATTATTACTAATATAAAAAGAGTATCTAAAAACATCCCCTTGCTTATTAGATACTCTTTTTTATATTAGAACAATAGATAGATTTGTGTAAAAACAATACTAGAATCTAAAGTCTCTCTTGCCTCCATCTATATCTCTTATATATTCTTCAGCTACTTCTCTTACCTTCTCATTTGGAATATTAAGAAGCTCTTTTTCTATAAGCTTAATACCTTTTTCCTTTGTTTCTGAACTTGCATAATCATCTAAATATTCCCTAAGTGTCATAAGTGCATTTGGATGACAGCAGTTAGATATTTGACCTGATTTCACAAGGCCCATAAATCTATCTCCTGTTCTTCCCTCTCTATAACATGCTGTACAGAAGCTTGGAATATAACCTAAATCCATAAGCCAACTTACAACTTCATCTAATGTTCTATTATCATTCACATCAAATTGCGCTGAATTTTCTTCTTCTGTTTCTTGATGTACATATCCTCCAACACTTGTACGAGATGCTCCACTTATTTGAGAAACACCAAGTTCTAGAACCTTTTCCCTAGTATTCTTAGATTCTCTAGTTGAAATAATTATTCCTGTGTATGGAACTGCAATTCTTATTATAGCAACTATCTTTTCAAATATTTCATCAGATATTGCATTAGAGAATGTGCTTGGATCTATATCATCTGCAGGTCTTATTCTTGGAACACTTATTGTATGAGGCCCTACTCCCTTGGCTGCTTCTAAATGTTCTGCATGCATTAAAAGACCTACAAGATCGTATCTATATAAGTTTAATCCAAATAATACACCACATCCTACATCATCTATTCCACCATCCATAGCTCTATCCATTGCTTCTGTATGATATGCATAATCATGCTTTGGTCCAGCTGGATGTAATTCTTCATATGCCTTCTTATTATATGTTTCTTGGAATAATATATATGTTCCTATTCCAGCTTCTTTTAGCTTTCTATAATTTTCAACAGTTGTAGCAGCTATATTAACATTTACTCTTCTTATAGCTCCATTCTTATGCTTTATACTATAAATTGTATTTATACTTTCTAAAACATATTCAATTGGATTATTTACTGGGTCTTCTCCTGTTTCTAATGCCAATCTCTTATGTCCCATATCTTGAAGTGCAATAACTTCATTTTTTATTTCTTCTTGAGTAAGTTTTTTTCTTCTAATATGCTTATTCTTATGATGGTATGGACAATATGTACATTGATTTACACAATAATTTGATAAATACAATGGAGCAAACATTACTATTCTATTTCCATAAAATTTTTGTTTTATTTCTTTTGCTAAATCATGCATTTTAGCATTTTCTTCTTCTAAGTCACATTCTAAAAGAACTGCTGCTTCTCTGTGTGATAATCCCTTACATTCCTTAGCCTTGTCCAAAATTTTATTTATTAACTCTCTGTTGTTCTTATTTTCTTTAGCATATTCAAGAGTGGCTAAAATTTCCTCATCACTTATAAATTCTTCTGCTTTGCTTGATTTTACATCATACATAATCTAATACACTTCTTTCATCTATATTTTATATTCTCATAAATAAAATAAATGTATAATTTAGCTTTTTAACGTAAATAGAATTACATTACTTATTACTTTTAGAATACATTGTTTTAACATTAATTCCTTTAATCATTCCAAGTTTCCCTGATAATGAACTAATAACATCGTTACTAGCATCAACAACAACACTTATTATACTTATAGATTTTTCTCTATATGGAAGC
Source organism: Clostridium sp. (assembly GCA_003539755.1). Taxonomy (GTDB): domain Bacteria; phylum Bacillota; class Clostridia; order Clostridiales; family Clostridiaceae; genus Clostridium. Next base: position 17,446 of record DPOH01000256.1, read on the forward strand.
CCCATTCTCCCAATAATATATTGCCTGTATTCATGAAGAATACTATTTAACTTATCAATTTCGTTATTATTTTCTACTATAATTCCTATTAAAGCAATTCGTGTTTCCATAAATTAATTCCTTTGCAAATACAATTTTATTCTAAAAATAATCTCTATATTTAATAATTATAGAGATAGTAAATAACCATAATACTAGCTATCTTATACCGTCTTCTTAATCGGGCTTACCCTCATATATTTCAGAACGATTTTCTTTATTTTATCTTTCTCCTAAGCTATAACTTCAGAGTTAGAATACTTCAATAATTTTACCACACTTTATTATTTATATCAAAATATGTAAAATAATAGAAACTATGTAATCCATAATTAAAACATAAAATAGACAAGCCAAAAGTTTATTTAATTAGCTTGTCTATCTTTTATATATTTAAATTAAAAGCATACTACAATTCCACCATCATCAGCATAGACTGTTGTAAGTCCTCCAGCTTCAAATATAATTATATCTTTAAAATTATATCTGCTTTGTATTTCTTCTTTAAGACTCTCAGCCCTTTTTAAATCATTTACATGAGAAATTCCTAAAACTTTGTTACTAAAATCAGTTTGTTCTTCTCCTATTATGTCTAGTAATCTATTAAATGCTTTCTTTCTTCCTCTTACTTGTTCTTTTAAAATAAGTTCTCCATTTCCATTATCACACATTATAGGTGTAACCTGAAGAAGTGAACCAACAAAGGCTTTCTTACTACTTATTCTTCCGTTTTTAGCCAAATTATCTAGCCTTACTGGTACTAAAAATGTTTTCATTTCATCTATGTATTTATTAACTTCTTTTATTATTTCATTTTTATCAATATTTTTTTCTATTAGTTCTTTAATTTTTAATACAACTAAACTCGCTCCAGCTGTGGCTGTCTTACAATCAAATATATGTACAAAAGAATCTTCCGATTCATCTTGAAGTAGCTTTGCAGCAAGTACTGCACTATTATGTGATCCACTTAACTTTTCAGAAATTGTAACTACAAAATTATTCTTGCTCTTTTCTAACGCAGTTAAAAATTCATGTGGTGACGGACATGCTGTCGTGATTTTTCCCTTTGTACCTTTCATTTTCTCTATAAGAGTATTTACATCTAAATTCCTATCTATTATTTCTTCATTATCAATAATTATTTTAAATGGTACTCTTTCAAAATTCTCTTCATTTCCAAAAATATCCTTGCAATAGTCTATGCAACTATCTGCAACTATTCTAATATCCATCCCATTCCTCCACTTTTTACGTTTATTTATCTATTGTAAAAAACAAACACATTTCAATATTAATTGTAAAAAATTTTACATTTTTTTCATTTTTAATATCAATATTATTTTACACTATATATACTATCGAAA
>DPOH01000324.1 GCA_003539755.1 Clostridium sp.
AATTATATCTTTATATTTTCTTTATCTATAAATTAATATCTTTTAATTTATCCTTACTTTGTAATAATTTCAAAAACTCTTTTGGCTCTTTATTAATTATTAATTCTTCTGGAAAATCGATTGATTCAAGAATGCTGCATGCTTCCTTAAATTCACCTATTTTAGTACAAAAATGAGCATCACTATTTATTATTATTTTTGCACCAAGTTTTTTGCATATAGAAGCAACTTTACTACAGTTTTCTAAACTCCCTACTCTAGATGTAGTAAAAGAGCTGTTATTTATTTCTATTAATACATTATGTTCTTTAGCACACTTAATAACTTCTTCAAAATTAATAGGAACTTGAGGATTTCCTATATGTCCTAAAATATCAACCTTTCCACTTTTTATTGTTTTTATAAATGCTCTTGTATTTTCTTCTGTGCTTCCAACTTCAAATACAGCTCCAGCATGAATACTTCCTATAACAACATCCATCTGACTTAATATACTGTCATCCATATCAAGATTTCCATCATAATCTTTAATATTAGCTTCTACGCCATAAAGCATAGTAACTCCAAACATTTCTCTTGGAAGAACCTTATAGTTATTAAAATACCATATATGTGGAGCATGAGGCATAGCACATCCATGTTCTGTTGTACCTAATACCTTTATTCCCTTTTCCGAAGCTGCCTTTGCATTTTCCATTAGTGTTGAATAAGCATGACCGCTTGCAATTGTATGCGTATGTACATCTAATGCAAATTTCATATATCTCGTCTCCTTTATAATCAAACATAATATCTACTATATTTATTCTATATTATTATCTTACCATACTTAGATTTTTTATTAAACTTACCGCATAATTAATTGTTCTATTCTTAAACTTCCTAATAATTTTAATATATGTTATTATTAGCTTGTACTAAAACTGTATAATGGAGGCTAACTTTAATGATAAAACTAATCGTAACAGATATGGATGGAACATTGTTAGATGAAAATGGATTTTTACCAGATGGTTTTGCAGATATATTAGATCGTCTTAGAAATAAGAACATTAAATTCGTTGTTGCAAGTGGACGTCCTTACTATACTCTTCAAACAAACTTTGGTCCTATGAGCAGATATTTATCATTTATCTGTGAAAATGGTTCTTTAGTTATTGATAATAATAAAACTATCTATAAGAGCATTATTGCTCCTACCTTAGTTAATGAAATAATAGAAACATCAAATAATATTGAAGGAAATGCAATTGTTTTATGTGCTGAAAATTGTGCCTATACAAATGCATCCTCAGAAAAACATTTGAATGAAATAAGAAAATATTATACTAATCTTGAAGTTGTAAATGATTTAACTAAAATATCTGATGATATAATAAAAATTTCAATATGTAATCTACATAACTCATTAGATAATCTTAATAATATTTTCAAACCAAAATTTGAAGGAAGATTACATGTTGTAGGTTCGGGTAGCATATGGATAGACGTTTCAAACAAAGGTGTTAATAAGGGACTTGCCTTACAATCACTAATGAAAACTGATAATATCTCAAAAGAAGAAACTATGGTATTTGGAGATTATTATAATGACATAGAAATGCTTTCTAGTTGTGAGTATAGCTTTGTTATGGAAAATGCTCCTGAAGATATGAAACAATATGGAAAATATATAGCCAAAAGTAATATTAATCACGGTGTTCTTAAAGCTATTACTAAGTATGCACTTTAGGCAGTTAACAGTTAACAGTTTAATGCAGAAAAACTTATATCTTTTTATAAAAGCAATAGATTTTGTATACGCAATCTATTGCTTTTAAATTAAATATTTTGCACACGCAAAATACTCCACACCTATCCACTATCAACTGAATTAAACTATTCTATTCCTTCTTTCACCTCTATAATATGCACTTATATTTTCAAGCATATCATCAAACAGCCTGTTTCTAGCCTCTACACTTGCCCATGCCACATGAGGTGTCAATAATAATCTATCCTTATTTCTAACTCTCATAAGTGGATTATCCACATTTAATGGTTCAACATCAAATACATCTAATGCTGCCCCACCAATTATTTCTTCCTCAATAGCTTGTGCAAGGTCTTCATCAATAACTATAGGCCCCCTACCAACATTAATTAATATAGAATTCTTTTTCATTTTACTAAAAGCCTCATAATTAAATAATCCTTTTGTTTTATCATTTAATGGAGCATGTATTGAAATCACATCACATTCTTTTAATAATTCATCAAAATCTACTCTTGCAAAATCAGAATTTGAATTCTGTCCTGATGTTGAATAATATAAAACCCTTGCGCCAAAAGCCTGTGCTATTCTTGCAACCCTTTTACCTATAGCTCCAAGGCCTACTATTCCCCATACTTTTCCACATAAATCATTATAAGTAACATCAAGATTGGTAAACATACCTGATTTAGAATACTCTCCACTCTTCACGAATTTATCATAATAATTCAAGTTATTATATAAATAAAGAAGCATTGCAAATGTATGTTGTGCAACAGTATTAGTTGAATATCCAGCAACATTAGTAACTGCAATATTTCTTTTTGAAGCATATTCTATATCTATGTTATTATAACCGGTAGCCATTTCACATATTAACTCAACATTTTCTGCTTCTCTTAAATTCTCTTCATTTAATATGACTTTATTTGTCAGTATTATATTTGCATCTTTTATTCGTTCTGATACTTCATCTTCTAATGTGGTATCATAGTAAATTACTTGCCCAAATTCATTAAGCTTAATATAATCAACATTCCCCAGTGTTTTTCCATCTAATACTACTATTTTCTTCATAAATACCCCTCTTTTCTAAACATAATCCTATGCATAATAAATATAATACTCATATGCTACAAATTATAGTTTAATCACTTTTGAAGCAAACTTCAATTATAGGCAATAATATAAATTATTAAAATACAAGACCTATAGAAGCCTAGCCAAACTTCATATAGGTCTAAAGTTTAAATTGTGTCTATAACAATATCATTTTTCAATAAAATCCTATTCAACTGATACTGGCTTTATATCCCATATTTCATCTGCATATTGGCTTATAGTTCTATCACTAGAGAATGTACCTGCATTTGCAAGATTTGCAAGACATTTCTGTGCCCATTTCTTTTTATCTTTATAATCTTCAAATACTTTTTCCTCTGCCTGCTTAAATGCATCGAAATCTGCTAACACATAGTATTGATCTCTTTCCTCAATTAATGCATTATATAAATCTTCAAAATATCCTGTTCCACCATCATCTAACGTACCATTAATTAAAGTATCAACAACTCTCTTTATTGATGGATTTTGTAAATATAATCCTTTTGGATCATAACTATGATTTATTCTTTCAATATCTTCAACTCTTAGTCCAAATATATAGTTATTGTCTTCACCACTCTGCTGAACTATTTCTATATTTGCTCCATCATAAGTACCAAATGTAGGAGTAGCATTTAGCATAAACTTCATATTTCCAGTACCAGATGCTTCTTTACCTGCAGTTGAAATCTGCTTTGATAAATCTGATCCTGGGAAAAGTTTTTCAGCATAAGAAATTCTATAATTATGAACAAAAACAACTTTCATCTTCTTTGATGCTTCTTCATCACTATCTATCAATCTTGCAATTTCATTTATAAACTTAATTATTCCCTTTGCTCTTCTATACCCCGGGAAGGCCTTTGCTCCAAAAATAAATGTTGTCTTAGGCATATCTAAACTTGGATTTTCCTTTACTCTATAATATAAATCTAGAATATATAAAGCATTCAGCAATTGTCTCTTATATTCGTGAAGTCTCTTTATTTGAATATCAAAGAATGAATCAGGATCTATTATTATTCCTTCTTCTTGTTTTATATATGCAGCTAATTGGACTTTCTTAATATGCTTTATATCCATTAATTTCTTAAGTACTTCTTCATCATCTTTATACTTTTCAAGATTCTTTAATAATGTCAATTTTTTTACCCATTCTTCCGTACCTAGAAGTTCAGTAATAAATTCTGATAATTCCTTATTACAAAGCCTTAACCATCTTCTTGGTGTAATTCCATTAGTCTTATTCTGAAATTTATTAGGATAAACATTATACCACTGTTTCAATTCAACCTTTTTTAATATTTCTGTATGAAGTGCTGCAACACCATTAACAGCCCTTCCAACAAATATAGCTAAATTAGCCATTCTTATTTGATTATTAGCAACAATTCTAAAGCTCCATATTGCACCTTCATCATAACCTTTCTGCCTAAGCTCATTCATAAGTGCATCATCTACTTGATATGCAATTTGTAATAATCTTGGGAATAACCTATCAAAGAATTTAATATCCCATTTTTCTAATGCTTCTGCAAGTATTGTATGATTAGTATACGCAAAGAATTCTTTTGCAATATTTAGAGCATTCCAGAAATCAACATTTTCTTCATCAACTAAAATTCTTATAAATTCAAGAATAGATATAGTTGGATGTGTGTCATTTAACTGTGCCACGTTATACTTAGCAAACTCTGTGAAATCACTTCCAAATTTCTGCTTATACTTCTTTATAATATCTTTCATAGATGCACTTGAGAAGAAATATTGCTGACGAAGTCTTAATATCTTTCCTGCTTCTGCAGTATCATTTGGATATAGTACTCTAGAAATATCTTCTGCTTTATTTCTTGCAGATACAGCTTCTATATACTGCTGGTTATTAAATAAATTAAAATCAAATTCTCTTAATGCTTCGCACTGCCAAAGCCTTAATGTATTTATATTTTTTGTTCTATATCCTATTATAGGTATATCGTATGGCACAGCTTTTACTGTCATATCAGAATATTTTATTATTTGAGTTTCATCGTCTTTTCTAATTCCCCAGACTTCTCCATATTTAAGCCATGTATCCTCACATTCAGTCTGGAATCCATTTTCTATATTCTGTTTAAATAGTCCATTGCTATATCTAATTCCATACCCCATAAGTGGCATATCTAATGTTGCTGATGACTCTACAAAACATGCTGCAAGTCTTCCAAGCCCTCCATTTCCAAGTCCAGCATCTTCTTCTACCTCTTCTATTTTATTTATATCAATTTTTAATTCTTCTAAGACTTCCTTTACTTCATCATAAAGTCCTAAATTCATAAGATTATTACCAAGGGCTCTCCCCATAAGGTATTCTGCTGATAAATAATATGCCATTCTTCCCCTACTATATGTTTCCTTTGTTTCATTCCAATTATCAATTATACTTTCTAATATAGTTAATGATACTGCATTAAATATTTCATAATCTTTTGCTTCTTTCAAGGAAATTCCATGTTTTACCTTTAAGTATCTCTCAATTCCTTCCTTTATTTTTTGTTTGTCCAATTCTATTCACACCTTCCATATATTTTAGTCATCCTATAAATCTTATTTGCAAGCTCATCTGTAAACACATCATCTTTTGCTCTCCAGCTCCAATTATTATTTAAGGTTGAAGGCATATTCATACGTGCTTCATTACCAAGATTTAAAAAATCCTGCATTAATCCTATGGAAGTATCAGCTACACTGCTCCATGCGCCTCTAATAATTCCCCAATTATATCCTTCTTCTTTTGTCAAATTCAAATATTCCTTTGCATTCTCTACATGCTCTTTATTTCCTGTAGTCTCAATCCATCCTCTTACAGTATCATTATCATGAGTTCCTGTATAAGCAACACAATTATTTTCATAGTTATGAGGTAAATATGTGTTTTTTGAACCTCCACCAAAAGCAAACTCCAATACTTTCATCCCTGGAAATCCAGTCTTTTCTTTAAGTTCTATTGTTTCTTTTGTAAGAAAACCTAAATCTTCAGCTATTATTTTTAAATCTTTAAATTGTTTATTTAATGCATCAAATAATTTCATTCCTGGTCCTTTTACCCATGTTCCATTTCTAGCTGTCTTTTCTCCATTTGGAACTGCCCAAAATGCTTCAAATCCACGAAAATGATCTAATCTTAATACATCATAAAGCCTTAAGCTTTGCTTAATTCTTTTTACCCACCACTCATATTGTGTTTCCTCTAAGTATTGCCAATTATAAACTGGATTCCCCCAAAGCTGACCATCTTCAGAAAATGCATCAGGTGGACATCCTGATACACTTATTGGACTTAGTGTATTGTCATCTAAAAGAAATACTTTAGGATTGCTCCACACATCTGAACTATCTTCTGCTACATATATAGGTATGTCTCCGATTATCTTTATTTCATTTTTATTTGCATATTCTTTCAACGCATTCCATTGTTTAAAGAATTCATACTGCAAATACTTCCAATACTCTATTTCTTCTTTCAGTTCATATTTGCATTTAATTATTTCATCATTATCTCTTATTTTTAACTTTTCGTCCCATGTATTCCATGATTTAAAATTTAATTTATATTTTATAGCCATAAATAAACTGTAGTCATCAAGCCATTCTTTTTCTTGTTCCTTAAACTTTTCAAAATCCTCATGAGTTTCCTTTGAAAAATTATCAAATGAAATTTTTAATACATTCATTTTCTCTGTAAACATTAATCCATAGTCTACAACTTCAAGATTATTACCAAAACTTTTATCTTTATAATCTTCATTTTTTAATAATTTCTCTTCTTGTAACATATCCAAATCAATTAGATAAGGGTTTCCTGCAAAAGCTGAAAATGATTGATAAGGTGAATCTCCATAACTCGTTGGTCCTAAGGGAAGTATCTGCCAATATTTTTGCCCAGACTTTTTTAAAAAATCACAAAACTTATATGCTTCTTTCCCAAATGTTCCTATACCATATTTCCCTGGTAAAGATGTGATATGCATTATTATGCCACTACCTCTATCCATTCTCAATACTTATATACCTCCATATTTATTAATATAATAGATTTTTATTCTTCCCCTTTTTCCTAATAAAAATACTTATCCTTTGTTTAAAATAACTAATATAATAATATTTAGAATATATAATAAATATATTCTAAATATTATTTGTTAATGATTTAATTGTGTATTTTTTGATATCATACTATAATCAACTAAAAAATATACACTCAGCATATAACATATTAATTATTATGCAAAAAAATCAACCAGCTATCTTTTTCAATAACTGGCTGAATCATACTTAATCAAATTGCTTATTATGTCTTTGTTTCCATATAGAAAATGCAATTTTAAATATAACCGCATCTTTAAATTTTCTTATATCATATTTAGTATACTTTTCAATCTTATCTAATCTATATATTAAGGTATTTCTGTGAACATATAAGCTTTTAGCAGCTTCACTCAAATTAAGATCAAGTTCGAAAAATACGTCTATTGTTTTTATCATGTCGTTATCAAACTTCGAAAATCCCTCATCAAAACTAAGCGCTATACTTTTTTTTATGTTTTCATCTAACCCATCCATAAATCTTTCAAAAATAAGACTGTTCTCATTTAAAATCATTTTAGATATATTATACTTCTTAGCTAATTCTATATTATAAACCATTTCATCATAAAATCCTTTTATTTGATTGTACGACTTTATATTAAGATATCCTATATAACATTTTTCATAAATAGAAGTATATAATGTTTCATTTATACTAGATGTATGTTCTACTATATTCTCAAAATTCCCCAACAAAATTATATATTCATTCTTTGATACAACTAATGCTTTTGTATTAGAATATGCATTTTTAATTATTTCAAGCGCTTCATTAAGCTTCTCAGAAACATTTACAACTATCATAAATGTTTCTGAGCGTAAAGGAATATACTCTTCTATGCTTTCTTTTGAAACATCATTGTTATTTAATATCTCAAGGAGAACCTTTTCAGAATTAGTATTGCTTTCTACAAACTTGTCCTTAATAAAAAATTTTATTAAATTGACAAAATCATCATGTCCTTCTGATACACGTAATGTATAATTACTGTGTCCTATAATAAAATTTGTTTCTAGAACTTCACCTTTAAATAATTTAGGATCAGCTTTATATATTCTATTATTGTCTACATATAATTCAAATGGAATTTTACAACTAGTATATATATTTTCTAAATATTTAGCTAATCCACTCATAACTTCACCTCAATATATTTTCTTACGTTTCTGCTTATACTAGCATATTCTTAATTCAGAATCCTTATCAAATATATGGATATTTTGATTTTGTACATGTAATGTTATATTATCTCTGCTTTCAAATTTAGTGCTTCCCTCAACTTTAGCAGTCATGTTATTGCTTCCAGATTTAAAGTAGATGTAACTTTCTGCTCCCATTCTTTCAACTACTTCTACCTCACCTGATACTATTGTTTCTGGACTTTCTGATACTAATTCTTGTTCATCGCTTAAATGTTCTGGTCTTATACCAAAAATAACTTCTTTATTTACATATCCCTTATCTTTTAATATTTTAGCCTTAGCTTCTGGTAATAATATTTTATTATGTTCGATCTTACAGTAAATTTTTCCTTTTTCTTCTATAGCAATACCATTTAACAAATTCATTTGAGGACTTCCAATGAATCCTGCTACAAATAGATTGCTTGGGTTATTATAAATATTAAGTGGAGTATCAACTTGTTGGATTATACCATCTTTCATAACAACAATTCTAGTACCCATTGTTAATGCTTCTACCTGGTCATGTGTTACATATATGAATGTTGTTTGTAAGCTTTGATATAATTTAGATATTTCTGTTCTCATTTGAACTCTAAGTTTTGCATCAAGGTTTGATAAAGGTTCATCCATAAGGAATACTTTAGGATTTCTTACAATAGCACGTCCAAGAGCAACTCTTTGTCTTTGACCTCCTGATAAAGCTTTTGGTTTTCTATCTAATAAATGTTCGATATCAAGTCTCTTTGCAGCATCCTTAACTTTTCTATCTATTTCTTCTTTAGGTTCTTTTCTTAATTTTAATGCAAACGCCATGTTATCATACACTGTCATATGAGGATATAATGCATAGTTTTGGAAAACCATTGCTATATCTCTTTCTTTAGGTTCTACATCATTAACTAATTTCCCACCAATATATAATTCACCTTTAGATATTTCTTCTAGACCTGCAATCATTCTTAAAGTTGTTGACTTACCACATCCAGAAGGACCAACGAATACTATAAATTCTTTATCTTCAATTTCTAAATTAAAATCATGTACTGCTTCAACGCCTCCATCATAAATCTTATAAATATGTCTTAATGATAAATCTGCCATTTTTATTCCCTCCATAAATATACTAATTATTTAATTTTTTCTCAACCTTTACTGTCCATCTTTGTCTGTCTTATCTTTCTTTATGTAACTATTTTACACCATGTAATCCTTTAATATCCATATTGAATACTCACAAAACCGTCTTATGTTTTTTGTAAGAATATATAAAATATACATATTTTTATATTAATGCTATAATTTATATATAATAAAAAAACAGCACCCATTATTTAAACTATCACATTCTCATGAAATACTGTTTTATGTTATATTAATTTTATATGTTAGAAATCACTTTATGTAATCAAATTAAATACTAATTTATTTATGTAAAAGAAAAACACTAGGCGTTAACCTAGTGTTTTTCATATATACGAGACAAGCCATAAGCCGGGTTCTGTATTAAGCAATCATCTATCTAGGCTTACTGTTACCAATAAGCTCAAGCGACGCACCCAGAGGCGGGACGGGCAGCCCCTATATGCCTCTCTATTCGGTCTTGCTCCAAGTGGGGTTTACATAGCCGTGAAGTCGCCATCACGCTGGTGAGCTCTTACCTCGCCTTTCCACCCTTACCTGATAAATCAGGCGGTATATCTCTGTTGCACTATCCTTCAAGTCACCCTGACTGGACGTTATCCAGCACCCTGCCCTGTGGAGCCCGGACTTTCCTCTCCTAAATCTAGTCTAGCAGCGATTGCACGTCTTACTCGCAAAAAATATATTATCATATTTTCTTTATTTACGCAAATAATTTTTACTTATATTAAAATGAAAATTATTGTAAGTAAGATTAATATAACCAAGCCATACAGACTTACTCCACATAATAATAATACAATTAAGATTATATAAATAACAATTGCCTTTGGACATAATAGTATCATAACCCATGGAGACTTACCTTTGAAAAAAGGTGAAAACCACCCATTTGGAGGCATCCCATTATTTCCACATGGGTTTCCTCTTTTACAGTTTTCGCCGCCTCCAAACATCCCATATACTGATTTTTTTATATGTTTATTCATTTTCTTTATCCTTTTTCTTAAATCATCATAATTCTTTCCCATCGGTTCACCCCTTTTTTTATTTATTGGGCCAAATTTCAATTTATATTTACCATAATTATATATATGCTTTTATATGTGCTTATTTGCATAAAAAAGGAAATGCTCTCATTGAACATTTCCCTTTTTCCTATCTTACTTAATAATTATTTTATTATCTATTTTTATAAAATCACTGTACAGTGCAAATTCAAATCATATTACACTATATCACTTAATAAATTTCTTAAAATATAATTTTATTTTAAACAAATTCATATGGATCCTTTGATTCTTTTGACTTAATAAATTCTACATCTTTAAACTCATTCTTTAAAAATTCTAATGTTTTTAAAAATACAGAATATTCTGTACCAAAGTGTCCAGCATCAATTATGCTTATACCCATTTCTTTATAATCTGATACAAAATGATAAGTAGTATCACCTGTTATTATACAATCTGCCCCCATGTTTTTAGCCATTCCAAAAAAATCTTGACCACTTCCATTTATTATTGCTATAGTATTAACTTTTTCACAACCTCTTGCTACTCTTAAATTTTTAATATTTAATTTTTTCTTCACATTATCTATAATATCATTTAATTCAACTGTTTCATCGAGCTTAACTATTCTACCTATACCACAGCTTTCATAGCCTTTTCTTTTACTTGGTTCCATAATAGAAGAACTTTTATATCCAAGCATATCTACAATTGTTTTGTTTATTCCATTTTCAGCCGAATCAAGATTTGTATGACATGCATAAAGATTTATGTCATTCTTTATAAGTTCAAGTACTTTATCTCCAGTAAGATTCCCTCTAACTATGCTATTAGGCTTTCTAAAGAATAAAGGATGATGAGTTATTATCATTTCACATTTTAAACTTAACGCTTCTTCTATGACCTCTTTAGTGCAGTCTAAAGCCATAAGTACTTTTTTTAATTCCGTATCTTCGTCTCCAACCATCATACCAACATTATCATAATCTTCTCTAAGAAATTTTGGTGCTACTTTTTCAATTTCTTTTATAATTTCTCTTACTTTGCTCACTGAATTTCCTCCTAAAAAGATTTAAGAATATCTTCAATCATATTTATTTTATCTTGAAGTTCTTTTTTTCTAAGCTGTGCATGTTCTGTATCATCTTTAATAAATCCTACTATCCTACTATAATTTTCTGCCTTATGTTGTAAATAAGATTTAAATTCACTAGTTTTCTTATTTAAAAGATAAGGACTTATCTCATAAAATATAGGTTCTAATTTAGTGTATTCTCCTTCTTTATATCTAACCTTAAAAAGTTCATAATATTTTCCTTCATCTATACACACATCTTCTTCTATTATCTCATAATCATGAGTATATAAATATTCTCTTAACACTTCAGGATTTTGAGCTGGTTGTAATATAAGATAATCTAATTTTTTTACTTTTTCAAAATCATGCTCTAGTATATCACGTATAAGATTTCCTCCCATACCTGCAATTATTATACCTTGAGCCTCATTTTTATTTAGTGGCTGTAATCCCCCTCCCAATCTAAGATCAATAAACTCACTTACTCCATCAAGACTTGCATTAATCTTTGCCTTTTTTAAAGGATCTTTATTTATATCTGATGCTATAACCTTTTTAGCTATGTTATTTTTTATTAGATATATCGGTATATATCCATGATCTGTACCTATGTCCATTATAACGTCACATTTATCTAATTTATCTACTATCCATTTTAATCTTCTGCTTAAATCCATTTTTACCTACCACCACTTTATTCAGTTAACAGTTAACAGGTAACAGTTAACAGTTATTTTTGTTTATCAAATAAGGAAGAAGCACCTAAAAAATAGGTGCCTAGTCTAAGTAATCTTTTAACTTTTTACTTCTTGAAGGATGTCTTAACTTTCTTAAAGCTTTAGCTTCAATTTGTCTTATTCTTTCTCTAGTAACATTAAATTCTTTACCAACTTCTTCAAGAGTTCTTGCTCTTCCATCATCAAGACCAAATCTTAATCTTAATACTTTTTCTTCTCTTGGAGTTAATGTATCTAAAACATTTATTAATTGTTCTTTTAACATTGTAAATGCTGCAGCTTCAGCTGGTGCTGGAGCTTCATCATCTGGTATAAAGTCTCCTAAATGTGAATCTTCTTCTTCACCTATTGGTGTTTCTAAAGATACTGGTTCTTGTGCTATCTTTTGAATTTCACGAACCTTATCTACTGGAAGATCCATAACTTTCGATATTTCTTCTGGGAATGGGTCTCTACCAAGTTCTTGTAACAATTGTCTTTGAACTCTTATTAACTTATTTATAGTTTCAACCATATGAACAGGAATTCTAATAGTTCTAGCTTGGTCTGCTATAGCTCTTGTTATTGCCTGTCTAATCCACCATGTAGCATATGTTGAAAATTTATATCCTTTTCTATAATCAAACTTTTCAACAGCTTTTATAAGACCTAAGTTTCCTTCTTGAATTAAGTCTAGAAAAAGCATACCTCTTCCTACATATCTTTTTGCTATACTTACTACAAGTCTTAAGTTTGCTTCTGCAAGCTTTTTCTTAGCTCTTTGATTTCCTTCTTCAATCTGTTTTGCATATTCTATCTCTTGTTCAGAAGATAATAGAGGCACTTTACCAATTTCTTTTAAATACATTCTAACTGGATCATCTATAGCTATTCCTTCTGGAACAGATAAATCTAGTTCTTCTTCTTGTGCAGTTTCAACCTCAGGGTTTTCTCCTACAATTTCAATGTTCATCATTTCAAGAACTTCATATATTTTCTCAATTTGTTCTGGACTTAAATCTATATGATCCATAGTCTCCATAATTTCTTTATATGTTAATGAACCATCTTTCTTACCCTTATCTAGTAATTCTTTAACTGCTGACATTTTGGCATTTTTATCATTTTTATCATTATTATTTTTCTTAGAATTAGTTGCTTTTGCTTTTACTTTTTGTTCCATTCTAAATTGCCTCCTTCCGTTACAACCTTTAACCTCTTCCCTTTTATCTATGTTGATAAGCAAGTAGTTCTCTAGCTATCTGAATACTTTCTTCAAATTTCCCTTCTTTTTCCAGCCGTTTCTGTTTCTTTTTTAATTCATCAATTTTCTTTTTAATTTTAAAACTTTCAAGCTGTTTTAAATAATCATTTATCAATTTATCCTTATTACTTAAGTCTAAAATATTCTGTTCTTTAATTTTTATCAGCTCTTTAGAACTTTCAACATCATCACAACGGCTTTCTATGTAAGATATTATATTATTAGTATTTTCATTTTTGCCTTGTAATATTAAAGAATAAATTTTATTATGAGATTCAATTATAAAATCTCCTTCTTTTATTACCTCTTTTAATTCATCATAAAAATCATCTTCTAAAATCAATTTAAGCAATGCTCTTTCAGCCTTTAAATAACCTGGCTCTACATATAATTTTGTTCCATTTTCTTCCTTTTTATTCATGAAATTATCTTCTTTTTGACCTTTCGCCATAACTTCTGATAAAAGGTCATATAAAGCCTGTTCTTTTATAGATGTTTCTTCAGAAATCTTCTTTATATAAACATCTTTTTCAATAGGATTCAGCTCTGCCAATATTTCCGCAAACTTCTCTGCAAATTTAATGACTTGGCTACCATCTTTAAAATCAATTCCTTCAGCTGCTCTTTTTATTCTGTATTCAATTAAAGGTAATGCATTTTTAACTAATTTTAAAAATGCTTCTTTTCCATTGTTTCTTACAAATTCATCAGGATCTTTTCCTTGAGGTACTTTTAGTACTTTTACATCAAATCCAGTATTTCGTAAAATCTCTAAACCTCTCAATGTAGCAGTCTGACCAGCAACATCCGCATCATAAGATATTATTACCTTACTGACATAACGCTTTAAAAGCCTTGCTTGATTAACAGTTAATGCTGTACCAAGTGAAGCTACTGTATTAGTAATTCCATGCTGATGAAGAGAAATTAAATCCATATATCCTTCAACTATGATAATATAATCTTCTTCAAGCTTATTTTTTATAGCGAAATTTAACCCATACAGATTTGTTCCTTTTTGGAATACCATTGTTTCTGGTGAATTTAAATACTTTGGTTTTGAATCATCTAAAACCCTACCTCCAAATCCAATAACTCTTCCTCTAACATCAAAAACAGGAAAAATAACCCTGTTTCTAAATCTGTCATAAGTGTTTCCGCTTTTTTCACTTTTTAAAATAAGACCTGCTTCCAGTAATAAGTCATCTCTAAACCCTTTATTACGAAGATAATTTATTAATCCATGCCAGCTGTCAAATGCATATCCCAGACCAAATCTTTTTATAACTTCTTCTTTTATTCCTCTTCTTAAGAAATAATCTTTAGCCATTTTGGTTTTCTGAAGATTTGCAAAAAAATACCTTGCTGCTTCTACATTTACCTTAAATAATAAATCTCTTTTTTTAGATACTTTACTGTCTTCATGTCCTCCTATTTCTAATGGGATTCCTGCTTTGTCAGCTAGATGCTTCACTGCTTCTTGAAATGTAAGTTTTTTATATTTCATTACAAATGTAATAACATTTCCTGCTTCTCCACATGAAAAACATTTATAAATCTGCTTTTCTGGAGAAACGCTAAATGACGGAGACTTATCATTATGAAATGGACATAATCCCGTAAAATTTCTTCCTGCTTTTTTTAGTCTTACATTTTCTGAAATAATATCAACAATGTCATTCTGTTCTTTGATTTTTTCTATTACTTCTTCTCGTATCTGCAAGGAGTCATCTCCCTCCCCACTGTTTTTTCAACAAATATATATTATTCGACATTATAAATTTTTTTCCTCCTTATTTATATGAAAAATTTATAATAAATTTTATGCATATAAATTGCAGTTCTAAAATAATAATATATTCACGCTATTTCTATTTATTCTTTTTTTTATTATAAAATCCTCTTTAATTTTTAAAATTTATTTTACTATAAATATTATTATGCCTAATAATATTAATTAATAATCAATAATTACTTCTGGTATAAACAACTTATTAAATAATAATAAGCAATAATCATCGCTCATTCCAGCAATATAATCTGTCACACCTCGTTTTAATCCTTCCTTTTCCACTATATTACTATAAAGTTCTGGCATTTCATACGGATGTTTCTCAAAATATTTAATAAGTTCATAAAGTATGAACTTTCCCTTATTTCTTTCAATTTTTAATGTATCCCCTAAATATATATTTTTGAACATAAACTTTCTAAGTTCAATCATAGCTTCATTTATTTCATTACTTAACCCAATTTCTCTCCTACCCTGAGCTAAATTATGAGTTGATGTTTTAATAAAATCACTTATTAATGTATTTAGTCTTTGACTAGAGGAATTTCCAAGAACCTTTATAATATCCTTAGGTATTTGCTTTAAATCAAGTAGCCCTGCTCTTATTGAATCATCAATATCATGATTAAGATATGCCATCTTATCACTATATTTAACTACAATACCTTCAAGAGTAGTTATATCATTTATAGTTCCAAGACCACTATGATGAAGTATTCCATTTATAACTTCTTTAGTAAGATTTAATCCTTCTCCTCCATTTTCAAGCTTTGAAACTACTCTAACACTCTGTTCATTATGTCTGAATCCTTCTTCCAAGTATTCATTTAATACCTCTTCACCTGTATGTGCAAAAGCCACATGCCCTAAATCGTGCCCAAGTGCTATAGCTTCAATTAGATTCTCATTCAATCCAATTCCAACTCCAATATTCCTAGCAACTTGTGATACTTCAAGTGTATGTGTAAGTCTTGTTCTATAATGATCACCAGAGGTTTTTATATATACCTGTGTTTTATGTTTTAATCTTCTAAATGACTTACTTTGAATAATTCTGTCTCTGTCTACCATGTAACAAGTACGCATTTCATCATCTAATTCTTTTTTTTCACGCCCTAAAGATTTTGCAGAAAAAGAAGCTTCTTTAATTAATGTCAAGCTTTCAAAGTTCTCAATTTTTTCTTTCACATTCATATATATCACCTCTTTTTTATGTATTCTATATTTATCACTATATTCCTCTAATTATGACCTATTTTTATTATTTGCAATAATTACAAAAATAATATACAAAAACTCAGTTTTTTAATATTTTTCTTTAATTCTATACGTATATTAATCTCTTATTATTAATATTATTATTAATGAAAACTTCTAATATTGTTTAACACTAGCAATTTGAAAAGGAGTGTAATTATGAGCACAAATTTTATTCCATCAAACAAAATAAGCCTTTCTCCTAAAATTATAAAGCAATATGTACTTCCTAAATATAATTTATATAACGCTGAAATTTCTATAATAAAATTTAAAGATACTGACAAACAAAGAGCAGTATATAGAGTAGATTATAATAATTTAAGCTATTGCTTGAAAAAAGTATACTACAGCAAAGAAGACCTTCTTTATGTTTATTCTGCATGTGAATGGCTTTACAGAAATAATATACGTGTTCCCAAACTACTTCCTACAACTGATCAAAATCGTTTTGTAAACTATAATAATATGCTTTTTATATTATCTCCATGGGTAAATGGAATCCGTTGTAGTTTTGATAATATGGACCATGTTATTATTGCTATACAGAAACTTTCTGAAATACATTCAAAGACACGATCTTTCAGACCCATTTTGGGCAGCTCTTCAAGAGAAGGATTTGATGATTACTACATATCTACCCTTAGACATTTTGAGGATTTATTAAAAACATCTAATTCAGCCTTTAAATATAGAGATAAATTTTCAAGACAGTTTATTTCAAGCTTTGATACAAGTATAAAGCTTGCTGAGCTCTCTTTAGATTTTGCTTCCAAAGTTCATCCTGACCAATTAAGCCGTTCTTTATGTCATGGGGATTATGTAAACAAAAATTTGCTTTTTCCTGAAGATTTAAATCCATGGATAATTGATTTTGATAAATGTAAAACAGATTATTCAATGAAAGACTTAGGCTATTTTATGCGAAGAATACTAAAACGAGAAAATACAAAATGGGATATTCCACTTGCAATGTCGATTTTAAAAACATATAACAGTATATCTCCAATGACACAATCAGATTTTTACTATATATTATCATATATTTCATTTCCTCAAAAATATTGGAAGATATCAAGAGATTACTACAAAAACATACACAAATGCAATAAATCTTCATTTTTAACTCTACTGAATTCTTCTATTAAAAGGACTAATAACCAATATGAATTTTCCATTAATCTTCTCAAAGAAATAAATCTTGTATTTAATTCAAATTTGACTTTAAAGATATAACTCACTTTTTAATTATATAAATAGATATATCATAAAAAGCCTATGAGATTTTTTTATTAACTCTCATAGGCTTTCACAATCTAAATTATTATATTCTAAAAATTATTATCTTGGATTTTTAACTTGTGCTTGAGCTGCTGCAAGTCTTGCAAGTGGAACTCTAAATGGTGAACAAGATACATAATCTAATCCAACATTGTGACAGAATTCAATTGATGATGGATCTCCACCATGCTC
>DPOH01000162.1 GCA_003539755.1 Clostridium sp.
TAATAGATGCTACAAGCTCATCCATAATTAATAAATCAAAATTTTCATCTGATGCTTTCTTAGTTACAGCTCTAAATCTTGCTATATGTTCATTTCTTGTTACCATCTGCTCTTCAGGACTCATAAACTTAAAGAACTTTTTAACTGGGTCTCCTTTAAATACTACGAAATTATCTCCAAGTTTTTCTATAGAATTTAATTCTCCGCTATCATTATCTTTTAAAAACTGTGTTAATAACACTTTTTTATCTCTTCCTGCAGCTCTCATTCCAAGTCCCATAGCAGCAGTTGTTTTTCCTTTTCCATCTCCACAGTAAATATGAATTAATCCAAGTTCCATTACTTAGTCAGTCCTTTCATATAAAGTATCAATTTATGCTTTATGCAGATATTATTACATCAGCTTAAAATAGAAATCATTCTTTTCATCTTTTTGTTTTTTATAACAAAAATAATCTATTATGTCATATATCTTATGATAAATTTTTTAATAATTATATTATAAACTATTTAGGTAATTTAATTCCTATATTAAAGATTAAATTATTTTCCCCATATAATATTCATCAACATAATTTCCATCTACTATCATTGAATTTTCTTTGATTCCTTCTATTTTAAAGCCCATCTTTTTATATAAAGCTACAGCAGATTTATTTGTACATACAACTGTTAATTCCAGTCTTGCAATATTATTTGATATTGCCCATTCTTCAAGTTGTTCAAACATCTTTGTTCCTAAATGTCTTCCTCTATATTCTTTAAGCATACCAATAACTATATAAGCACTGTGACGTATTCTTTTATAACATCCTCTTTCTGCACTTAAAAATCCACCTATCTTTTTATCATCATCAATAAGCAATGTTAGTCCATCTTCACCACTTATATTTTGAATTCTAGATTTAAACTGCTCTAATGTAGAATTTCTTTCTCCAGGCTCTAACATCATATCTTTAGTTTCAGTATCAAGCTTCTTGAGCATATTTAAAAAATTCTCAGCATCACTTAGTTCTGCTTTTCTTATCTTTATCATTGCTTCACCCCATAATTCAATATTGCTTATCTTCTTAGATTATATTCTTCAACAATATTGAATTCAACCGCTGGAATTTACAATATGAGTATAAAACATCTTAATAAACTACTACATTATCAAAAAT
This sequence comes from Clostridium sp., assembly GCA_003539755.1. Lineage (GTDB taxonomy): Bacteria > Bacillota > Clostridia > Clostridiales > Clostridiaceae > Clostridium. The sequence goes on from DPOH01000162.1 coordinate 1,164, forward strand.
CCACTATGATATTAAACACCTTTATTATCCAAGCGTTTAAGTTCATCTAAATACTTATCATTTATTTCAGCCTCTTCAAAAGTAGCCATATTATTCATAACTGCACATGCACTGTCCATAATAGAAAATGCTAATGGACATCCACTACCTTCTCCAAGTCCCATATTTAAATCAAGTATAGAGCTTAGTCCAAGCTCACTCATAGCAGTTTTAAAACCTATTTCTTTTGATATATGAGATGTAAACATATAGTCCCTACATTTATTATTTAGTCTATATGCACTTAATGCTGCAACCACAGATATTAATCCATCTATAACAACAGGTATTTTATAATATGCTGCTCCTATAAACACACCTGTCATAGCTGCAATATCAAATCCTCCAACTTTAGAAATAACATCTAATGGATTATTTTTATCTGGATTATTTATTTCCAATGCTTTTTTAACTACAGATATTTTTTTAGCATAAGCAGCATCAGTTATTCCTGCACCTCTTCCAACAATATCCTCTACTTTACAGCCTGTAAGCGCACATAATACTGAACTACTTGTTGATGTGTTTCCAATGCCCATTTCACCTACTCCTACAATATTATAACCCTTATCCTTAGCATCTTTTACACAGTCTATCCCTACAAGAACTGCTTTTATACATTCTTCATAAGTCATAGCAGGTCCTTTAGCTATATTGCTTGTAGATTTTCTTATTTTCCTATTGATTACTCCTGGACATTCAAAATCACAATTTACTCCAACATCAACTACCATAAGGTCTGTATTATTGGCTTTCGCTAATACTGCAACACCTGTTAATCCCTTTGTAAAATTAATTGTCTGAGATAATGTTACACTTTGAGGTGCTGAAGCAACACCCTCTTCTACTACACCATTATCAGAACTCATTATTATAACTACTCTTTTATCAATATTATTCTTAACCTTTCCAGTAATTCCAGAAAGCTTTATTGCCATATCTTCTAACTTTCCAAGACTCTTTAAAGGCTTTACAAGAGAAGTCATTCTTTCATCAGCTTTTTTTAATGCATCTTTGTCTATATCTTTAATATTGCTTATTATGCTATTTAAAAGTTCTATATTATTCATTTTAACACCCCACCTTTTTTCAGTTAACAGTTGTCAGTTAATGCCCTTTACGGGTAATCTGTGATCAGGGAACAGTTTTAGGAAACTGCTCCGCAGTTTTATCCTTCAACTGTTAACTGCTTTAATTCTTCTACCAGGCTTTCTGGATCATTAAACTCTATATCATATTCAAATTTAGTTTTTTCTATTAGTATTATTTTAACATTACATTCTCTAGCAGCATTTAATTTTTCTAATACTCCGCCTTCTATTCCGCTATCTTTTGTAATTATAGCCTTAACATCAAACTGATGGATAAATGCCTTTTCAACCTCATATGATATTGGTCCCTGCATAGCAATTATATCTTTAATCTTCACACCTGCATCTACAATCTTTGTAAGAACTGCTGGTGATGGAAGTATTCTGTGTATTACTCTATAGTCAAAATCCATATCTACAAATTTAGTTACATTATTACCACCTGTAGTATTTAATACATTTCCTTCAATATATGATTTTGTATATTCTATTGCTTCATCATAATTTTTAACTCTTATGATATCTTCGCCATTATCATTTTCAAGAACACCTTTTCTTTCATATCTTATGTATTTTATATTAAGCTCCTTACAACATTCCATGGCATTCTTTGTTACTACAGTTGCATATGGATGTGACCCATCAACTAAAATCTTAACATTATTTCTCTTAAGCCACTCTATCATTTCTTCCTTGTCAAGTGGTTTTGTATTTAATTCTTTAATCTTGTAACTTTCAAGAAGCTGTCCACCATATGATGTAGCTGTACTTACTGCTATCTCATCAGTAAATTCATTCATTAAAGATACTATCTTTCTTCCTTCTGATGTTCCAAGTATCAAACCTATCATTATTTCATATCTCTTTTCTTATTGTTATATCCTCTAGGAGTTATAAAGCTTCCATTCTTATAATAACTTTTAGTATTTCCTACAATTACTATAGACATCATATCTACAATACTGTCATCAAATTCACCTATAGTTGTAAGTGTCACTTCTTGACCATCTCTTAATGCATGCTTAACTACAGCAATTGGAGTATCATCTTTTCTAAATTCTTTTATTATATCAATACATTCTCTTAAGTAATGTGGTCTTCCCTTACTCTTTGGATTATATAAAGAAATTATAAAATCACTTTCAGCTGCACATTTAACTCTATTTTTAATTTCATCATATGGAGTCATTAGATCACTTAAGCTTATATTACAGTTATCATGCATAAGTGGAGCCCCTACTACAGAACCAGCTGCACTTGAAGCTGTAAGTCCTGGAATTATTTCAACATCTTCATCTTCCTTCATTTCAAGAATAAGTCCAGCCATTCCATATATTCCAGCATCACCTGTACTGATTAAAGCAACATCTTTATCTTTAGATAATTCTAAAGCCTGTTTGCATCTTGCTTCTTCTCCCATCATACCTGTAGAATAAAGTTCTTTACCTTCGACTAATTCCTTTATCATATCTATGTATTTATTGTATCCAACTATAACATCACTGTTTTCAATTGCCTTATAAGCTCTTAAAGTCATATTTTCAATACTTCCAGGTCCAATTCCTATAACTCTTAATTTTCCCATAACAAAATCACTTCCTAACTTATTTCTCTTAAGTATCACATTTTTAAATTTATAAAGATACTGCCTGCTCTATGCTCTTTCGCAACATCCTGCAAAAAACAAAATCTATTTAAACTAACTATTATTTTTAAAATACATTTCTCTAAACTTCCCAAGAAGTTTCTTCCTTAAACTGTCAACTATCAACTGTTAACTGAATTAAAGCTGCCCAATTGCTAAAGTCATTCCATCATGTTTAATCTTGCCTTCAAGAATTTCCGCCCCAGCAAGATCTACTGAAGGTTCACACACTCCTGTTATTCCAAGAGTTTTAAATACAAATGGGCTTCCCTCAAACTTATCTTGAACTGTTCTTATTTCATCTCTTGTAAATGTAATAAATGGACACCCTAAATATTCTGCAAGGTGTATTATTCCTTGCTCATCCTTCTTTACATCTACTGAAACAATCTTGTTCACAGCCTTTATATCTATATTGTATTTAATAAGAGATTCTTCAATAAACTTTTTAAGCTTTTCAAAAGGTGTATTTCGTCTTGCACCAATTCCAAGAACTATATCTTGTTTTATAAGCTTAAGAACTTTTGAATAATCGATATTCTTATCTTCACTAATTTCAGCTTTAATCTTATTAGTAATCCATATAGAATCTTCTTTAAGTTCATCTATTTTTTCATAACCCTTAGTTATTTCAACTACATTGTAATCATCTTTAATGCCTACTACTTTATTATCAACAAGAAGTGCTGCAATATCTTTAGCAGTTTTCAAGTCATCAATAATAAGATTGTACTTTTTAGCTATCATATCAGGTCCTATAATGTTCATATTATCTGTTGCAGTAGTTATAACTGACTGAGCACCTAATATTTCTGCAACCTTTAATGTAAGCTCATTACCTCCACCTAAATGACCACTTAAAATATTTATGGCATATTTTTCTGATAAATCAACAACTACAACTCCTGGATCCTTATCCTTCTTTTGTATGTATGGTGCTATTGCCCTTACAGCTATTCCTGTAGATGAAATAAATATTATTCCATCACATTCTTTCATAGCTTTTCTAGTTACATAATCTAACTTAAAATCATTATTTTCCTTTAAATAAAGAGTTGCATTTAAACTCTTTTGAAGCTTAAATGCAATCTCATGCCCCTTTGGTGAAGGACATACTATACCTATCATTATTCTGCATCCTCTACTTGTGCATCTCTAAACATGTGAGAAAAGCTCTTATCATATAAAAGACTCTTTTCAAAATCGCTATCTAAGAAATCTCCTACAAGGATTTGAGCGCATTTAGTAATATTATTTTCCTTAACCTTTTCAGCTATATCATCTAAATGACCCATTATTACTCTTTGATCAGGCCATGTTGCTCTTTCAACTACTGCTATAGCAACATTTTTCTTGTATCCCTTCTTTAATTTTTCTACAACCTTGTCAATCATAGATATTGAAAGGAATATAGCCATAGAAGCTCCTATAGAAGCTAATTTTTCTAAATCTTCAGTTTCTGGTACTGGAGTTCTTCCTTCAACTCTTGTAAGTATTACAGTTTGAGTTACACCTGGAAGTGTAAATTCTCTGTTTATTGCAGCCGCTGCCCCTGTAAAAGAACTTACTCCTGGAACTACTTCATATTCTATTCCTACTCTATCAAGCTCTACCATCTGCTCTCTTATAGCTCCATAAATACTTGGATCACCTGTATGTAATCTTACTACTAATTTACCCATTTGCTCTTCCATAGTCATTATTTCCATAACATCTTCAAGAGTCATTCCAGCTGAATTATATATTTTAGCATCTGGTCTGCAATATTCTAAATGTTCCTTAGATACTAATGAACCTGCATATATAACAACTTCAGCTCTTTCTAATAAATCTCTACCTCTTACAGTAATTAAATCTGCGGCACCTGGGCCTGCTCCTATAAAATAAATCATTACACTCAATCCTTTCGTTCAGTTGAGAGTTGAGAGTGGAAAGTTGAGAGTTTGTGGTTGAAATTCTCTGAAGAGAATTTCTTTAAATACATATCTTTTAGAAACAGCCTTGCTGTTTCATCCTTAAACTTTCAACTATCAATGTTCAACTGTCAACTGTCTTATTCTCTGCTTGCTATTATTAAAGACATATAATCTCTTACTTTAAGAATTTCTTCTCTATCTGTAAGAACTAATTGTCCTTCTCTTCCTACTCTGCTTGCATATACATAATCAAAGCCTTTTTCTTCTAGTACATCTAGTACTTCTTCTTCATGTTTATATACTTTCATAATTACTATGAATTTTTCATCTGTAATTTCTTTAACTTTTGTCGCTGGCATTATTACAAGTTTTTCGTTTCCTATTACTAAAGTTCTGTCAACTAAGCTTGCTGCTGCACAGAATGAAGTTATTCCTGGAACTGTAACAACTTCAAATCCATCTTCTCTCATATGAGTAAGCATGTGAATATATGTACTGTACACATATGGGTCTCCTATAGTTAAAAATGCAACATTTTTTCCTTCTCTAAGTTTTGATTCAATAAACTCATATGCTTCTAAAGCCTTTAAAATTCTATCCTTTTTACCCATTGGAAAGTGTTTTACAACAACTTCTGTTCCTTCTTTTATGTAATCCCTAGCAGTTTCAAGTGCTATACTTTCTCCACCTTCTGTAGCACTTGGCGCTACTATTACGTCACAACTTTCAATTATTCTAACCGCTTTTACTGTTAATAATTCTTTATCACCAGGGCCAACGCCTATTCCGTATAATGTTGCCATACTTTAATTTTCTCTCCTTTTTAATTAATATACATTAAATTATTTATATACAAATCATAAGTGACACCCCAAAACTTGCTTTTGGTTTGGTGGAACTTATACATCCGAATGAATATGAGGAGGTATTTCCTTAAGTAATGTTCAAAATTTCACATTTTGTTCCTCGAACTTACTCTGTGAGTACACCTCTGATTTACTCCTCTTCACTACATTTTATACATTGAACTATATATATTGGATTTAATGCCATCATCATAAGACTCTTTCCTCTATTTTTACTTACATTTATAAGAGCAATATCCATTTTGTAATTCATTGTTCTCATAATTTCTATAGCCTTATAAGCATTATCTAAAGTGATAAAGTTCATGACCATAGTTCCATTTTCATTAAGAAGCTTATCAGTCTTTTTAATTATATCTTCAAGCTGACCTCCATTACCTCCAACAAATGCTGAATCAGCCTTAATTCCATCTTCTATAAGTTTGGCTAACGCTGTACTTCCATCACCTTTAATAAGCTCAACATTTTCACATTTAAACTTATCAATATTTTGTGAAGTTACATCATATGCTTCATCATCCATTTCTATAGAGTATACTTTTCCCTTTGGACACTCCTTGGAAGATTGAATTGTAATACTTCCCGTTCCACTTCCTATATCAATAACATTTGAATCTTCATTTATATTCATTTTTCCAATAGAAAGAATTCTTATTTCTTCCTTTGTCATAGGACAATTTCCTCTTATAAATTCTTCATCTTTAATAAACATTTTCTCATCTCCTTTACCCTAATTTTTTAATCGCTCTAGGGTCGTAGTTTATTAGTTATATAAATATTATTTATAATTAAAGATACATATCCATTTCGCACAAGGCCTCATTCTATAAGCAAATATATATATTCTTTTATATAAATGTACTTATATTGATATATACTTTTATTCTTATGAATATTTATTACTCTTGTCTGTAATAAGAATACATAACGAACTAAATTCTTTACCTATAAACTCTTCAGGTTTTCCAATTGTTATTACCTCATCTTCATAGGAAAGATTTTCACCTACTATTACATTTACATCTATTTTTTCTTCACATAAAATTTCACATAGATGAGATGGATTATTTTCTTTATCCGTAAGCCATATTGCTGTATCGTATTCTCTTACTTTACTTATAAAATCATCACTTCTTCCATGAAGACTTCCTAAATATGCATTATTCCAAGGAAGCTTTACCTTTGATGTTAAGTATTGGACAGAACTTATTCCTGGTATTATTTCAAATGGAACTTGAGCTTTACTTTTTATATAATTAGTTATTCCATAAAAAGTAGGATCTCCAGAAGCAACTATAGCTACATTCTTATTTATCTCAGTTTCATTGACAATAAATTTATCCACATCAGCCAGTGTTCTCATATAAGACTTTTTAGAATCGTCAATCTTCAATGAATCAAGAGCTCTTTTAAATCCTACAACTATATGACACTTTTCCAAAGTTTTAATAGCCTTAGGAAGTATATAATCCTCATGTCCTGGACCAAGCCCAACTATGTAAATCATCTTTTGTCCTCCCTAGAATCATAAAGCATTTCCATATCACGAACTCCATAATATGTAACGGCATCTATATCCATTTCATCACGAACATAAGTCTTCATGCTATCAACTATTTTTCTTCCAATATTTCTATAAAGAGCATCATATCCTTCTCCAAGGAATCTTACTGCTCCTTCACATGTTTTTTGTTCTAAGACTTGATTAACAAGTGATAAATCATATCCAAGAAGTGCAAGTTCAAGCGCAAACACTTCAAGTCTTACTCCATTTACTCTACTATGGGTATTGAAACATCCATATGCAATCTTGCTCATCTTCCCAATATGTCCTATAACTATAACTGACTTAATATTATTTGCCTGACAACATTCAAGTGCAAATCCAATATAATTTGAACACATGATTATTTCATCTGAATCATATCCAAGTTCCTTACAGAATCTTTCACCTAGATTTCCAAAGGTTAATACAAGCCTATCTCTATCAATAGCCCTTTGATTTATTTCAATTCTTATTGAAGCCTTAAGGGCATCTTCAGACATAGGATATACTATTCCTGAAGTCCCAAGTATTGAAATTCCTCCAATGATGCCTAATCTAGGATTAAAAGTTCTTTGTGCTACTTCAAGTCCTTGTGGAACTGAAATAGTTACTTCAACTCTTTCTCCATCTGGAAGAACTTTAAGAACTTCATCTCTTATCATTTTTCTTGGAACTGGATTAATTGCAGGCTCACCTTTTTTAACAAAAAGCCCTTCTTTTGTTACAACACCTACACCTTCTCCACCTCTAAGAAAAATCACTTCACTACTTTCATCTTCAAAAAGGTCTTCTACTGCATCTTTAACTTCTTCATCTGGTTTTAATCTTCTAACCTTAGCCTTTATTTCAATTCCACTTGTAGCATCAGGGTCATCACCACTAAACTTTAAAATTGTACATTCAACAGCATTGTCCATTCTTTCAATTTTCTCAATGGGCATATCTATTGTTATATTTTTCATACTTTCAATATCTATAGCATCTAAAATTTTATTTTTATTGTATAAAAGAATAGTAGCAGCCTTTGCAGCACCTGCACTACATGAACCTGTAGTATATCCACATCTCAGCTTCTTACCTTCGCTTTCAATATACATTTCAAACATAAAAACACCACCTAATCAGTTGATAGTTGAGAGGGGAAAGTTGATAGTTTAAGGTAGCTATTCCAAACGAAATACCTTTAAATATATAAAAATACATAGTAATGCAATTCACTCAAAGCGGCTTATTTTGTATAAACAAAATCCATGCAATACTACAACAAAAAAGCCCTAAGGCTTTTTCACCTTCAACTTTCCACTATCAATTTTCAACTTTCTATATTGTATAAAGGAAACACACGCTTCATATATATTCAGCGGTGTACTCACAGAGTAAGTTCAGCTTACTAAATCAAAGATTTAGAGCTTCACTTAACTTCGAGAAACAAAATATAAAATTTTGACTCTCACTTACCTCTCCACCATGTACATCAACGCATTTACTATGGCTGCTGCTACTGTGCTTCCACCTTTTCTTCCTTTTACTCTTATGTATGGTATGTTTAGTTCATCCATGTTTTCTTTACTTTCTGCTGCTCCTACAAAGCCTACTGGTGCTGCTATTATTAGTTTTGGATTTGCTTTTCCTTCGCTTATAAGTTCTTTTAATCTGTATAGTGCAGTTGGTGCATTTCCAAATACAAATATATCTACATTATCAGCACATGCTTTTTCTACAGCTGCCATACTTCTTGTTATTCCTTTTTCTTTAGCTTCAGCATGAACTTCTGGTTCATTTACATAGCATATAACCTTGCTGTTTGTTTTTCCTAAGGCTATCTTATTTATTCCGTTTAGAGCCATATTTGTATCAGTGTATATTGTAGTTCCTTTTCTGAATAACTCCTTTGCTGTTTCTATAGCAGTACTGCTTATTTCAACTAAATCCTTATATTCAAAATCTGCTGTTGTATGTATTGTTCTTTTAACTATTAATAATTCTTCTGGTGTAAATGAGTGTTCACCCATTTCTTCCCCTATTATTTCAAAACTCTTTTCTTCTATTCCCATTGGATTTTTTAAATAACTCATTTTCTCACTCTTTTCTTTTAACTAACGATTTTATTATTTTCTTTAATCTTTTTATCTCATGTAATCTATAATGTAACTTATTTATTTAGATTAAAGTTTTAGTCATATCTCCCCTAAACTATCTACTCTTACTTTCCAAATAAAATTGCCTTTAGAAAATCAATATTTCCCAAGAAATTCACATGGGCATATGCAGCTAATGTATTATTTTTTACATATCCACAATTCCATTTTAAAATTTCACCATCATATTGTTTTTTAGTCACTTCATAAATAGTTTTTTCCTTTAATTTAAGATCAGATTTATGAAATTCATGACCATTAATACTTATTTTATGACCATAATATTTCTCATCTACATTTACATTGCAATATCCAAATCTCACAAGTCTTTTAGTCATTTCACTTGTTCCATTAAAGAAGTCTACCATATTAGAATCATCTATTGATTGTGTAAGGTACATTAAACCTCCACATTCTGCATAGCATTTAAGCCCATCATCAAGAGCTTTTTTAATGCTTTCTCTCATGGATACATTACCCTCTAATCGTTCTTTGAATACTTCTGGATACCCCCCACCTATGTAAAGGAAGTCTAATCCTTCTGGTATAGATGCATCATTCATTGGACTGAAATATATAACTTCACCTATTTCCTCAAAAAGCTCAATATTATCTCTATAATAAAAACTAAATGCCTTATCTTTTGCAATTCCTATTTTTAGTTTTTTATTGATAGCTTTTATCTTGAAATCACTTATTTCAGAACACTCTTCTTTATTTTCAGAAGTTAAATCACTTGAATTTAAAAGGCTAAAGTTTAATTTAAACTCAGCATCCTCTTCTTTATATTCCTGCATTAGTGATAATATTGCCTCCACATCTACAAACTCTTCAACCATATTTCCACATAGCTCAAGCTTTTTATCAAGTTCTAGTACTTCCATACTTTGAACAAGTCCTAAATGTCTGCTGCCAAGTACTATTTCTTCATTTTTAGGAATGTATCCAAGGACTTTTATATTACAGTTTTCTTCTATAGAATACTTAAGAAGCTTATAATACTTTTCACTTACACAATTAAGTACAATACCTACAATATTAGCATTTCTGTAATCTCTCAATCCTTGTATAACTGCACATAATGTACTGCTTTGTCCCTTTGGAGAAATCACAAGTATAACAGGCATATTTCCAAGAATTCTTGAAACATCATATGTAGATGCTTTTGTACTTATGCCTACACCATCATAAAGGCCCATTACCCCTTCAATTACTCCAACATCACCTTTACCTTTTAAATAGCTGTACTTTACTCCATCTTCACCCATTAAATGAACATCAAGATTTCTAGAATACTTTCCAGTAACTTCTCTGTGGAATGCTGGATCTATATAATCTGGTCCAACCTTATATCCTTGAACATCTAACTTTCTATTCATAAGCGCTTTCATAAGCCCAAGAGTGAAGGTAGTCTTACCTCCACCACTTGAGTTAGATGCAATTATTATGGATTTCATAGTAATCCACCTTTCTTCAATGTCATATCCTTATTAATTATGTACATAAACCTAAATGATTCATCATTTTCGCAACAAGCTGCGAAAATATTAATCTGTATTATATATTATTTAGATTTTTTACTAACTTTTTAGTTCTTCCTAAATCATCATATGTTCCATCAATAACATCATGAATTCTGTTTACATAAAGCTGAACAAACTTATCAACTTCTCCTAGTCCATGAAGGTAAACTTTTGATTCTATTCCTTCTCTTTTAAGTATGCTCTTCATTGAATCCTCTTCATCTGATGCCATATCATTTTTAGCATGGTCTCCTGCAACTACTAATAAAGGAACTAACTTTGTCTTCTTTACTCCTTTTTTCTTCATTCTTCTTATACATGTTTCTATAGTTGGATAACCTTCAACTGTAGCTATAAATACATTATCATACCCTTCATCTTCAAGTACAGTTTGAAGCATTCCATATACAGCATTTGAAGAGTGGGCACTGCCATGACCAAATAAAACTACACTTTCTTCATTATCTAAAACATCTTTCATACTTTCTATGAATTCAGAATAATCTTGTGGAACATCCTCTTCTGCTCCTTGATAGAAAAATATTGGTCTTCCAAGCTTGATTGTTTTAAAATCATCTTTATGTCTTCTTGCTATTCCTCTTATATAAGAGTATTCTTCACCTGGTATTATGTGAAGAGGCTGAATTATAACTTCTTCAAATCCTTTATTCTTTAAATCTTCTAAAGCTTCTTCAGGTTTTAATATTTCTATATTATCTCTTTCCTTAAGCTTTTTGATTATCATATGAGCTGTAAATGCTCTAAATACTTCATAATCTTTAAATTCATCTCTAATTCTATTTTCTATTTTTTCTATTGAATTTTCTAATGCGTCCAAATGACTTGTTCCAAAACTTACAACTAAAATTGCCTTTTTCATAATTAACTCCTAACTTTATCCTAAATAGTATTTATGTTTCTATGCTTAATAAAAAAATTATTTCTTCATATATGTTTAAGGAAACACACTCTTCATATTCATTCAGAGTTGTACTCACAGAGTAAGTTCGAGAAACAAAATATAAAATTTTGACTCTCACTTAACTTCCACCAAACCAAAAACAAGTTTTGGGGTGTCACTTAAATAGCTCCCCTCACTACTAACAGTGAAAGGAGCTATAACAAAACAAGAATATATACCATATATGGCTTACTATAATAATTAATATAAGGATATCTTTTAAACAGTATATTACTTGCAGATAATAAAAATATCACTTTATTAACATAAAAAGCTAAACGCCTTTAAGTATTTCTATCTATAATAAAACACATTCTCCATTTGCTATTTCCTTCCCACCGAAGGCAGTATTAAGCATGATAGTATAGGCAGGTCTCCTGACTCTGGCTTAAGCCCAAACTTACTCCTTCCCAAGGTATATCCTCAGTGGAATATTATAAGTTCAGTATTCCATCACAGTAGCGGGGGCTGTAGCAGCTTTTACTGCTTTCCCTTTTAATTCAATTAAGTAATCGAAACCTATTATCAATTTTTATTGTGTCTAAATTATAGAATAATCTTTAATTTTCTTCAATATAAATTTATTCCTTTTATTCTATTAATTATTATTAATGCTCTAAAGTAAGTACTTTATTAACAAAATACAAAATATAATAAATTCAATAAATAGTAATGATAAAATCCGTAATGAATTTTATAAATTTATAGAAAGTTACCTTTAAACATCTATGATATAAAAAATATAGTTAGCAAATAACTATTTATTGCTAACTATATTTTTATAAAGATTAATTAATAATTAATTGGCAAAGGGTTCACATAAAAACTACTCTTGATTCAGAATAAAATCAGTTATAACTTTGCAGTATTTTTCACTTTCTTCTATTCTTGCCCAGTGTCCTGAATAGTCAAATCTTACAACTCTTCTTTCTGCCATATTTCCTTCGACTTCAGCAAATAAAAATTCTTTTATCTGACTCTTACTTGTTATAGGATCACACTTTCCTTTTATGAGAAGAGATGGTTTATCTATTTTTGATAATTTTTCAAAAACATTATGATACACTCTCCAGTCGCTTAAAAGCTTAAATCTTGTCTTATTAGACTTATTAATAAGCTTTCTTCCTTTATCCCTCTGCCTTCCTATATTCTCAATGATATCTTTATTCTCACCATACCACATAATATTGTTACCCTTTGAACCAAGCATACTCAATGATTTCATAAGTAATTTATTAGTATCTTTATAATTAGTAGTCTGATACATTAATTTTAAATAAGTTTGTCCTATATTCTTCTTTCCTAATCTTATTAATTCCATTGCTGCATTTTTAAGCATATAACGTTCTGATAACGAAAAATCAAAAGAAGGATTTTCATATATAATTTTTTCAATTGAATCAGGGTATAAATCCGCATAAAGCACTGAAATATACCCACCAAAAGAATGAGATAATAGTGACCATTTTTCTATTTTAAGCTGTTTTCTTAATTTCTCAAAATCTTCAATTATATCTTCTAATGTTATTTTTTCATCATCTTTTAACTCTTCTGATCTCCATACACCTCTCTGGTCTACAGCTATTACTCTAAAATTCTCTGCTAATTTATTTCCTGCAAATTTAACAAAATCCTCACAGCCTATTCCTCCAGGTCCTCCATGGATAAATAATAGCGCCTTCTTCTCACTATCTCCTAGAACCTCTACATATATTTTCTTTCCTCTAATTTTATAATATTCTCCCATAAACTAATCACCCCTAATTTATTAAACCCCTTCATAATATATTTATATTTAATTCACCAACCACATTCTTAATAAATTTATTACAAAGTATATTTTAGAAACTTAACTGTAAATATTTTCATACTATAATTTAATTATACATAACTACAATATCATTTTCCAGTATTTGTGTCTTTCCTCTTGGAATTATATTTTCATCTCCTCTTTTTATAAGAGCTATTAAAATATCATCAGGAAGATTAAGTTCTTCTATCTGCTTATTACACCATTTATGATTCTTGTCTATCTTAACTTCCCTAAGCTTTATATCATCTTCAACACAGCAGTCTGGTATACTTAATATTACACTGTCATTTGCCCTTATAATTGTATTTCCCTTAGGTACTATATTTTCATCTTCTCTCTTTATCATAAGCGCCAAAGAATCACTAGGTATAGCTGCCTCTTCAATACTCTTTCCTTCCCATGCATGGCCTTTAGGAATAAATACTCTCATTAATTTTATTAAATATTCATCTTGATAATCGTTAAATGTCTTTCTAACATCATCTTCATAATCAATCATATTTAATTTTCTAGCTGCAATAGGAAGAATTGATCCTTGAAATGAGACAGATAGAAGTGAAATCATAAATACAATATGATACAAATTACAGTTAATCTGAGCTCCACCTGCAATTGCAATTATGGAAAAAACTATTGAAGCAGCACCTCTAAGTCCTGCTATAGATAAAAGAGCACATTGATTTATACTGCATTTAAATGGCCTTAATATTGAAAATACTGCTATTGGCCTTGCCATAAATGTTAAAAATAATCCTATTAAAAGTGAAGGTACTATAACTTTTGGAAGTTCATGGGGCACTGATAATAATCCAAGAAGAAAGAAAATAATTATCTGAGCAAGTACAGTTATCCCATCAAAGAAATGAACCAATATAATCTTATTTGTTATTTTACTATTTCCTAAAATAAGTCCTGTAAGATACACACTTAAATATCCACTTCCATGTACATATTCACATAAAGAATAGGAACTAAGAATTAAAGCTATTATAAATATAGTTTCCAAACCATCTGTAATAATATCTAGCTTCTTTAATGTCAGAACTCCTATAACCGCAACAGTAACTCCTACAATAATGCCAAATGCTATCTGCGAAAAAATCATATATAATATTGTTGTCACATTGCCTGTATTATTCATAAAGCTTAATGTTATCATAGTAAGCATAAATGCTGCAGGGTCATTACTTCCACTTTCCAGTTCAAGCATAGAAGAAGTTCCATCCTTCAAACTTAAATTTTTAGACCTTAATATTGAAAATACTGATGCTGCATCTGTTGAACTTATAACTGAGCTAATAAGAAAACTATCTAGAAGTGCAAATTTTAAAACATAAAAGCAAAACAAACTTGTAAATAATGCTGTAATAATAACTCCTGCTGTTGAAAGCATAATAGACTTAAAAGCAACAGGTTTTGCTACATTCCACTTTGTACCAAACCCTCCATAAAACATTATAAAAATAAGAGCAATATTGCATACATCTCTTGCTATATGATAATCATCAAAAGATATTTTAACTAAACCATCACTACCAAAAAGCATTCCAAGTGCCATAAACAAAATCAGTGCAGGAAGTCCAATCTTATTAGAAAACCTGTTGGCAATTACACACGATAAAAGAACACATGCAGCTACAAAAATCATATTTGTGCCCCCTTCTTTCAAATGTTTTAATATGCCACATTTACCTAATAATCTAATTACTTTTTTCTATTATTATATTTAAGATATACACTTACTAAATATTATATTTAATATAAACAGTTGATAAAACAAAAAAACTGCTCATAAAATTATAGCTGTTATTCACATAAATAATTTTAATAAGCAGTTAATTTTCATTTTAAATATTACATTTCTACTATTATGTCAGAAACCCAATCACAAAGATTAGCTGATGCTCTATTTGCTACATCAACAACATTAGCATGTGAATGCTTTCCTTTTTGAATTCCTGTAGCCATGTTTGTAATACATGCTATTCCAAGCATATCCATTCCTAAGTAGTTTCCTACAATAGTTTCAGGTACAGTAGACATTCCTATTGCATCTACTCCCATTCTTCCATAAGCTCTTATTTCTGCAGCTGTTTCATAGTACGGACCAGTGAAGTGTGCATAGACACCTTCTTTATACTTTAAGCCCTTCTTGTCTGCTACATTCTTAGCTAAATCCATTAGATATTTTTTATATGGTTCAGACATATCTGGGAATCTTGGTCCAAATCTTTCATCATTCTTACCTATTAATGGGTTAGTAGCTGTTAAATTGATAAAATCATTAATTATCATTAAATCTCCTGGTTCAAAATCTGTATTGATTCCACCACAAGCATTTGTAACTATAACTTTTTCAATTCCAAGCATTTTCATAACGAATATTGGATATGTTACTTCCTTCATAGTATATCCTTCGTAGTAATGGAATCTTCCTTGCATTGCAAGAACAGTCTTATCTCCTATAGTTCCAAGAAGAAGGCTTCCTTTATGTCCTTCAACACTTACTACTGGGAAGTTTGGTATTTCACTGTAAGGAATTTCTTCTTTATTTTCGAACTTATCTACAAGTGCACCTAATCCACTTCCTAATATAATTCCTATAGTTGGTTTTTTAGTAAATCTGCTTTCTAAATATTTAACAGATTCTTGTACTTTTTCATATAGATTTTCCATAAATATCGCCCTTTCTTCATCTGTAAAATCATTGTTATATGACTATTACTTTTCATAATGTGTTCAAAATATACACACTATCCAATTTAATATGCAATATATAATAATATTACATTATTATTAAGTAATTATCTATACCTTTTATTTAGTATTCGTCATTTTGTTATAGAAAAATACTATAAATTTTATAATTTTTCTATTTATTCATTACTTATAAGTATCTTATTGTTAAATTCATTAATGTCACCATTAAAGTTTCCTATGTACGCTTTTATATGCTGGTCAGTTGAATATTGGTGTCCTACAAGATTTACAAACTTATTTTTTCCAACACCATTCCATGGCTTTCCATTATAATTTGCTTCCCATAATGGCATATTATATATTTCCTTATCAGCGTTGTTTAGATATTTATTTATAAAGCTTGTATAAGTATAAATACCTAATTTTAGAGATGATAATCGGTTGAATTCATCTTTAAATCTCTTTATGTAATCTTCAAGTCCATCGAAATATACTTCTGTATCAAGCATAGGAATAAGATCCCAGTCATATTTTGATATCATATTATAAAAATTTCTTGCCTGATCTTCAGGTGAACTTGTGCTTACTAAATAATGATATGCTCCCACCTTCATTCCAAGCTTCTTACTTTGCTTATAATATGTATCCATGTATGAATCCTTAAAAGTAGCTCCTTCTGTAGCTTTTAAATATACATATTCTCCACCAGCTTTCACTACTGAATTTAAATCCACACTTTTATCATGATTTGAAAGATTTATTCCTTTAATCTGTTCATCACTATTTGTCCTATTTTCAGCCTGTATTATTCTATTGACTGCTTTGGGTACAATTGAAATTTTCGATAAAGTAGTACAAAAAGCAATTAATATACCTATGCTACAAAAAGATATAATAACTTTTTTATTGATAAAAAACTTTAATTTTAAATTTTCATTAGTCTCCTCTGTTTCACTTATATCTAGATTCAACTTTTCAGTAATCCATTTATTCTTCAGCTTAAGCAATACTGCACACCAGAGTACAGCAACTACTAATATTCCAATACTCACTCGTAACATTTTCCCTCTCCCCCTTGTCGCAATGTCATATTAACATAGATACTTGTCAACTTTAAGGCAAAATGCTCAAAAGTAAAATAAAAAATCAGTCTGAATTTTAATCAAACTGATTTATATTTATTACATATTATTGTAATTTATCTAATATAGAGCTTCCTATTGTATTTTCAGGCATTTTAACATCAAAGTTATCTGCAATAGTTGCTCCAATTTTAGCAAATGTATCTGGAGTATCTAATAATCCATGACCTTTCATTGATGGTGAGTATGCTAAGAATGGTACATATTCACGAGTATGGTCTGAACCAGTATAAGTTGGGTCATTTCCATGATCTGCAGTAATTATTAATAAATCATCTTCTCTTAACTTATCTAATACTTTACCTAAATTAACATCGAATTTTTCTAACTCTTGTGCATATCCTTGAGGATTTCTTCTGTGTCCCCATAAAGCATCAAAATCAACTAAGTTTACAAAGCATAATCCTTTAAAATCTTTATCCATGATTTCTAAAGTTTGTTCCATTCCATGAACTGAACTCTTAGATCTATGAGATTCTGTGATTCCTTCACCTTCAAAGATATCATTTATCTTACCTACTGAAATAACTTCATAATTATTATCTTTTAAAGCATTAAGAGCAGTTCTACCATATGGCTTTAAAGCATAGTCATGTCTGTTACTTGTACGAGTAAATCCATGTTCTTTATCTCCAATATAAGGTCTAGCTATAACTCTACCAACCTTCCATTCGTCTTTAAGAGTTAATTCTCTTGCAATTTCACAGCATCTGTAAAGTTCATCTAATCCAAACGTTTCTTCATGTCCACAGATTTGTAATACTGAATCAGCAGATGTATAAACTATCATATCTCCAGTTTTCATTTGGTGTTCACCAAGTTCATCTAATATTTCAGTACCACTGGCACTCTTATTTCCTACTATTTTATGTCCAGTTCTCTTTTCAAGTTCATCTAATAATTCCTTTGGGAATCCTGTATCAGTAAATGTTTGGAATGGTTTAGTTATATGTAACCCCATCATTTCCCAGTGACCAGTCATAGTATCTTTACCAACACTTGCTTCTCCCATTTTCATTTGATATCCTAATGGAGTTTCAACTGCATCTACATGCTTTATTGGGTGAAGATTAGCTATCCCCATCTTTTGTAGGTTAGGTATATTAAAGCTTTCTACAGAATCAGCTATATGACCTAATGTATCTACATTAACATCTCCATATTCTTTAGAATCATTCATTTGACCTATCCCTAATGAATCTATTACTATTGTAAAAATTCTATTGTACTTTTTCATTATTATCATCCTCCTATTTACAATACCTTTAAAGTTCTGCTTTTGTTTACATCATTCATTTTCAATTATGTAATCACTTTATTTTTACAACATGTAGTTAAATATATGTTTCAATATATTCACCTACTATTAAATAATAAACAAGTTTTCATACAAATACAAGAAATGATATATTTTTTCAAATATAATATTGTATTAATATTATAATAAACAAATTTAGAACTTAACATACATAATAATTACGTACGCTAAGTTCTAATTTAAATAATTATTTAAGATATAAATTTAAACAAATCTTCTGTATGATAAAGATTTATCTTAATTTACTTTTCTATATTAATGATACCATTCCTACAATTATAGCGCTTAAAAGACTTACACAGAAACCTGCAAGCATTGCTCTAAGTGCTAATTTAGAAAGAAGATTTCTCTTTTCAGGACATAATGCAGATATTCCTGAAATACAAACACCTATACTTGAAATATTTGCAAAACCTGCTAATGAAATAGATAAAATTAATCCTGTTCTGTAGTCTAATTGAGATAAAACTTCTCCTAATGATTGGAACGCTACGAATTCATTTAATACTAATTTGCTTCCTAA
>DPOH01000140.1:0-1011 GCA_003539755.1 Clostridium sp.
AAGTATGATAGTACAAGCATTTATCTGTTGGTGGCTTTTGCATAAAAATATGCCCTCTAATTGTATTATTTTTATTGATAACGTTTTCCCAATAATGAAAAGAATTATAATTTTCCTTCATTAGAATCACCTTCCTTGCATTGATACTATATAATGTAATATAGATTTATCTTTATCTCTATATAATAATTATAAACCTTTATATACTTTTTTCCATATCAAATTATGTAAATAATAATATATTTAGCATTATGCTGTATCTACGCACTATTTACTAAAACTTTATAATTTTTTAATACCATAATATTAAAATTGATATTTATAAATTCTTAACTTATAATAATTATGCATTATACTTTTCCCAAATTATTGGAATTTATATTGCTAATTTGAAAATTTAGACAACCTTTTTAAAATATTATATTACTTTTTTAATTATAAGTTTTTTATGTAAACTAAGGAGGATAAAATATTGTTCTTATGTGAAATATGTAATGCGCCAGCTGATATCCATCACATTGTTCATAGAAGCGAAGGCGGATTTGATATAGAAATAAATTATAAATATTTATGCCCCGAACACCATCGTGGTAAATATGGACCACATCATTCAAAAGAAACAGATCTTAGATATAAAATAGATCTTCAAAATAAATTGTACGAAACATTAACAAAAGACTACTACTGCTCCAAAGAATTATCCCAAATATTAAATATTCCAAACAATACCTTAAAACGAATAACAAAAGGCCTCAAACTCTACAAAGAAGGCTACAAAAAATCAGATATAATCTTCAGAATAATGGGCAATAAATTCTACACAGAAGAAATGCTAGTCAACCTAAAATTAGATAACCTAATAAAAAATATGCACCTATGAAATCGTCAGCTATGCTGACACCACAATCTTAATTAACTAAATATTTTATAAGAATCAAGGTCAACGATTCAATCAAAAACTTAATTCAACAAAATAACATTCACCTATAAAAAAGTCAGCTATGCTGACAC
>DPOH01000140.1:1141-11186 GCA_003539755.1 Clostridium sp.
AATAATAAGCACCTATAAAAAAAGCGGCTATGCCGCAACCAAGAACTTAAAAAACTAAGTATTTAACAAAAATATAATTCAATGATTCAATTAAAAAATTCATTTAATAAAATACCAAGCACCTATAAAAGGGTCAGCTATGCTGACATTAAGATCTTAAAAAACAATTATTTAATAAAAAATGCTATTCCCCATTCAAGGAACAGCATTTTCTTTTATATTAGCTTATGAAATTTGGAGCGGGAGACGGGACTCGAACCCGCAACGTCCACCTTGGGAAGGTGACACTCTACCATTGAGTCACTTCCGCAAAATATATATCAATAAATATCACTATAATTAAACATGGTGCAGATGAAGGGAGTCGAACCCTTACACCGATTGGCGCTAGATCCTAAGTCTAGTGCGTCTGCCAATTCCGCCACATCTACATACCATTATTATACATCTTTTCAATTAAATTTCAATAGACTTTCCATGACTTTTTGTAAACATTTTTATACTTATTTTTTCTTTTCTCTACAACATCCATTTTCATCAAATTTATTCTTGAGCTCTCTTTCTACAAGATATATAGAAAAAATAATTACTGCAATTTGAATTACTATTAAAACTAGACTTATAATACTATATACTTCTATTTCAAATATAAAGCCTGGAACATTACATATAATTGAGATAGCAAAAATCTCTATTCCAAGCTTCTTCCACAGTTCTCCACAATACTTATTAGCAAATTTCCATGTATCAATATTTTTCATAGATCTTTTTGTCCTATAACCTATAAAAGTATTTATATTTTCAGGAATTTCTCTCGAAGAAATTACGCCAACAACAATCATAACAATTGGAATTAATAAATTACAAATTCCTAAAAAAGTTTTCATCTAATATACTTCTCCCTTTTTAATTTATAGTTCAACTATATCACCAAATTATTAAAATAAATTTAAATCAAAATTAATTTATCTATATTTTATCAACACATAAAAATACTTATATAATACATTTTTTCTTTTTACTATCTAATAAAAAATTTTATATTATATTGACAGTTAAAATTCCAATGATTATAATACTGTAATATAAATATTAAAGATAACACGTTGATGAGGACAGTAAGCTAAAACCTTATTTTTCAGAGAGAGAATACATTGGTGTGAGTATTCTTAAATAAATTTAGACTGAAAACCACCTCTGAGTGGTCCTAATAAGACCCGTTATTATCACGTTACGATATATTTAAGTGACCTTACTATAGGTATATACATTTTTTATATCTATTTAGGTAATTAGAGTGGAACCACGGATATTATACTTCGTCTCTATATTTTAGAGGCGGAGTTTTTTATTTTACTAACTTGCTATTTTTAATAAAAATTAAGAATAAAAAACACTGAGAGGAGAATTTAACAATGATAAAAATAACTTTAAAAGATGGATCTGTTAAAGAATTTGAAGCTGGAATATCAGTATTCGATATTGCAAAATCAATAAGCGAAGGCCTAGCTAGAAATGCTTGTTGCGGAATTTTAAACGGAAAAGTATGTGATCTTAGAACTATAGTTAATGAAGATTCTGAACTTAGTATATGCACATTCGATTCTCAAGAAGGAAAAGATGCTGTAAGACATAGTGTATCTCACGTTTTAGCTTATGCTGTTAAGAGATTATTCCCTGAAACAAAATTAGCTATTGGCCCATCAATTGCTAATGGTTTCTACTATGATTTTGATAGAGATAATGCATTCTCAGCTCAAGATTTAGAAAAATTAGAAGAAGAAATGAAAAAAATAATAAAAGAAAATCCTTCAATAGAAAAATTCGAACTTCCAAGAAACGAAGCTTTAGAATTAATGAAGGATGAACCATATAAAGTTGAATTAATAAATGACCTTCCTGAAGATGAAGTAATTTCATTCTACAAGATGGGTGACTTCACTGATCTTTGTGCAGGACCTCACGTTATGTCATTAAAAAATATAAAAGCTATAAAGCTCACTAGAACTGCTGGTGCTTACTGGAAAGGTAATGAAAATAACAAGATGCTTACTAGAATATATGGTACTGCATTCTTAAAGAAAGCTGATCTTGATGCATTCTTAGAAGCTTTAGAAGAAGCTAAAAAGAGAGATCACAATAAATTAGGAAGAGAATTAAAATTATTTACTACTGATGAAAAAGTTGGTCAAGGACTTCCATTATTAATGCCTAAGGGTGCTAAAATAGTTCAAACTCTTCAAAGATGGATTGAAGATGAAGAAGAAAAAAGAGGCTATGTATTAACTAAAACTCCATACATGGCTAAAAGCGACTTATATAAAGTTTCAGGACACTGGGATCACTACAGAGATGGTATGTTTATATTAGGAGACCCAGAAAAAGACGATGAAGTATTTGCTTTAAGACCTATGACTTGCCCATTCCAATACACTATATACAATGCTGAACAACACAGTTATAGAGATCTTCCTGTAAGATTTGCAGAAACTTCTACTCTATTCAGAAATGAAGCATCTGGAGAAATGCACGGACTTATCAGAGTTAGACAGTTTACTTTAGCTGATGGTCACTTAATAGTTACTCCAGAACAACTTGAAGATGAATTCAAGGGAGTTATTGAATTAATCAAATACGTTATGGAAACTTTAGGAATTTCGGATGATATAAGCTACAGATTCTCTAAATGGGATCCAAATAACACTGAAAAATATATCAATGATCCAGAAGCTTGGAATAGAACTCAAGATATCATGAGAAATATCTTAGATCACTTAGAAATAGATTACGTTGAAGCTGATGATGAAGCTGCCTTCTATGGACCAAAACTTGATATCCAATTCAAGAACGTTCATGGAAAAGAAGATACAATTATAACAGTTCAAATCGACTTTGCATTAGCAGAAAGATTTGATATGAGTTATATAGATAAGAATGGTGAAAAGAAACGTCCTTACATCATTCACAGATCTTCTCTTGGATGCTATGAAAGAACTTTAGCAATGCTTATAGAAAAATATGCTGGTGCATTCCCAACTTGGTTAGCTCCAGTTCAAGCTAAGATTTTACCTATCTCAGATAAATACAACGATTATGCTGAGAAAGTAACTAAAGCATTAAAAGATAGAGGAATCAGAGTTGAATGTGACTACAGAGCTGAAAAGATCGGATATAAGATTAGAGAAGCTAGACTTGAAAGATCTCCTTATATCTTAATCGTAGGTGAACAAGAAGCTGCAAACAACACTGTTTCAGTAAGAAGCAGAAAGAATGACGATGAAGGTGCTATGGACTTAAATGCATTCGTCGACAGAATCGTAACTGAAGTTGCTAACAAAGAAAAATAATTTATTCAATTGAGAATATCCCTTTTCGCGGATACTCTATGAGTAATTAAAATTTATGAAAAAATACCTGAACTAATAGAAAATAAGTTCAGGTATTTTTTATACTATAATTTTATCTTATATTCAAAAAAAGAAATGCATTAATCTTCAATTGCATCAAGTGCTTGTTTAATATCTTCTATAATATCTTCTATATTTTCAAGTCCAACAGATAATCTTATAAGACCTGGTGTAATTCCTGCTGCTACAAGCTGTTCATCTGTTAATTGTCTATGGGTTGCACTTGCTGGATGTAATACACATGTACGAATATCTGCAACATGTACAACATTTTCAGCTAATTTTAAACTATCCATAAATCTTATAGCATTATCTCTGCTTCCCTTAATTGAAAATGAAATAACTCCACTACATCCATTAGGCAGATATTTTCTAGCTAAATCATTATATTTATTATTCTCAAGTGTTGGATAATTTACAAACTCAATTTTATCATGTTGATTTAAAAATTCAGCTACTTTTTCAGCATTTCTACAGTGCTTTTCTATTCTTACTGGTAATGTTTCAAGTCCTATATTTAAAAGGAATGCAGCCTGTGCTGAAGGATAACATCCTAAATCTCTGATTAATTGAAATCTTGCTTTATTAATATATGCAGCTTTTCCAAAATGCTTTGTATAGGATACTCCATGATAAGATTCATCTGGTTCTGTTAATTCTGGGAACTTACCATTTGCCCAGTTAAAATTACCACTATCAACAATTACTCCTCCAATCTGAATAGCATGCCCATCCATATATTTAGTAGTAGAATGAATAACTATATCTGCTCCAAATTCTATTGGTCTACAAAGAACTGGAGTAGCAAAAGTATTATCAACTATAAGTGGTACATTATTCTTATGAGCAATCTTTGCAAACTTTTCAATATCGAATATACATATTGCAGGATTTGCAATAGTTTCTCCAAATACAGCTTTTGTATTTGGTTTAAATGCTTTTTGAATTTCCTCTTCTGATGCATCTGGATCTACAAATGTACATTCAATACCAAATTTCTTTAAAGTAACATTAAAAAGATTAATTGTTCCTCCATATATAGTAGCTGCACTTACAATATGATCTCCAGCACTAAGAATATTCATTACACTAACTAATGAAGCTGCTTGTCCTGAAGTTGTACAAAGAGCCCCAACTCCACCTTCTAATGCTGCTATTTTTTCTTCAACAAATCCAACTGTTGGGTTTGAAATACGTGAATACATATGTCCATCAGTAGATAAATCAAATAATTTCCCTACTTCATTAGTATTATCATATCTATATGTAGTACTTTGATATATTGGAAGTGCCACTGGCTCCCCATTCATTGGCTTGTATCCTTCATGCAGACATTTTGTTTCAATTTTCATTTTTACATGCCCCCTATAATGTAAATAAATTTATTTAAATTATACCTTAAATTTCTATATAAGTTAATAAATTCTTTAATTATTTATTGCTAAAATTCAAATTGCTATTATTATTCTTCATGCATATCAATATAAATATCTTTTATATTCTTCATTCTCTTATTTAACGCTTCTATCTTGGATTTTACATCAATAATCTGCTTATTCTTTTCCCCTAAAATCTTTTGATTATTATACACATCCTTATCAATATTATCTAAATCCCCTTGTAATTCAACAATTACACTGTATTCTTTATTATAGAATTCACTACTTCTAGCCTCACTCAAAAGCTTTTCTCTAGCTTCATTTAATTTGCTATCATTTACTTTTTTAGAAACCTGATCTACCCATGCATCAATAGTAAATGTACCTTTAATATCAGAACTCTTAGATAACTTATTTCCACCCTCATATTCATCAGCTTTATTTAAACATTCCATATAAGTCTTATACGATGGCAATATACTGCTTTTCCCTGAAGTAAGAACTAACTGTTCAAACTGTTTCGTATATTTTTTTAAGTTTATCTTTATTTTATTTTTTTCTTCTACTACTCTATTTAAAACTATTTTTTGATTCTCTCTCTCTTTTTCAAAAACTTCAAGCTCTTTATTTAAATCATTTCTTTGAATAAAAATATCATTGTACACACTTTGATTTCTCTTCCAAATTTCAACCATATTATTATAGCTTTTTATGTTTTCTTCTTGAGTTTCATAATCTATTCTACCAATTAAAATTTCAGCAACAATTAATGGGATAAGTTCATCTATATTTTTAAAATTCAATATTCCACTTGATGAAAAAAGCATTATTCTAAATGTTCCAGCAAGAAAACTTTTAATAGAAATTTGAGAATTATCTGATATGATATTGCTGTCTTTAGTAGCATTTTTTAATACTTCTAATATAAATCTATATACATCTATATATTCTCTTGAATTTCCTAAATCAACAATTACACTTAAATATTCAAATGGATTTTTTCTTATTGAATTTAAAAGTTCTTTTTCATTCATAGATAAAAATTTAAGTTTATCACTATCATAAAACCTTATATTTGAGCTAGTTCTTATTTCTATAATATCTGTATATATTCTAGATAAAAGTAAATCATCTATCTTTATATTTTTATATCTAGCCTTTAATGCTTCTATAAATTTTTTAAGATAGTATATTTTTATGGAATGAGCTTTATCTTCAATATATTTAAATCCTTCTTCAGGCATCAGCATATTGTATGCTACATTTATAATTTCATCAGTACTCCTAACAAACTTTTTCTTATTGCATATAGACGCATTTTTAATCCCTGTCATTTTAGCAAGCTTGTAATATAAAATAATTTTTATCTGTTCATCACTAACGGAGTTTAATTCCTGTAAATTTTTATTTAAATCTTTCATAAACTTAGACTCAGCCAATCCATACTTAAACATCCATTCTCTTGATTTATCTAAAATACTGTATGTTGTACTATAACTTTTTATAAGACAATATAATACTCTAAGTTGTCTCCCATTAAGATTTAAAAAGCTTTTATAAAATTCTTTCTCTCTAATTTCAGCTTTTAATTTATCATTTAAAATAACTGCAAACACTCGAACTTTTTTTTCAAGTTCTTCTAATGCCTTATTATATGCTTCTATTTCACTATAAAATATCTTATTTTGATAATTAAATTCTCTATTTACATCACCTTCATGAATGATAAGATTTTTCTTCAGCATATTATCATCTGTAAATTCGCACGTTTCCAATATATCCTGATATTCATTAGTCATTTTAAGAGCATTCTTATACTGCTCTCTTATCTGCTCAAGAAGCCTGTCTATAAAATGCATCTCAGAAGTTATTTCTGAATCACTTTCATCAAGATTTTTCACTTTATTTTTTATATTTTTATTATCTAACTCACATCTAACTAAAAGACTTTCTTTCTGAGCAAGAATTTGATGATTTTGTATGCATTCATCTTTAACTTTATCTATAGGTTTAATAATTCTTTCATAGGATGATTTAATACTTTCTAATAATTCTCTATGTGATTTGACATCCCTAAATATAGAATTCCTCTTATTTTCAAGTTCAGCTTTTTCCCTCTTTATAGCCATTATTATATTATTAAGCTGTGATATATCCTTAGCCTGACTTCCCATTTCTATTATTTTTTCTCTTAACTTATTGATTTGGTTATCTTTTAAATTAATATCATTCTGTACTTTTTTTAATTCAAGAGATTCAAAATCAATAGTTCTTGGTGCATAAAATATTAAGTTATCTGTTTTCTTCATAACATCATAATTTTCTTTACTTAAATACCAACAAAAAATTCTATGGGTAAGTTCTAAAAGTTCTATAGGATGCTTAGTTATCTGTTTATCTCTGCTTCTATATAAAGTAATTCCTACTCCATTTATTCTTATTATCTGTATATATTCATAAATTTCTTCTGGAAGATTGATTTCTTTATTAGCTTTTATGTTTTTCACAAGAGTACCTGTTGGAATATTTACATTCATTCCAATCTCTTCTGCTATATACCTTAGGAATCTTTCCAAAACCTTTCGAAGTACTATTTTAGTTATTTGTGGAAAATCCTCACTTGCACACTCTGCCTTTTTTAAGTCTTCACAATAAACACTTAATTTTGTGTTCTTTAAATAACTAAAGTTACTTTCATAATATTTCATCATATTCTCCCTTTGTACACTTCCTTAAAATTTTATAAATTGTTTTTCTGTCATTACTGCATCAATTGATACATCATCTTTATCTGTAGGAACCTTATCCATTAGTTGAAAATCATAAGCTAATACAAGTTTCATAATTCTTGATTTATTCTCATCATTTATTCTCTTAAAATACCTATCATAAAATCCTGCTCCATATCCTATTCTTCCACCATTTTTATCAAATGCTACCCCTGGGACAACAATTAAATCTAAATCATTAGGATCTATGAATGTTTTATCTTTTTTAGGTTCTAATGCTCCATATTTACTTTTAATTAAATTATCAAAGTTATTAATTCTAACTGCATTCATTAATCTTTCACTAAATTCTGTTCTTGGAACATATATTTTTTTACCTTCTTTTATAGCTCTTGTTATTATATATTTTGTATCTATTTCTGAACCATATGAAATATATATAAATATATTATCTGCCTTTTTATAGTAATTACTTTCAAAAAATTTATCAGTAATAATTTTATCGTAATTATCTTTTTTCTCTAAACTTAAGTTCCCTCTAATCTCTAATATTTCTCTTCTTATCTGCTTTTTATTATTACTTATTTGCTCCATATTAATTCTCCCTATAACCTATACTACTATCATTCATTAATGCTCCTAATAGACATACTTGGTTTTCTAAATGCAATTTCTTTCTTAATTTCATAGGTATCTTTATTTATTGTTATTTTATAAATATCAGGGCACCCTTCTTCTCTCCACTTTCTCATATAAGAAGGTGTAGCATATGCCTCAGTATAATAATTTTCATCATAGTAGTCTGAAAATTCAAGATAAGATAAAATACTTTTCTTGTCTAAAATCAAGTCTTCTTTCTTTATATTACTGCATATAGGAATAAAATACCTGAGTGGTATTTCATAATTATATAGTCTATTCTTTTTAATAGGTTTCCCCTCTATTAATGCTCTTCTAAATAAAACACTAGTCTTTTCTTTTTCATCTATTTTTACTTTAAATATAATTTTTTTACTTTTACTAAATTCAAGCTTAATCTTAATCATTTGATAACTCACCATCTATCATATAGAAATAATAATATTTATATTAAATTTAACCATTTATTCTGCATAATTAACTTCAAAATAATTATCTCATTTTATAATACAAATGACAATTAACAAGATTATATCAGCTCAACTTTCCAACAACAATTAATCATATGCAACTGTATTAATATTTAAAATAAAGAAACACTAGAATTTAGATTCTAGTGCTTTAACATATATATTTACTTATTTTCCCCATCTACACTTATATAAACTAAAGAACCACCTAATAGTAATCCTCCACCTATTATATTACCTATAATAACAAAGAATAAATTCTTTAATACTAAAGCCATTGGTAATCCACCTAATGAGAAATATGCAATAGAGAAAATACCAATATTAGCAATACTATGTTCAAATCCTGCAATTATGAAAGCAAATACTGCAAAGAATATCATAATGAATTTACCACTTTCACTTTTCATTTTTATTCCGCCTAAGTACGCTAAACATACACTGAAGTTACATAGTATACCTCTTAGTATCATCTGAATTGGAGTTAATTCTAATTTACCATTTGCAACTTTTTCAATATAATGGCTTATTATATCTAATGAAGCTCCACTCTTAACAAATAAAAATGACAAAAATATAATACCAATAGCATTTGCTATAAGAGTTATTCCCCATATTTTTAATACAGTAGGTACATTTACCTTTTTCTTCATTAAACCAACAGCCATAACAAAATTATTACTTGTAAATAATTCTCCACTAAAAAATACAACCTGAGCAATAGCAAAACAGAAAGTTGCTGCAATAACAACCTTTGCTACTTCTGGATACTTTGGATAAAGCATTGCTCCTGTTGTATAAGAAAGAATTATTGCTATAACCATATAAAATCCTGTAACAATTCCTCTCCCCATGTACTTTCCTAAATTGTTTTTAGCTGCTTTAGCTTTCTTCTCAGACATCTTGCAAATTAATTCGACATCGCTAGTATACATTTAATCCTCCTAAAATTTAAATTATCTTCTGTTTTCTAAAATTCATTAATAAACATGTTTTTATATATATACTTATATTAACCAATACAATAAGTTGCAAAAAGAATATAAGCATACATATTATCAAATTCATGTATAATCAATTAATTGCCATATTATATTTTACATGAAATGTACTATTTGTCAAAAAGAAATTAATATTTTTATTATTTCTTTTTAAAATATACTTAATATTTAAAAAAATCGTATTTAAATTTCTAAATTTTTCATATGCTTTTCCAATTATTATTGTTTTAATTTTGTATATTTTGTTATTTTTATTAATATAACCTTATATTAATTGATTTCCAATATATATATCCCATATAATATAATTACCAAGGAGGCGATTGTAATATGGAAGATACTTTTTTATCAGATATTAATATTTTCAGCAACAAAATTTCTTTTTTAATTGAACTTCATGCCAAACCAGAAATAATATAC
>DPOH01000241.1 GCA_003539755.1 Clostridium sp.
ATTTCTATGAATAATTTGGGTTAATGTATATATTTTTTCGCCTATTAATGATTTTTATGATAATCTAAATAATTACTCTACTATTTTTAAAATAAAATATGGAAGCACCTCTTTTCTATTTACTGGCGATGCAGAAAAAGAAGTTGAGCAAGATATTTTAAATCATAATGATGATATAAGTGCTGATGTTATTAAAATTGGTCATCATGGTTCTACTACATCTACATCCAGTAATTTTTTAAGAGCTGTAAATCCATCTACAGCTATAATTTCTGTTGGAAAAAATAATATATATGATCATCCAGATAAAAGCACTTTAGATTTACTTATGAAGAATAAACTTTCATTATATAGAACAGATATTAATAAAAATATCCTCTTAATTTCAGATGGTAAAACTATAAAAAAGATAAAAAATTCATAACATTGCATAACTCTAATACTTTCTTATATTATAATGTAAGAAATATTGACAGTGAATATTCATTGAGCTATCATAGAGTTATTGTATTGTTAACGTACAAGTGACTGTAAATGATGTCTAAAATATAATTTTGGAACCATCATATACATGTTCTTGTTTTTAAATAATTACATAGATTATTAATAAAATTCATAGGAGTGAAAATTATGTCAGGTAAAATTAGAACAAGATTTGCACCTAGTCCAACTGGCTATATGCATGTTGGTAATTTAAGAACAGCTCTTTATGCTTATCTTATAGCTAAGCATGAAGGTGGAGACTTCATATTAAGAATTGAAGATACAGACCAAGAAAGATTAGTTGAAGGTGCTGTTGATATCATATATAACACACTTAAAATGACTGGTCTTAACCATGATGAAGGTCCAGATATAGGTGGTCCAGTTGGTCCTTACGTTCAAAGTGAAAGAAAAGATATCTACCTTGAATATGCTAAAAAATTAGTAGAAAAAGGTGAAGCTTACTACTGCTTCTGTTCAAAAGATAGATTAGATATGCTTAAAGAAAATGCTGAAGCATTAAAGAGACCATTCAAATACGATAAACACTGTGCTAACCTTTCAAAAGAAGAAATTGAAGAAAACTTAGCAAAAGGCGTTCCTTATGTTATAAGACAAAACAACCCAACTACTGGAACAACAACTTTTGATGATGTTATATACGGAAAAATATCTGTTGATAATTCAGAACTTGAAGATATGATTTTAATCAAATCAGATGGATATCCAACATATAACTTTGCAAACGTAGTTGATGACCACTTAATGGGAATCACTCATATTGTTAGAGGAAATGAATATCTTTCATCTTCTCCAAAATATAACAGATTATACCAAGCATTCGGATGGGATGTTCCTGTATATGTTCACTGTCCACCAATCATGAAGGATCAACACAACAAGTTATCTAAGAGAAATGGTGATGCTTCATTCGGTGACCTTATGGATAAAGGATATTTAAAAGAAGCTGTACTTAACTACATAGCTTTACTTGGATGGAACGACGGATCTAACGAAGAAATATTCAGCTTACAAGATTTAATCGAAAAATTCGATTATAAAAATATCAGTAAGTCACCAGCTATCTTCGATGATGCTAAATTAAGATGGATGAACGGAGAATATATAAGAAAACTTTCTTTAGATGAATTCCATGAATTAGCACTTCCACAATATAAGAAAGTTCTTCACAAGGATTTTGATTTCAGATTTATATCAGAATTATTACACACTAGATGTGAAGTATTAAATGATATTCCAGAACAAATCGACTTCTTAGAAGAGTTACCAGAATACTCAACTGATCTTTATGTTCATAAGAAAATGAAGAGTAATGTTGAAACTTCATTAGAAAACTTACAAAAGATTTTACCAATCTACGAAGCTATTGATGAAGCAGACTGGAACATGGATACTCTTCATGAAAAAACATTTGAATTGATTAAATCTCTTGAAATCAAAAATGGAGTAATGTTATGGCCTATAAGAACTGCTCTTTCTGGTAAATCATTCACTCCAGGTGGTGCATTTGAAATTGCAGTATTACTTGGAAAAGAAGAATCATTAAAGAGACTACGTAAAGGTATAGAACTTTTACAAGCATAGTCAAAAAAGGTTTCGCAGATAGTTGCGAAACCTTTTTTCAGTTAACAATTAACTGTTACTTGTTGACTGTTAACTGCCACAAAGCTGTTAACTAAATAAAAAGGGACTCCAGAATTCTGTTTTTCCAGAAACTCTGAAGTCCCTTTTTAAAAGTAATGTACTGTATTACTTCTAGAAAGTTTTATTGGTGTTTTGTTTATTATTTAATCTTCTTTAGTTAATTTTTTATATTGTTAGTCTTTATTAATATAAACAATTTAATATTACTTGATTAATCTTGATTATCAGCTTCAACATCATCAGTAAAATCTTCGTTGTATTCAGATTGTTGAATTTCCTCTATATCTTCTAAATCTTCATCCAATATATATTTTTTCCAATTGACATAGATATAATAAAGATTAACCACGTCCTGCTCATTATATAACAAAATCTTTTCTATCTTTTCTTCAGGCATTCTTTTAAAATAGCTTCTATCTTTCATTACTTTATGAAATGTTTTTGCAAGATTAGATCCACTTATTACTTCGCCTTCTCTTATAATATCAAAAATTTTTTCTAAATTTTTGAGTCCATTAGTACTACTTTTATCTTTTTCATATTCTTTCTGAATATCGATAGAATCAAATTCTTCATTATAATTATAATTATTTTTATTCTTATTAAATAAATAGTTTATAACGTTAAAATCATTGTTTCCTGTGATAGACAAAATAGCTTTTTTAGTCTAATTCTTTTTTCTTATGAAATAATTTATCG
>DPOH01000038.1 GCA_003539755.1 Clostridium sp.
CACCTACATAATGTAGCTTGATTTTTTCCTGTTTTTGTAATCGTTCGTATTTTTTGAACGGTTTGTTTGCTATGCATTTTTTTAAAATAAATATTTTTTAGAAATTTACTTGACTATTATTAGCTGGTCTTTAATTAATATTTATACTTATATATTTGATTTTAATCATATCACAACAGTTTATTTTTTAAAAAACAGTAATATTATTACATATCAAAATATGCTCTATAAGCTATTCTCCTATTCTTTAACATAACCAAAACAAAAAAGCTCTATTTATATTTCAAGTCTTTTACCTAACTTTTTATATAAATAAAACTTTTAAACTTATATTAACATTAATAATGCTTATTCAATTTTATAGCTTAATTTTTATTTCTTCTAATTTAATGCAATCTGAGCAAATCTCTTTTTAAGGCTTGCTCTATAACATAATAATACACCACATACAGCTCCAAACATTCCTTGGAAAAATTCAAATGGAAGTTTTATCATAGCCGCTTGAATTGTACTATACACAAACGCACGTCCTAATGTATATCCTACAACAAGAATAATTACTCCAAGTGATACACCAATAACTGCTCCAACTTCTTCACGATTTTTAAAGAACTTATTTACACACAATGAAATCACTAACGCCTGAATTCCATGAGTTACAAGTGATACAAACATTGGTGCTGGATAAAATATCATATCTCCTAAAAATGCACCTACTCCTCCAACTAAAAATGCTGCTAACGGATCTAAAATAATTGCTGCTGTGCAAATAACAACATCATTTAAATATAAATGCCCCCCTGGTACTGGTATACTAAATGAACTTAAAACTATGTTCATCGACATGAATAATGCCGTAAAAGTAATCCACTTAACTTTATTATTAATCTCCATATTATATTCTCCTTTTACTTCAATACTTATTGCGATAAGTTTCTAAATGATTCAATGCATTGTTATTATTTACAAAAATTATCTTTTTTATATACTATCATAAAATCATAACAAAGCAAAATGTATGGATACAATATTAATTTTTATATCCTCGATAATAATAAAAAGTTGACAGTAAATATTTGAGAATTTATTTATTCAATATATTTCTCAATATTAACTATCAACTTACTAGTATGAATTATTTTAATTTTAATAAACCTTAATGCACTTCTTCCATAAGAACAAAGCTAAACCTGCAAGGATTACTCCATAGCATGAAAGCAAGAACACATTGGATAAGATAAAATAATTTATAACTGCTCCTAAAGCTACTATTCCCATTCCAATAAAAACAGCTATTGTGCTACCTTTGCTCTGTTCTAATCCAAATTTACATGTAAAAGGCACCTTTATTTTTCCAATTATATGTCCAATTACTACAGTTACCAATAAGAATAAAAAAGCTACTATTAAAACTGGCACTACTTTTACTCCAAAACAAATTATAAATATTATGCTTTCCACTAAATATAAAGGCAATATTATATTAGCAATAAATCCTTTATAAGCACCTTTATATATATTAGTCATATCACTTATAAATGCTGTTTTATAAATCCAGGCTGCCTTATAATTATTAGAACATTGAAGAATCAATAATAAAGACGGTATCATAAATATAAACCAGTATATGTTTAATGACATACTTAAAGAAAGATTATTTATTGAAAATTTATCATTATTAGAAAACAGGAATGTAAACAATATAGGAAAAATCACAGAGAGCCCCAGACTAGGATACAGCTTTAACTTAAGTTCCCTATCCTTTTGTATTATGGACACTGAAAAATCATATGCTGCTTTCTGCTCATTATTACTACAAGAATATCGACCTATTTTATATAACAATCCTTTATTATTTTCCTTTTCCTTATTTTTAACAATACTAAGTTTAGAAAGTAAATTTTCAAATTTAGATGTATTTTTTACATATAAAATAATAGATACTATTGGCACTACAAATGCTAATATAATAAGTAATATTATTATATTATTTATATATCCTCCATTTACTGCATATAAAGGTGATGCAAACCACATTGGAGGAAGTAGTAAGTTCCATACTTTGCTTTCATATACTATTATATCTTTATCAACAAATCTAAACATTCTGCCTACAAACTGATAACCTACAGTCATTATAATAGTAAGGCCTATCTGCACAAAATTAATTATATCCTTAACTTTTTCTCCATCGAAAAATCTTAATATAACAAGATAAATAAGTGCAGTCAGTACTATTAAGAAAATATCTGCTATAATCATTTCAAATATAAACAAAATCCCTGTGACTAGACCATATCTAAACATACCTATTATAGCCAGCCACCCTAGTGCAAATGAAGTAAGTAAAATGTAATAGCATATATGAGTTATCTTAGCAGCATTAATTGTTTTATTATCAATTCCTTTTGTTCCTATTATATTTTTATCTCTTACATCCAGCAGAACACTTGAAAAATCTGAAATAAAAATTGATAATATGAAAAACATAAACATTCCAAAAGATATCGAGAATGTGTACATCATATTAATTGATGTCAGTGTCAATGCTCCTATAAAAATCCCCATAAACGCATACATGATAAGTGACATAAAAAATAAGTTCTTATCTTTGTCCTCATCTTTCTTTTTCTTATTATTCATTATTGTTGTAGTCTTTCTACTGTCAAGATTAAGCTTCATGCTGAGTATAAGCCTCATCTTTTCATAATCGACTCCAAGTTTTGTATATATTCCTTGAAACTTATCTAATAACTTTAAAAATCTATATTCTTTCATAGCAGTCACCTATTTTATTGCCTTTAAGATTTCTTCTGCTATTTCTTTTTGATTATCAAAACCAGTTATATCATTAAATATACTTTCAAGGGAACCTTCATTACACTTTTCTTTTAAATCTTCAAATGTTCCATCTGCTGCAATCACCCCATCATCAAGAAGTAGTATTCTATGGCTAACTCTTTCTACAACATCCATAATATGTGATGAATAAAATATAGTCTTTCCTTCTTTGGATAATAACTCAATAAGTTCTTTAAATATTGAAACAGAATTAGCATCCATTCCTGTTAAAGGCTCGTCCAAAAATAATATATCTGGATTATGAATTAAACTTGAAATAATCATAAGCTTTTGTCTCATACCTTTTGAAAATGTAGAAATTCTAGAATTTAAATAATTCTCTATTCCAAATAAATTCATAAGTTTTCTTGATTTATGCAATATACTTTTTTTTATCTAAATCATATAACTGCCCTATAAAGCTTAAATACTCATATGCTGTAAGACTATCATACAATTCAGCAACTTCTGGAACATATCCGATTTTCTTTTTATATTCATCATTTGAGTTCTTTGTATTTTGTCCAAATACAAAAATTTCTACATCATAATCATCAATCATGTTAAGGATACACTTTATAGTTGTACTTTTACCCGCACCATTAGATCCTATATAACCTATTATTTCTCCTCTTCTTACTTTTAAATCAATACCTTTAAGAATTTCTTTTCCATTATAATTCTTTTTTAAATTCTTTAATTCTATCAGTATTTCTTCCATAACACACCTCAATTGTTTGAATATTTATCTTATATTTTAACATATATTCCCTTTCATTTGACAAATATTTTTAAAATTAATGTTATTTTAAGAAAATATTTCTATTAGATTAAGGTCGTTTATGTAATTCTTTTTATAAATTCAATACTATAGCATAACTTAAAATATTAGATATTAAGTTCTTTCTTTACTCACTAATTATATATATCAGAAAATTCAATATGAAATCTTTCAATTTTTGAATTTAAAAACTTACTTGATGTACTTTTAGATTCATCATAAACTATCTTTTTTTTAGGAAGTTCTATACAAAATTCTGTTCCATCTTTTACTTCTGTATTAACATACACTATACCATCATGCATTTCTACTAATGACTTTACAAGTGAAAGGCCTATTCCACTACCTTCTCTTTTTCTAGTTAATAAATGTTCTGCTTGAGTAAATCTTTCAAATATCCTTTTAGAATCTTCTATATCAATAGGCTCCCCGTCATTTTTTATTTTTATCATTACCTTATTACCATTATCTATCTCATCAACCTCTACATGTATATTTCCATTAGACGATGTAAACTTCATTGCATTTGATAATATATTTAGTATTATTCTTTCTATTTGATTTGGATCGCAAGCAGTTATTATTTCTTCTTCACTTGTATCAAATATAAGATTTCTCTTATTATCCTTCATATATATAGCTACCGATTGGATTATATTTTCAACTACTTCAACTATGTTGTAATTTCCTATATTTATTTCAAAAAAGCCCCCTTCTATTTTAGTTATATCTATCATATTATTGGCTAATTTTAAAAGTCTATATGAATTTTGCTTTATACTTGATATATATCTGTAGTACTTATCACTATCAGTATATCTTTGATTTGTTATCATAAAATCTGTTT
>DPOH01000037.1 GCA_003539755.1 Clostridium sp.
CCCATAATTGCTAAGTTTGAAGGTGCCTCACCTGGAGCTGGTTTTTCAACAAATTGCTTCACTTGGTAACGACGTCCCTCTTTTTCTAACGGGTCAATAATACCGTAACGATGTGTTTCATTTTCTGGTACTATTTGTACTCCAATAACAGATGATTGTGTGCCTTCATACTGATCCATTAATTGACGTAAACATGGTGTTTTTGCTTGTACAATATCATCACCAAGTAATACTGCAAATGGTTCATTTCCTACAAAAGTTTTGGCACAATGAATTGCATGCCCTAATCCTTTTGGTTCCTTTTGTCTTATATAATGTATATCAACCATATCAGAAATATTCTTAACAATCTCTAATAATTCTTTCTTACCACTTTTCTCAAGTTCTAATTCTAATTCTATTGATTTATCAAAGTGATCTTCTATACACTTTTTATTTCTTCCAGTAATAATAAGAATTTCTTCAATTCCAGAGGCAACTGCTTCTTCAATAATATATTGAATAGTTGGCTTGTCAACAATTGGAAGCATCTCTTTAGGTTGCGCTTTTGTTGCTGGCAAAAATCTAGTTCCAAGCCCTGCTGCTGGTATAATAGCCTTTTTTACTTTCATTTTTATCGTCCTCTCATTAAAGATTTTAATCCTTTTCATCATTATGTTATCACTTTTGTACCACTAAATCAATTCACTTGAACATATCCCTAGTATTCTTTCTATATTATTCCTATTTGAAATAATGAAATACTTAGCCATATAAATTTACAAATAATTCACACAAATATAATATTTAATACATAATATTTAATTTTTTTGATGTTTTGTTAACGTTATAGTTCCTTTTTGTATTTTTTTGTTGATAAATTAATAATTAAATGTTAAGATTAGTACATAATTATTTATTTAGGTATTTAAAAAAGTTATTTTATGAGAACAGTATATAAATTAAATTAGGAGAAACATGTTATGAAAAAGAATTCAAAAGATATTTTAATAATAGGCTTTGCACTATTTGCTATGTTTTTTGGTGCAGGAAATTTAATATTCCCTCCATTTTTAGGGAATGTAATAGGAAGCCAATATATAATTGCAAGCATAGGATTTATATGTACAGGAGTAGGTCTACCACTACTTGCTATAATCGCTGTAAGTAAAGGTAATGGAACATTTGAATCAATGGCCTCAAGAATAGGTGTTAAATTCGCCATTGTTCTAAATACTATTTTATTTATTGCTATAGGACCAATGCTTGCTATTCCAAGAACAGCAGCAACTACTTATGAATTAGCTATATTACCTAATTTCCCTAAAATATCACCAATTGTATGGATGGTAATATATTTTGCAATAAACTTGATTTTTGTATTAAAAAAATCATCAATTATAGATACAATAGGTACATACCTTACTCCATTATTACTAATTCTTCTTGCAGTAATAATAATTAAAGGTATAATATTTCCAATTGGTAAAGTATTAGATACTGGTGCAGTTAATGTATTTGCTACATCATTTAAAGAAGGATATCAAACAATGGACGCACTTGGCGGGCTATTATTTGCTACTATGATTTCTTCAAGTATCTTAGCAAAAGGTTATTCAAAAAAAGAAGTTATCCCTATGACATTAAAAGCAGGATTAGTTGCTACAGTAGGTTTAGCATTTGTTTATGGTGGATTAATGTATTTAGGTGCTCAAACAACTGGAATTTTTACAGGAGAACTTACTAAATCAAATCTGTTATTATTTATTTCAAATAGTGTTTTAGGAAATATGGGTTCTATAATTATTGGATTAGCAATGGCTCTTGCATGCTTAAGTACATCAATAGGATTATTATCTGCTGGAGCATCTTTCTTTGAAACACTTACAAAAGGGAAATTATCATATAACTTTAATGCAATAGTAATTTCATTAATAAGTATTGGAATTGGATCACTTGGTGTAGATAAAATAGTTGTTATTTCAGCTCCTGTATTAAGCATCCTATATCCTGTTGCTATCACATTAGTATTTACTACATTATTTAATAAAATCATAACTAATGATAAAGCAGTAAGACTAGCTGTTTACGTTTCATTAATATTTGGTGTATTAGAAATAATACCTAGCATAAATCTCTCATTCATTCCTTTAGGAAATGCAGGATTTGCATGGTTATTACCAACAATTATTGCTCTATTAATAGGATATATAATTTTTCCAATGAAGAAAAATTCACATATAAAATCATCAACATTAGAAAATTAAACAAAAATAAACCTGAGTTTCTCAGGTTTATTTTTGTTTAAATATATAATTTTTAATTCATAAAAAACGCCCTAAGGCGTTTTCATAATAAATATTAATTATTTTCCTTATTTCTAAATTCAATTCTTCCACGGAATTGTTCTTCCATATCAGTTGTCTTAAATTCAGTAAATGGAAATTGTACAGGCATTCCAGTCTTTCTTGATTTATAAGCTGCAAGTATTATAGACATAGCCTTCTTACCTTCTTCACCACTAACTAATGGCTCTCTATCTTCATTTATAGCATCTATTAAATCTTTAAATAATGGAGTATGACCTTCTCCATAAACATTTTCGATTTTAACATTTACTTCTTCTTTTATAGCTTCTTCATCATCGCCTTCAAATCTCCAAGTTTCTAACTCGTTATTTGCAAGACCACCTATACATACAGCACCATTTTGACCAAAGATACTTAATGTTTCTTCTAAGTTTTTAGGATATACGCATGCAGAACCTTCTACAATACCAATAGCTCCATTTTTAAATCTTATAATTATAGCACCAAAATCTTCTGCTTCTATATCTCTTAAAAATGTATCACATTCTGCATAAACTCTTTCGATTTCTCCACCCATCATCCATTGAAGCAAATCGATATTATGTATACATTGATTCATTAAAGTACCACCATCTAAAGCCCACGTACCTCTCCAAGGTGCTTGGTCATAGTAACCCATATTTCTGTTCCATAAGATTCTAGCAGTACCATTTACTAATTTACCAAACTTTCCTGCTTCCATTGCTTTTCTTAATTTTTGTATAGGCTTATTAAATCTATTTTGATGACATACGCAAAGTTTAACATTATTTTCTTTAGCTACTCTTATCATTTCATTTGCATCATCAATTGACATAGCCATTGGTTTTTCAACTAGTGCACTTGCCCCTTTATTCATACAGTATATAGCTATTTCAGCATGGTATCCACTTTCAGTTGCTATAGTAACAACATCAATATCTTCTTTTTCCATCATTTCTTTATAATCAGTATATACATGAACTGAATCTGCAGATGCACCAGTCTTCTCTATATACTCGTTTTTCTTAGCTTCTGCTTTTTCTAAAACAACATCACAAGTAGCAACTAATTCTGCTTCTCCTATGTTCTTTGATAAAGCTTCAACATGTTTATAAGATATTCTTCCACAGCCAATTATGGCAAATCTTAATTTTTTCATTATTTCTCAACCTTCTTTATATAATATTAAAATCTACTTCTTTAAAATTATACACATATTTCATAATGCAAACAAATATTATGCACAATATTAATATTATCTGTTAATTATTTTTCTACAGACATTTTATAATTGTCTCTATTATTATGTATATATCATAGAATACATTACTCTTCTTTATATATTCCATATTTAGTGCAAGTTTATCAGGCATTATAGTATTAATGTAAAATTCATCTGGGTTCTCTGCCTTACCTAAAAGTTCATTTTCATCTCTATATCTTATAGAAGCTAAATCAGTTATCCCTGGCTTTACACTTAATACCTTTCTTTGCTCTTCTGTATACATTGCTACATATCTTGGTACTTCTGGTCTTGGTCCTACAAGGCTCATATCTCCCTTAAAAACATTGAATAGTTGTGGAAGTTCATCTAACTTATATTTTCTTAAGAAGCCTCCAACTTTAGTAATTCTATTATCAGCTCCAACAGTAATTTGTCTACCAAGCTTTTCAGCATTAACTACCATTGTTCTAAATTTAAGTATCTCAAATTCCTTACCATCTTTCCCAACTCTAACCTGCTTAAAAAATACTGGGCCATCTGAACCAGTTTTAATTCTCAATGCGATTATTAAAAGTAAAGGACTTAAAACTATTATTCCAATTCCTGAAGCTACTATATCAAATAACCTTTTTATTATTCTATTAACAATATTCATCTCTTCTCTCCTTTTTATACAGGAAACTATATATACTAGATATATAACTCATTTATTTAATGTCACTAGTAAACTTTTTAAAATTATTTTCTCCAAAAAAGTGTTCCTGCCAAAATTCACGGCATCTTTTCCTGTAAGCAAGCTCTTCATCCTTACTCATTAATGCCATCTTTTTGATTTTATCACTTAAATCTTCCGGTTTAAAATCTACATCTAAAAGCATACCAGTTTTATTTTCTATTACAATTTCTGATGTACCGCCAACATCTGTAGCTATTATAGGAATTCCAAAGGAACATGCCTCCATTATGCTTACTGGAAGCCCTTCAGAACTGCTTGTGTTAACAAATAAGTTTATAGATTCATTCTTATAATAATTCATAAGTTCTGTATTTTTTACATTCCCCTTAAAATCTACATTTATATTCGTAAGATTTTCTTGTGCATAAGTTTTAATTTCATCTAAACCATCACCATCTCCAAAATGAATCCATCTAATTTTTAAATCTGAATCATTATTTAAAAATTTTAATGCTTTAGCTAATAAATCCACACGTTTAACTGCTGATACATGACAGCAGCTTGCTATTGTAAATTCTTTATTATTATTTACTTCTGCAATCCCATGGTCTCTAGTCCCAAGATATGATGTTTTAATTTTATTAGAGTAATTTGGATACAGTTTCTTTAAATAATTGCTTCCATCTTCAGAACATGGATATACAGCATCAATGTTCTCTAATATATAATATCTAAGCGGAATATAATTCATAGAATTTTTATCTGCATATAAATCATATCTATGAGCTCTGCTTACTGTTTTTTTTCTTTTGTTATTATACAACTTGTTTAACTTTATTGCAGCTAAAGCCGTATCGTATAGCCAGTAACTATAAAAAGTTATGCTTTCATATGATGATATATCTGTTTTCTTTAAAATATTCATACATTCATCATACACACTTAATCCTTTAGCAATAAAATACTCTAAATAAATTCTCTTTTTTAATGATCCTTTTACATCATATTTTTCATCTTTTGATATGTACTCTTTATCTTGCCCTGTACAAAATAGTTTAATAGAATTCTTAATTATCTTCTTCTTTATAAAAGAAGATTTTATTCTATGTACTTCAAAATTTTCTGGTACTTTTCTAGTCATAACTGCATTATCAGCTGTACTAGTAGCTATCAATATCACTTTATCAAAGGCATGCGATAATTCTTTTATTTCATCTTCTATGAATTCTTCCCCTTTGTCAAAAGGATACACTTTAGTTAAAAGCACTAAACAATTTCCCATTAAAATCACCTCTATCAATATTATGAGAATACCATAGACTATTAGCTATTTCAATAATTAATTCCTTTCATATCATTATTTAAGATTTATTGTATATTGGAAATATAATTAAATTATTTAATTTCTAAAGATGAAATAAACCCAAAACATTTTTTATTCATAAATTAGTTCATTATCAGTATTAATAATATAAACATTACTATTCTTAAATATTCAGTTCTAATATGAATATACTCATCTATCTATAGATTACAGATCTTAATAAAAGCAAAATAAAAAGTGCAGAAATAATTTATTATTCTACACTTTTTATTTTACGTATATGTTACTTATTATATTTTAATATTTAGACTTGTTTAAATAAAATATATGTGTTGAAAATTATCTATTCTTATATACTTGTATTGTAGAAATTGATAATGCTACTAATAGCCAATATGAAAATACATATGTTATTGAACTAGGTCCAAAACTTGCTGGTGCAAATATCATTAAACCTGTAAATGCTGCAAAACATTCAACACTCTTATTTTTAATAGCTAAGATTAAATTTTGAATAACCAAATATAAGTAATAGATTCCATAAAGCAATATTCCAAACACTCCAAAATCACCAAGTATTTCTATTGCATAACAGTGTGGGCTATATATGTTTCCTGTATTTCCTTGGTCTTTGATGAATTGTTCTACATTACCTACCCCATATCCTTGATATCTATGTTCATTAACAATGCCTTTAACTACATCTTGAATTATAGTAACTCTTACATTAAGAGATCCCTCTCCTCCAACTGTAATTTCCTGTTCTTCTAAAGTACTCATTTTATCTGCTAATCCATTTTGAACTACAGTCTTTCCTTCAACAGGCTTTACATTCATTACAAGATAGCTATAATTATATGATAAAGCT
Source organism: Clostridium sp. (assembly GCA_003539755.1). GTDB lineage: Bacteria > Bacillota > Clostridia > Clostridiales > Clostridiaceae > Clostridium. The sequence continues at coordinate 6,403 of DPOH01000037.1, forward strand.
AAACATATTGCTAAAATAACAGGGAATATAAGATTCTTTACACCAAGTCTTCTTACATTACATATAGAATATAAACAATAAATAACAATTCCAATAACAGCAGCTACATATCCAGTTCTTGATGTAGTTGTTCCTATTAGGATAAATGACATTCCTGAAATAACAGTAAACCATAATTTTGCTATTATGCTTTTCATCTTATATACTGCATAGTAGCAGAAAGGCATTAATATAGCTAAAGTAGCTGCTAGATTATTAGGATTAAATGAAAACGCCATAGGTCTTGCATTTATTTGGTTTTGATCCTTTTGAGGAAGATATTCCATAAATGCATCAGCATAATGCTTTATAGGCAATTGTTTTCCTAATAAAACTTCTATAAAGCCAATTATTGTAATAAGTGAAATTAAAAATAATACAATCTTAAATGTCTTTTCCATTCTTTCTTTTGAAATATTGTATATCATAATGTTTCCTATAAATGCAAACATCATTAAATATATTGCAATATATTTAATAGAAAGTGATTTACTCAAACACCATGTTATACTTAAGCACATATAAATAAACCATATGATATATATTATAATAATCTTTTTATCTATCTTCTCAAATATAGTTTTATCTTTTATAAGCTTATATATTGATAGTAATGAAAATATTCCAAGTACTATATGAAACATATATGCACTAGAAACCCTTGGGACATATAATGCATAATCATAAAAACTTGCTACTAAAAGTACCATGTATAAAGTATCATATATCTCATTATTTACGAAATATGAACCTACTACTAATGTTAGTATAAACATAACAGGAATTATATAATTACCATTAAATACGCCCATTATAATAGCTAAAATAGATATTAATAATAATACTTTAATCTTGTTATTAATTTGACTAGTCATAATTACTCCTTAATTTATATTAATATTTTTTAATTTTTTTAGCTCTTTTGCATGCCAAACTCTATCTTCTTCTTTAGGAAGAGTCATATAATCTCCATATAATCTTGACAGAATAGCATCATAATTTTTAGGTGCACAAAATCTTTCACCTTCAAATTCTAATCTTATTAATTCAAAATAATCTTCTTTTTTATGAATATATTCACTCCATGCTGTATCTACACCATATGTAATATATGGTGATTTCGTATCATTCCATTTTATTAAGAAATCAAAGAATTTTAATCTATTTTTAGTTTTAAATATACTTGTTATAACTCTATAAATTGTAAAAGTTATTTTATTCTTAAAAGAAAGTTTTTCTGGTTTATCTCTAAGTCTTACATAGCTTCTTAAAATAAATTCACTCATTTTTCTTTGTACCTTATAAACAGTCTTAGATTTTGGTAAACTGTCAAATGGAAATACATCAACAAATAATCCATTATTCATTTTTTCGTTTTTGGGTACATGTTCTTCAAATATCAATGTTCTACTATCTCTGACTTTAGAAGGTACTTGATAAATATCATAATACTTATCAGTTTCAAAAGTCTGAAGGAACAAATAATCTGGAAGCTCTTTTTGGGCTATTTCTAAAAACTTTCTATAATCTTCTCTAGGCATTCCAATATCTACATCATCATCCCATGGAATAAATCCTTTATGCCTTACTGCTCCTATTAATGTTCCTGCATCTAAGAAATATCTTAAATTATGTTTAGTACATATTTTATCTATTTCCTTAAGAATATTAACCATAATCATCTGCGCATCTCTTAATGTTAAATTTTCATACTTTTCTTCTTGTACAAAGCCTTTACAATCTGACACATTTGAAAAATTGTCCATATCTATTCCTTTCTAATTTCCGCTAAATATATTGTCTTCATTTTTTATAAATATATTAGTTTATTAGCTTTTATTTTGTACACTTTTAATTATAAATTCCATACTTTAAATTCATAATTAAAAGTACCAACATATTTTAATATATAACAATTGTATATAACACTTCAACAATTATTTCTTATTTGCTACATATTTCATATATTGATACTTATATTTTATTTATTCATATATTGATAACTTATTCTTCTTCTGATTTTGATTTACTTACAATAGTCCAGTTATCATTTGTAGCATATATTGACTTTCTTTTATACATATCTGTAGCTGTCGACGAAGAGTATGTTGTTTGTTTATTTCAACTTGACGTCCTAGACCAAACAGTTAGTGTAGATATGTTTTGAG
>DPOH01000249.1:0-2775 GCA_003539755.1 Clostridium sp.
TTTACCTGTTCAGCAATTTCTGATATTGCTTCTGCCATAGTTCCAATTGTTGACACAACCTTAGCATTTTCTATGCTTGTCTTTAGATTATTTTCATGTATTTGTGTTAACTTTATAGCTTTATTATAAGACTCAAGTGTTTTACGTCCAACTTTTTCAACTCTTGCTTTTATATCTGAAGACATATTATAACTTTCTTCAGCTTCTTCAACTAATACTTCTATAGAATTATTTACTTCCTCTACAGAAGCATTTAATTCTTCTATTGCAGCACTTGTGCTCATTACTTCTTCATTTATAAATTTAATTGATTCCTCTACTTTAATATAATTTTTTGATAATTTAACTGTTTCAGCACTTAACTCATCACTATTTGTTGTAATACTCTCAGAACCCTTTGCTATATTTTCTATCATGTGTTTATTTTCATTTAACATCTTATTAAGATTATTACCCATCTGACCTAGTTCATCTTCAGATCTTACTTCTATCATATCAGTAGTAAAATCTCCTTCTGCTAAACTTAATGCAAATGAATTTACTCTCTGTATATTTTTAGTTATGTATCTTACAACATATGCAATAACCATTATTGTTACTAACAATGATATCATGCATATAATAGATAATTTAAACAATAAAGATTTAACCGGTTCATTTATTTCTTCATTGGAAATGTTCAAATCCATCTTCCAATCAACCCCATCTATTGTCTTATAATATAAGTTACTTTTTTTATTATTCAAAACTACTTGTTCATAACCATTATCATTATTAGCAAACATCTTTTGAGCAAAATTAGCTATATTAGAATCACTATCTTCTTTAATATTTTCTTTCATTATCTTAGAAGAATCATCATTAGTTACATAAAATCCTTCACCATTTACCAAAAATGCACTACCAGTTTGTCCAACTTTAATAGAGTTTACCAATTCCTGAATTGTAGAAATTCCAATATCTACAGATATAACTCCTATAAAATTGTTCCCATTATACATTGGAACAACGCATGTCGACATTATTGTGTCTGATACGTCATCATAATATAAATTAGTAAATCTAGGTTTTCTATCTTTACTATTTTGCCCATCTTTATACCAATCATATCCAAAATAATTATATTCACTATTACTATATTCATAAGTCATTGCGGTTTTACCATCTTCTTTATATATGTATGGTCCCATAAACTCCTTATTTTCATCATACACATATGGTTCAAACCATATTCCGCTTCCAGTAACAAGATTATTTTGAAGTATTGTTTTACCAATAAATGCTTCGTATTCATTTATATTTGTTGTTTTATATGTTTCTTCTACTACATGCGCAGTCTGTTCTGCCATATTCTGAACCTCACTCAACTGCTGCTCTATTAAATTAGAATTAACTGTAAGTTCTGAATACATATTCTGTTCAATTTGACTTTCTAAAATATCTTTGCTGCTTTTGTAGCTTACTAATAATATCGTTATCATTATAAGTAAATTAAATGATAACAATATACTTAACATTCTTGTACCAATTTTCTTAAATCTCATATACCTCAATCCCCTTATAAAAAATATTTTATTTTAAATTAATAAAACAACCCAATATGACCATATAGCTTTGAATATCGCAACAAGTTGCAAAATTAGGACATGCCCATTAAAATTATACTCTATATTCTTAATAAATTACAATATATTAAAAAACTCAACTTTTTTAGCGAAAATATAATAAAATTGTATTTTTAATATAACCTTTCATGGTTATAACTTTTTCTACAAATATATTACTATATTCTCAGACAACAAGTTGAGTTTAAAATTCTTCTATATTTTTTTGTTATTTTTTATAATTAAAATTTATTTTAATCTTGTTCTAAAGCTCCAGTATATAATTGATAGTAAATTCCTCTCTTATCAATTAAACTATCATGATTTCCACGTTCAATGATTCTTCCTTTATCTAAAACCATAATAACATCTGAATTTTTGATTGTAGATAATCTATGGGCTATTACAAATACTGTTCTACCCTTCATAAGATTATCCATACCTTCTTGAACAATCTTTTCAGTTCTTGTATCTATGCTAGATGTAGCTTCATCAAGAATTAATACTGGTGGATCTGCAACTGCTGCTCTGGCTATAGATAAAAGCTGTCTTTGTCCTTGAGAAAGATTGCTTCCATCACCTGTTAAAACTGTATCATATCCTTCTGGAAGGTGCTTTATGAAATAATCTGCATTAGCTAGCTTAGCTGCTGCTTTTACTTCCTCATCAGTGGCATCTAATTTACCAAAACGTATATTTTCCATAACTGTTCCTGTAAATAAATGAGTATCTTGAAGAACTATACCTAATGATCTTCTTAAATCATCCTTTTTAATCTTTTGTATATTTATTCCATCATATCTTATTTTACCTTCTTGAATATCATAGAATCTATTGATTAAGTTAGTAATTGTAGTCTTACCTGCTCCTGTTGCACCAACAAATGCAATTTTTTCTCCAGGTTTCGCATAAAGGTTTATATCCTGTAATATGATTTTTTCATCATTATATCCAAAATCAACATCTTCAAATACCACATCACCTTCAAGCTTTTGATAAGTTGTAGTATTATCTGCTTTGTGATAATGCTTCCAAGCCCATGCTCCAGTTCTTTTTGAGGATTCTTTTATGGTTCCATCACTTGCAATTTCAGCATTTACAAGCTCTACATATCCTTCATCAACTTCTGGCTTTTCATCTAAAAGATCAAATATTCTTTCAGCACCAGCAA
>DPOH01000249.1:2834-3783 GCA_003539755.1 Clostridium sp.
ATATTCTTTCAGCACCAGCAAGAGCCATTACAAGACCATTTAACTGTTGAGATAATTGAGCTATAGGCATATTAAAACTCTTATTGAATTGTAAGAATGATGCTAAGGCACCTAGTGTAAAGCCTCCAAAAGCATATATGGCAATGATAGACCCAACTATTGCTGTTAAAACATAACTTATATTTCCCATATTCCCCATTACAGGCATTAAAATATTAGCAAACTTATTAGCATTATTTGCACTATCAAAAAGCTCTTCATTTAAATTATTAAAATCCTTTATGCTTTCATCTTCATGGCAGAATACTTTAACAACTTTCTGCCCTTCCATCATTTCTTCAATAAATCCATTTACCTTACCTAAGTTCTTCTGCTGCTTTATAAAATAACTAGCACTCTTTTTACCAATATATTTAGTAACAATAAACATTAATCCAACCATAAGCAAAGTAAGTATTGTAAGAGGAATACTAAGTATAATCATAGAAATAAGTACACCTGTTACTGTTATAATTCCTGCAATAACCTGAGGAATACCTTGTGAAATAAGCTGTCTCAATGTATCTGTATCATTAGTATAAATACTCATAATATCACCATGTGCATGAGTATCAAAATATTTTATTGGCAACTTTTCCATATGAGCAAACAAATCATTTCTTATACTTTTCATTGTTCCTTGACATACAGTAATCATTATTCTATTAAAAGCCCAAGTAGCTAGTACACCAATATAATAAAATGCAGCCATCATACCTAATGCTTTTAATAATGGTACAAAATTTGGTGCAGCATCATTTATAAAAGGTACTATATATACATCAATTAAACTCTTCATGAACATAGTTCCAACAATATTAGCTAAGGAACTTATTAAAATAAAAATAACTACAAAAATACAATGAATTTTATAATTCTTTATTACATATTGAAATAATCTTTTAAATAT
>DPOH01000356.1 GCA_003539755.1 Clostridium sp.
GAATATAAAGTAATAATAGAAGATGTGCTACCAAGACCAAAGAGAAGATTTACACAAGAATTAAATCTTAGATTAAGTAATAATCCAAAAGAAGAACTTAAAAAATCATCATTTGAATCTTATGATGATGAATTTATTGAGAATACTGTAAGACCTATATTTGTAGCGAGGATTCCAGATAGAAAAGCTGGTGGAATGCTATTTAAAGAAACTATATATTCACCTAATGCTTTTAAAGACAATAAGTCTATTGTAAAGAAGAATTTATGTGATTTAAAATTATCTGATATGGATAATGTCTATAACTATATGAGTGATAAAAAATTATATGATGCAATAAGAATACAATTAGTTGAACACGATGGAAATGCAAAAAAGGCATTTGAAAATGGATTTAGAAAACCTACTAAAAGTGGAAAACTAGGTCCTGTTGTAAAAAGTATAAAAATAATTACAAATTTAATTGCTAAAGATATGTTTGATTTAAACAAGGGAAAGGTACAGAAAGATGGAATAGTAAGAGTAGATATTTATGAAAAGGATGGAGTTTACTATTCAGTACCAGTATATCGAATAGATATTGCAAAAGGAATTATACCTAAAAAAGCAGCATTAGCAGGGAAAAGTGAAAAAGATTGGACAGAGATTACAGAAGAATATAAATTCAAATTTTCAATATATAAAAATGATTTAATAGAAATAAATTATAAAAAGAAAAAAGGTTTCTTTGGATATTTCAATAGCTTTGATAGAGCTACAGCATCATTTGCTATTGAAGCTCATGATAACTCATCAAGAGCAAGGGGAATTGGTATAAAATCAGGAGTGGCTGAATTAAATAAATATGAAGTTAATGTGCTTGGAAGATATTATAAAGTAAAAGGTGGTAAATAAAATTGAGCTTTAGAAGCATAATAATTTCAAATCCTGCAAATCTTGCAGTTAAAAATAATAGTATGACTATAACTAACGATGAATGCTATAATGTACCTATTGAAGATATTTCTACTTTAGTAATAGATGGGGTAGGAATTAGATTAACTAATAGATTACTTTTAAATCTTGCAGAAAATAATGTAGCTACAATATTATGTGATGAAAAACATTTGCCCAATGCAATAGTTTTGCCAATTAATTCGCACTATAAGGCTTATAAAATAATAAAAGAACAATTAGACTCAAGTGCAGCATTTAATAAAAGGATATGGCAAGAAATTGTTATGAGAAAATTAAAGAATTAAGGAAAGTGTCTTGAACTTCTTAAATTAAAAGGCTATGAGCATTTATATAAACTATCTGAGAAAGTTGAAAGCGGAGATAAAAATAACAGAGAAGCAGTTGGAGCAAAGTATTATTTTACAAGTTTATTTGGTGAAGAATTTAAAAGAAAAGATTCAGATATAATTAATGCTGGACTTAATTATGGATACACAATTATGAGAAGTGCTGTTGCTAGAGCTTTAACTGCATATGGATTCAACTGCGCATTAGGAGTTAACCACTGTAGTGAGTTAAACAGCTTTAATTTAGCTGATGATTTTATTGAACCTTTCAGACCTATAGTTGATTTATGGGTTTATGAAAATATGAGAGATAGTGATGATTTTACAAAGGAAAATAGAATTGAATTAATAGATCTTCTAAACTATGAGTGTATTATAGATGGACAAAATCAATCAATTTTGAACGCAATAGATATAGTTATAGCTTCTTATTCAGCTTGTTGTAATAAAAAGAATTATGAATTATTGAAATTGCCCTATATAAAAAAATTGGAATATCATTTATATGAGTAGTAGATTTATGAGATTATTAGTATTTTTTGATTTGCCTGTAGTAAAATATGAGGAAAGAAAAGAATATCAAAAATTTAGAAGATTTCTAATTAATGATGGATATAATATGGTTCAATTTTCAGTTTATTCGAGAATATGCAATGGAAATGAAGCAACTAATAAGCATATATCAAGGCTTATGCGCAACTTACCTCAAAAAGGTTCTGTAAGATATCTTCAAATAACAGAAAAACAATATGCGAAAATGAAATTTCTTGTAGGAAAACCAAAAGCACAAGAAAGAAAAGTTAAAGCAACGCAATTAAGTATTTTTTAAATAGTAAAACCCCCTGTAAGTTAGTAAATTACAGGGGGGTTTTAGTTTCTATTATAGCATATCGAGATTTTACTAGGAACTATAACACACCTATTTCATTTATGAATATTTTATCAATTATAGCATATCGAGATTTTACTAGGAACTATAACATATATGAATTCTTTATATGTAACAGAAGAATTATAGCATATCGAGATTTTACTAGGAACTATAACAGATAATTCTATTTTCCCATCTAAAACTTCATTATAGCATATCGAGATTTTACTAGGAACTATAACTGTATTTTCACAAGTTATGTTTTCACCTGTATTATAGCATATCGAGATTTTACTAGGAACTATAACAAACAGTGTAGATAACATCTTTTTAATAGGATTATAGCATATCGAGATTTTACTAGGAACTATAACATTAAAGATTTTTCTTCTTAATTCAGTTTTATTATAGCATATCGAGATTTTACTAGGAACTATAACTAATTCTTGGTCGTTGTTTATTCCTGTCATATTATAGCATATCAAGATTTTACTAGGAACTATAACGAACTTAGTTTGAGATTGGAACTCAACATTATTATAGCATATCGAGATTTTACTAGGAACTATAACTTTACTATATTATACTACAGATCTTTCTAAATTATAGCATATCGAGATTTTACTAGGAACTATAATTATGGAGTTCATCTCATACTACTGATTCTTATCATATGATATTGAGATTTGGCTAGAAATTAAAGTTATAACTTTATTAAATATAATTGATTAATCATGCAACCTTCCCAGGATCACCATCAGGTTCATTATCAATAACAACTCCAAGCTTAGTTGAAATTATGGTATTAAGTTTATTAATTGAACCAGCAAGAGAATTAATCTGTTTCTCTAAGCGTATAAGCAGATATGCTGCTACAGCAACAGGAAAGCCATTATTCACTATCAGATTTATTAATTCATTAACTTCCATGATACTCACCTCCTGGATTATATATATGGATAAAAAATATAAATTCATTTAGTTGTTAGAGCTTGTAATATTTCTATGATAATAGTCAATGGCCAAGTCTACTATTGTACTTACGCAAACATTAATATCATTATCCATCATTTTAAGCTCATTAATTTTTCTTATAGTAGATTCTCTAAGAATATAACATCTTCTTATACTAGGAGTTTCCCCATCAATTTGTGGAGCAGCACCATTTGCTATAGG
>DPOH01000156.1 GCA_003539755.1 Clostridium sp.
TATTGTTAACATAAGTTGTTAGGCTATCCATGAAGTTCATCTCCTAATACATTTAATTTTGTGTAAACTATAATTATTATAACCTTTATGGATAAAAATTACAATTAATTGTGCTGTGATTTTTATCTATAAAAGCCAAAATATATGGAATAAAGTAAATATTATTTTATTTGACTATTTAGTTAAAATTAATATCTATATCTCTAAAGATGTATATTATCCCATTAACCATAATATACGTTATATAGGTAATGAATAATATGAAAATTGAGGGGTATTGTGAAAAAAAGATTTTTAAGTATGATGCTATTAACATTAGTTGGTGTAGGACTTATAGCTGGATGTAATACTACAACTAAGTCTTCTACAGGAAGTGATGCAGATAAAATTACAGAAGAAAGTAATAAAAGTAGTGAAGCTAAAGAAAAAGATGTTTTTTCAGAAGCAACATTAAATATAGATGTAGCTGCAAGCTTGAAAAATTCTATGACAGAAATAGTAGAACTTTATAATAAAAATCAGCCTAATATTACTATAAGAATAAATGCAGACAGTTCTGGGACTTTACAAAATCAAATTGAGGAATCTGCAGGAACTGATGTTGATATGTTTTTCTCAGCATCAACAAAGCAGATGAATAAATTAAAAGAAGAAGGATATATAAAAGAAGATTCAGTTTCAAATTTATTAAAGAACGAAGTTGTTTTGATTTCAGCTAAGGGAAGTGGTACAAAAGTAACTAGGTTTGATAATATTAATGAAGCAAAAGCAGTATTTGAAAAATATATGTTTGTGATTAGTGAGTAATAGATGATAGTTATTATATTAATACATAATTAATATTTTATTATCATGCTTTATGAATGAAAAATAATAATATAAATGTATTTTTAAATTATTATATTAGTCATAAGCAAAGTTATATTGTTGAATATATTAATTAAAATAAAGTTATCCAAAAGAGATTATAAAACATCAGGGGGGAATGTAGTGCTGGATATATTAGTAGAAATGGATTGGAGTACATTATTTATTTCAGTGAAAACAGCATTATTTGCAACTGTAATATCTTTTCCTCTTATGTATAGAAGTACAAGAGGTGCTTTTGAGCAGATTGAAATGAATATAATTTATGCAGCACAGACTCTTGGTATGTCTAATAGGAAAATATTTTGGAAAATAATCATACCATCAGCAAAGCCAGGGATTTTATCAGGAATTATTTTAACTTTTGCAAGAGCATTGGGAGAGTATGGAGCAACATCTATGCTTGCTGGTAATATATCTGGAAAAACAAGCACCATATCTCAGGTAATAGCTATGGTAATGAAAGACGGAGATTATTTAAAAGCAGGAATATGGGTTGTAATAATAATGATGTTTGCATTTTGTATAGTTTCAGTTATGAATCTTATTCCTGAAAAGAAAAAAGCAGTGCAGATGAGGTGGAAGTAGTGTCCTTATATGTTGATATAGAAAAAAAACTAAATAATTTTACTTTAAGAATTAAATTTAAAGCTGAAAATGAGATTTTTGCATTACTTGGAGCATCAGGATGTGGTAAGAGTATGACATTAAAGTGTATAGCAGGAATTGAAAATCCAGATTCAGGGAAGATAATATTAAATTTTTTCTAAGAATAAAAAGCAGCAAAAAGAAAATAAACATAAAAGAATAAAAAACTTTCAATTAGAGGGACTAGAAAATCAATATCCAGATAGACTATCAGGTGGTCAAAAACAACGTGTAGCAATGGCGAGAAGGATAATTTCAGATCCAGAAATAATCCTTTTAGATGAACCATTTTCAGCATTGGATAGTTATTTAAAATGGAAGATAAGTAAAGAACTATTTTCAAGAGAGACTATGGTGGATAAGCTTTATGTAAAGCCTGGTAAAATATTTTGTCTTACAGAATTGAGTGATTAAATTTAAATATATATAAATGTAAAAAGTCAGTAAGCAAGGGAATACCCAAGTTTACTGACTTTTTGTGGAGGCACCACCCAGATTTGAACTGGGGGATAAAGGTTTTGCAGACCTCTGCCTTACCACTTGGCTATAGTGCCATATGAATCAACTGTTATATTATAATATATATATAAATCATAAAAATATTCATGTATTTAAAAAATATTTCATGTATCATTTAATATTTTTTAAATACATGTTTTTTATTATAGTATAAAGAATCCTACAGCTATAATTATGATTATTTGATTACCTAAACTGGGAGTAACATAAAATTTTATTAATCATATTATATAGTGACATGGCTAAAGGGTTAGTAAACTGCCTCTGTCAATCAACTTGCCTTTTCTGAGAAAAACAGGTTTCACATCATACTTATATAAGAAGTTTTTGACTTCTTCTCCATATCTATAATGTTGTAATTCACCAAAGAAGGCCATCCTGTCATCAGTAATCATACCACCAACTCCGCCGATAAAACCATAATTTAAGGAAGGCAATAGTATATCTTCAGGAGGAATTAATAAAATATCAAAGTTATATTCTTTTAATGAATTTACAATACCTTTATCGCTTGTAATAAGCGCATTTTCTCTTACAGGAAGAACTGAGCATTTTGAATAACCTTGAGGTACATTTATTAAAGTTTTTGATTCTTGAGATTTTAATAGATTTTCATCTGTGTGTTTTAAGGTATGAATGAAATAATTATCTAATATTAGAGCATTTAAAATAATATCTCCAGGATATGTATTAGACAAGGAACTTTTTGAAAGAATATATTTTATGTGGTTCTTATTTAGAATTTTTTTAAAATCATCACATATATCTTTGTGAATTATAAGTTGATCTGAAGAATTATTTTTTAGTGTATTTAGCTGAATATCAGGGTGTCCGTTAATTGCTTCATATACTTTTGAAGTTTTTGGAACACATATAGTGTTTATATTTAGTTTATCAAGATTTTTGAGCTCTTCAAGAGAGATTTTATAATCAACAAAAGCGTGCATAGTATCCTCCTTAAAATATATATTATGAATTTAAATTAAAAATTATAAAAAATAATTTATATTTATATATTTTGAACCTGAGCTAAATCTGTGTCAACAAATAATTTAAATAAATAATCATCTGCATATAAGAGGATTTTTCATACATACTAATATTAAGAAGGGAGTGAAATCCATGCTTATTTTGAAATTAGCTTATAATGAAGAACTTACTTTTGGTCGAGACCTGCAGGAGCTAAGAGAACCACTTAAGAAAAAGAATATTTTGATAGGACTTGTAGAAAGTATTGAAGGAAAGACCCATATAATTAAAGTTATTTGTGATGAAAATTCTTATAGTGAAGAGATAAAAGATATTATTAACTTATATGTTAGTAATATATTATATAAAATAGTAATAGAAAATTATAGACAAAAGGAAATGTTAGAGTTTTTAATTGATAATTATTTTTTCTTAAAGCAGAATGAAATATTAGAAATTGAAGAAGCTGTATTAGATGTCTTAAGTTTCAAAAAAGATCTTAGTGAAGAGAACTCTATTTACTGTTTAAATATAGTAAATGCAATTATAGAAAAGATACGAGACTGCATTTGTGAAAAGCAGGAGATAAATGTTGATGGTTTTATAACATTTAGAATGCGAAAGCTCAGAGA
>DPOH01000134.1 GCA_003539755.1 Clostridium sp.
GTATCAAAAACATATATACTTATTGTAATTATGAATAATTGTAAGAATTTAGTGTGTATTGACAAATAATAATTATCGATTAATAATGTTACTGTATTAGAAATTATTTAGTTAATGTTATTCTAAATATACTAAAGATGAAATTTAGGAGGAAATGTGAAATGAAAGCATTTGTTGATGAAAATACATGTATAGGTTGTGGATTATGTGTAAGCATTTGTGATGAAGTATTTTCTATGTCTGCATCAGGAGTTGCTGAAGCTGGTCCTGTAGATCCTTTAAACGAAGAAGCTACAAGAGAAGCATGTGATAGCTGCCCAGTAGGAGCTATTTCTATTGAAGAATAATTTTCTTAAATAATAAGATATAAAGTCATTTAATATTTTGTTAGTATGTGTGTTAATTATTAGATAGAATAAAAGTTGCTTAAAGCATATTTTCTTTAAGCAACTTTTATTTACATTTAAGCAATTATATAGGATAATAAACTTATATAATTTTTAAAGTGTACAATTAACATACGATAATAAAATAAAAGTAGGGGGGCAAATGATGATAAAATTAATAGCATCTGATATGGATGGAACTCTTCTTGGAAGCAATCATGATATATCAGAAGAAAATTTAAAAGCAATTAGACTGGCTCAAAAAAATGGCATAAAATTTGCAATTTCAACTGGACGTGCATACGAAGATGTAAAACCATTTATAGAAAAACATAATCTTAATTGTCAATGTGCAGCTTTAAATGGTGGAGAGTTCGTAGATGAAGAAGGAAATGTAATTGAAGGTATATACATAGATAGTGAGAAAGCTAGAGAAGTGTTAAATGAAATGATGAAATTCAATCTTTCTATTGAGATATATACTAATAAAGGATTTTATACAACCAATTCCAAGAAAGATACATTAACAGGAATGATAAAAAGAGCTAGAACTTTTTATCCTAGTTTAAAGAAAATAAAAGATATAATGAATCATGCTAAGAGTCATCCGCATTTCATTAAAATGCAATATATTACTGATTTAGATGAATTTTTTAACAGTGATATTAAAATAGGTAAGTTTGTATCTTTTGCTGAAACTGAAGAAGAAATAAATAAAGTAAAAGAACATATGAGAAAAATAGAAGGACTGGCTATATCATCAAGCTTTGTTACTAATATTGAAGTAAATCATGAAGATGCAACTAAAGGCAAGATACTATCAAAAGTTGCAGAAAAAATGGGCATAAGTAAGGAACAAGTCGCTGTATTTGGTGATGGTTCTAACGATTATTCAATGTTTGAAGAATTCCCAAACTCATTTGCAATGGAAAATGCTATTCCTTTAATCAAAGATTCAGCAAAATTCATAACAGCTAAAAATACTGAAGACGGGGTAGCTAAGGGGATATATAAAATACTTGAAGAAAATATTTAAAGTATTCGAAAGCTATCAATAGGAAATTCGTAGGCTATAGGCTGGAAATATATAGATGGATACTTATACTATTTTAGTTAATATGATAATTAATATAAAAAAGCAGCATAAGCTGCTTTTTTATATTTCAACTATTCTTCTTGGAATTTCAAAACCTATAGCTTCTTCAATTTCTTCTAAAGCTCTTTTATTCTTAGGACCAATGAACATACATGTAGTTCCGCTTTCACCAGCTCTTCCTGTCCTTCCTATTCTATGTATATATCCTTCAATAGTTTCTGGGATATCGTAATTATATATATGAGTAACTCCAGTTATATCTAATCCTCTTGCTGCCACATCAGTTGCTATTAGATATTGAATCTTTGCTTCTCTGAATTCTTTCATTATTCTTTCTCTTTTATTTTGAGGAACATCACTATGTATTTTTTTGCAGTTATATTTTCGAGTATGAAGTACAGCTTCTAAGTCATCAACTCTTCTTTTAGTTCTACAGAATATTATTGCTAAGAATGGATTATCTTCATCAAGAACCTTACATAAAGCATCACGTTTTTGTCTGTCTGTAGTTTCTACAACAAACTGTTTTATAGAATTATAATCAACTTCTTCTTCTTTAACTGAAACAACAGCTGGGTCATTCATATATCTGTATGCTAATTTTTTAACAGCAGAGTCCATTGTAGCTGAAAAACATAACATCTGCTTTTTCTTAGGCATTGCAGTCATTATCTTTTCAACTTCATTTTTAAATCCCATAAATAACATCTGGTCTGCTTCATCTAATACAAATGTTTTTATGCCGCTTAAATCTACAGTTCTTCTTTCAATATGATCAAGAAGTCTTCCAGGAGTAGCTATTATCATATGTATATTATTGTTAAGTTTTTTGAGCTGTTGATTTATATCTTTTCCACCATAACAAGCAAGTATATTTATTTCTTTTCCTTGAGCTAATTTTTCAGCTTCTTTAGATATTTGAAGTGCAAGCTCTCTTGTAGGAGTAAGTATAAGACTTTGCACCTTTTGAGCCTTTGGATTTATCATTTCAAATATAGGTAATAAGAAGGCAAGTGTTTTACCTGTACCTGTTCCAGCTTCAGCTATTATGTCTCTGCCTTGTTTTATTATTTCTATACTCTCTTCTTGAATTGGAGTAGGAATTTTTATTCCATTTTTATTTAATATATCTATAAGTTCATTACTTAAACCTAATTGTTTAAAATTCATATTATTCAACCTTTCATGTCTACATATTTTAAGTATGATTAACTAAACACTAAACTCTATAATATATATTAACATATATATTTGTCAAATTTCAGATAATTATTTATTTCACTGTCAATCTTATAATTTCATTTTAAGCTGAATTAATATTGGATAATAATATTATTTTGTTTCTTTTAGAAGAATGTAGAAACAATATTTAAATTTAAAATATTTGTAATATAATATAATTAATAGTAAAATTAAGTTAAGTGATAAAAGTAACTTTGGAGGTTTTTTATGAAAAAAGATATAAATATTATACTATTAATAATTAATATTTCTTTATTAATAATAATTTTACTTTTATTAAGCCACATGTGGAATTATGACTTAAATAATTATAATCTTAAGTATGTAGTATATATATTCATCGTATTGATGATTTGCATTTTTTCTAAGAAATTATATTATCCTATGAGTAGTGTAACAAAGAAAGGAAGAATCTTACTTGATAAAATAGAAAGCAGTTCATTATTAAATAACAGAAATCAATCTGAACAAAATAAAAACTGCTATTTTATTAATTTATCCCATGAATTACGAATACCTATAAATGTAATATCATCTACATGTCAGCTTGTAATGGAACTTAACAATAATAAAGATGGAATAGATAGAGACAAGCTTAATTATTATATGAGCATATGCAGAAAAAATAGCTATAATCTACTAGAGACAATAAATGATATTATAGATATAGCAAAAATGAAAAATAGTAACTATAAGATTAATATAGACACTTATGATATAGTATCTATAGTTGAAGATTCTGCATTAACATTAAAAGATTATATTGAACAAAAAGGAATTGAACTAATAATTGAACCTGAAGTTGAAGAAAAATATATTGAGTGTGATAAAAAGCAGATTGAAAGGTGTATTGTAAACCTTGTAGGAAATGCATATAAATTTACTGATTCCGGAGGTTTTATTAAGGTATTTTTGAGGGATTATGCAGAAGAAATCCAAATAGAAGTTCAGGACAATGGTCAAGGAATAGCCAAGGAAAATCATGAATCAATCTTTGGTAGATTTAATCAGGTTTATGATAGTAATGTATCTAATACTAATGGAAGTGGACTTGGTCTTGCAATAACTAAGCAGATAATTGAAAAGCATCATGGTTCAATAAAAGTAGAAAGTGAACTTGGAAAAGGTAGCAGTTTTATAATAACCCTTCCTATCAAATATATTTAGATTTAAATAAAAATGAGATGCTTATTTATACAGAGTAAATAAAAGTATTTTTAAGTATTATAAATCTAATATTAGGAAATCATTGAATATCACCAAAACATAATTAGGAATTATTTGTAAAATATAATATAATTAACTCAAGCTAAAGCCGTTGATAAGAATAGTAAATAATAGAGTTTAGTATAAAGAGAATCTGATATTTTGGTGAGAATCAGTTACTGTAGCTGTTATTGAATGGGTCTTTGAGGTGATATCTTGAAATAATAGTAGGGATATACGGGAGTCAGCCGTTAAAATGACAGGATATAATAAAGTTAACTTTACGTATCTGATATTAGATGTACATAGGTGGTATAACGAGTTTTACACTTCGTCCTAAATAGGGTGAAGTGTTTTGTTTTATTACAGAATGTATTATATTTGGGTGGCATAGCGAGTCACTTCGTCCCAAAGTGAATGAAGTGGCTCTTTTTTTAAACAAATTATTTTCCGCTCTTAATTCGTCTGATACTTATTAATCGTTAACTATCAACCAAAAGGATTGGGGTGTATTTATGATTAACATTACAAAAAAAGAATTTGAAGACAAAAAGAATAATGAAAAAGTATTTTCACTTATAAGTGAATACAGGGGAGATGAAGTAACTCCCATAAGAATCTTTAATGGGTTAAAAGGCAGAAGAAAATTTATCTTTGAAAGTGGAGCTAAAGAAAATTATTTTGGAAGATATTCTTATGTAGGAGAAAATCCTTATAAAGAAGTAAAGGGTGAAACTCTTGAAGAAATCAATGAACTTAAAAATGCAGTGAGATTAGATTTTGATTCAACTACTAATAAGTTTTCATTTAAAGGTGGCGCAATTGGATATATGGGCTATGAAACTTGTGCCTTATATGAAAAAAAACTTAACTTTAACAATCCAGATGAATTAAATTTACCACTTATCAGATTTAATTTATATAGCAGATATATATGCTATGACCATTTTACTCATAAGGTTTATGTTATTGATAATATTTTAAAGGATGATAAAAGATCTTATGAGGAAATATTAGATGACCAAAAGGATTATATACTTTCTCTTTTATCAAGACCAACAAACATTGAAGAATTTCCTAAAGAAACAGAAATAACATTTGAGCTTTGTACTTCAAAAGAAAAGTATATTGAAAATGTTAAGAAGTGCAAAGAACATATTTTAAAAGGTGATATTTTTCAAGTGGTTCCATCCCTTAGAATGAAATGTACTACTGAAAAATCATTTGTTGAAATATATCGCAGGCTTAGAGAAGTTAATCCATCTCCTTATATGTATCTGCTAGATTATGACGATTATCAGGTAATTGGATCATCACCAGAAAGTGTAGTAAGTCTTAAGGATGGTAAGGTTTCAGATAAGCCAATAGCAGGTACAAGACCAAGAGGTAAGACTCCTGAAGAGGATAGCATTTTAGAAAAAGAACTTATTAAAGATGAAAAGGAACTGGCAGAACATATAATGCTTGTTGATTTAGCTAGAAATGATATTGGAAAGATAAGCAAAATAGGTTCAGTTGAAGTACAGGATTTTATGAAAATAGAAAAGTTTTCGCATGTAATGCATATAACTTCAACTGTCAGTGGTCAAATATTAGATGGGCTAGATGGATTTGACGCACTTAGTACATGTCTACCTGCAGGTACATTAAGTGGTGCACCTAAAATAAGAGCTATGGAAATAATCGAAGAACTTGAAGAATACAGACGTGATATTTATGCAGGATCTGTTGGATACTTCTCTTATGGTGGTGATACAGATATGGCAATAGCAATAAGAACAATAGTAATGATAGGAAAGGAAGCTTATCTTCAAGCAGGAGCAGGAGTTGTATATGATTCAGTTCCAGAAAAAGAATTTGAAGAAGCACAAAACAAGCTTATGGCATTAAAGGAGGCATTAAGATGATACTTTTAATTGATAACTATGATTCATTTACTTATAACTTATATCAGTATTTAAGCGAATTTACAAAAATTAAAGTAGTGCGTAATGATGAGGTTTCTTTGGATGATATAAAAAATATGGACATAAGTGGAATAGTTATTTCTCCTGGGCCAGGAAATCCAGATGAAAGCGGAATTTGTATAGGCGTAATAAAAGAATTTGGAGATAAGCTTCCAATCCTTGGTATATGTTTAGGACATCAATGTATAGCACAAGCATATGGCGGAAAGGTAATTCGTGCAGATAAAATATTTCACGGAAAAACATCAAAAATCAGTGTAAAAGGCAAGAGATTGTTTGAGGGAATACCAAGAAAAATAGATGTTATGAGATATCATTCACTTGTAGTTGAAAACAAATCTCTTCCACAATGTATAGATATTATAGGAGAAACTATTGAAGATAATGTGATTATGGCAATAAAGCATAAAGATTATGATGTATATGGTCTACAGTTTCATCCAGAATCTATTTATACACCAAAGGGAAAACATATTTTAAGCAATTTTGTAATTAATATATGTGGTGATATGAGCCAAGCATAGATTTAAGCTGACAATTAAGTAAAAGAATGTTGCCACTTTTGGCAATGCTAGCGTAGCGATATTAATTAAAATTAAAAATAATTTGGGGTGATTTTATGTTAATTGAAGAAGCAATAAAGAAATTAGGTAATAAAGAAGTTTTAACTGAAGATAATGTGAGAGATGTTATAAATCAAATTATGAAAGGTGAAGCTACATCATCACAGATTGGTGGATTCTTAATTGGACTTAGAGTTAATGGTGAAACTCCAGAGCAGATTTTAGGAGCAGTAAAAGCTCTTAGAGATAATTATACACCTGTAAAAATTGATAATCCTAAGAATTTAATAGATACATGTGGAACTGGTGGAGATGGAGGAAAAACATTTAATATATCTACAGCAGTAGCAATAATTGCAGCAAGTGGTGGGGCTCATGTTGCTAAACATGGCAATAAAGCTGTATCAAGTAAGAGTGGAAGTGCAGATGTACTTGCAGAACTAAATATAAAAACTGATTATACAAAGGAAGAAAGTGCAAAAATGATAATGGAAAAAGGTATGGCCTTCTTATTTGCACCACAATACAATGGTGCTATGAAAAATGTAGCTAAAGAAAGAAAGGAACTTGGAACAAGAACATTATTTAATATGATAGGACCTTTATCGAATCCAGCTCCACTTACAGGACAACTTATGGGTATATATGATGGCTCATTGCTTGAAAGTGCAGGAAAAGTACTTTTAAATCTTGGGTTAAACAGAGCTATGCTTGTACATGGTGATGATGGTTTAGATGAAATTACAACAACAACTACAACAAGTGTATGTGAATTAAAAGATGGAGATTTGAAATTTTATAAAATGCAGCCAGAGGATTTTGGAATGGAAAAATCCTCTATAGATGATATAAAAGGAGGAACTCCAAAGGAAAATGCTCAGACTATTATAGATATATTAAAAGGATCGCATGGACCAAAGAGAGATATTGTAATTCTTAATAGTGCAGCAGCATTATATTGTGCTGAAATTGTTGATTCAATTAAAGATGGAATTAAGATGGCTAAGGAGCTTATTGACAGCAATAAAGCATATGAAAAATATTTAGAGCTTACATGTTAGTATTCTAATTAAATAGTAAATAAAGCAATAAGCAGATTAAGCAGCATAGTAAGGAGGAGCTATATGATATTAGATGAAATAGTCCAAAAAAAGAAATTAAGATTGATAGATAGAAAAAATAAAATTCCTACAGAAATCATAAAGGCCAAAGCGGAAGAAATAGTAAAAAAAGAAAATGATACAGGTTATATTAATAAATTCAAGAATGCTTTAAGCAGAAAAGGTTTATCTGTAATAGGGGAATATAAAAAAGCTTCTCCTTCAAAGGGAATAATTAAGGAGAATTTTAATATTGAGGAAATATATGATTTTTATAAATACATGGATGTCGATACATTTTCAGTTTTAACAGAGGAAGATTATTTTAAAGGCTCTGATGAAAATATCTTAAAGTTAAAAAATATTTCAAAGACACCGATATTAAGAAAAGATTTTATAATTGATTATTATCAAATTTATGAAGCAAAAGTTTTAGGAGCAGATGGTATATTACTTATTGCAGCAGTATTAAAGGAATCTTTAGGTGATTACTACAATGAAGCTAAAAACATGAATCTTCAGCCATTAGTGGAGGTTCATAATAAAGAAGAATTAGATTTGGCATTAAAGTTTAACTGTGATGTAATAGGTATAAATAATCGTGATTTAAAAACATTTAATGTAACTTTTGATACCTTTAAAAATCTAAAGCAGTATGTCCCACAAGATAAAATATTAATATCAGAAAGCGGCATCATGAGTCTTGAGGATTTAAAGAAAATTGCATCTTATGGAGCAGATGGTGTTTTAATTGGAGAATTCTTTATGCGAAATATATTCAATGAAGAATTTAAAAAAGAATATAAGGATCTTAAACAATTACTTTAATGATTTTGAATTAGAATATATGGGAGATTTATATTATGGTTAAGATTAAAATTTGTGGAATAACAAATGAAGAGGAAATAGATTATTTAAATGAACTTAAACCAGACTACACAGGATTTGTTTTTGCAGAAAGTAAGCGGAAAATCACTCCAAAGAGAGCGGAAGAAATCATTCAGGAGCTTCCAGCCAACGTGTTAAAAATCGGTGTTTTCGTAAATGAATCAGTAGAAGTAATCCAGAAAATTACAGAGAATTGCGGGTTAACACATGTACAACTACATGGGGGTGAAGACAATTATCAAATCAGAAGATTGAATATTCCGTCTATAAAATCACTCGGAGTAACTTCAGAGAGTGATATGAAAAACGCTCAA